>CAZWCS010000127.1:0-10902 GCA_964632805.1 uncultured Desulfobacterales bacterium
AGAATGAAGATAAAAAAGACATACCAACAGGAATCAATCCGGAAAAAGTGGATAAGCCGACCCACAGCCCGAATCCCTGGCTGATGCCCGCATATCCCAGGACCTTGAGGACGGTCTGAGCCAGCCAGAGCGCCGCGCCGCTTTCTTTCAGCAAAGCGCCCAGTGTCAGAGCGCCACAATACATGAACCAGGCGTCCCAGGAAATACCGTTTAAAATTTTGCGCCAGTCGGTTACTTTGAAAACCACCGGAATGACCAGGGCCAGGAGGGCGGGACCGCCCAGGCCCAGTTCTTCGCCGCCGAAGATCCACAAGAAAAGGATCAGGACCATCATGCCCAGGGCCACGTATTCGGCATATTGCATCTTGCCCATCTTCCGGGTTTCTTCTTTAATCGCAGTCAAACCCGGGGTCAGATCCTTGACGGCAATTTTCCGGGAAAAAAACATCACCATATATATCGCTACAATCAGTCCCAGAACCGGGACCATGGGGAAGCCGTACTTCATCCAGGTAAGAAAATCCATGGGTACGTTATACCCACTCCAGAAACCCATGACGATAACGTTTCGACCGCCCGCCGCCGGGGAGCCGACACCGCCGACGTTCAGGGCGAAACACAGGCTAAACAGCAAAAATTTTGCCAGCCCCGGATCGTGCCGGATTTCACCGGAAGGAGAGGACGAGGCCACAGACCCGAAATACACCGCCATCATGACCGGCGTCATGAAGGCGCACATGGCATGCGCTGAGATAAAGGAGCCGATCGTGGCCATACTGACACAAAGGACAAAAATCGGCATATAAAACCCCCGGGTCCAGCCCAGTATCCAGGTCGCCAGCCGTTTATGCAACCCCACGTCGACCACCACCACGCCCATGGCCAGAACGCCCAGTAAAAACATGGGCGCATCTCCGGCAAAGGTTTTACCCACCGACTTGGAAGGCAGGAGTTCGAAAAAATAGGCCAGAACCGGCATCAGTACGCCGGTTAGTCCGATGGGAATGGCTTCCGTGGCAAAGAAAATAATGGCCATGGGAATAATTCCCAGGACAATCATCGTTTTACCGGCCGCCTCGTGAATATCTTCGGCAATGCCCCATTCGATCATTTTCTGGGCAAAGCCGTTGTCGCGAATGATTTCCGTCAAGCTTTCCGGAGTGGGTAACAGAAAGCCGATTACAATAAATACTGCTATTCCCAGGCCCAGCCAGAACATTTTATTGGAAAGAATTCCTGTTCCGTTTCCAGCGGAATGTTCACCTTCATAGCTCATGATTTTATGTCCTTATTTTAGATGTTATATTTCACACTTTTTAATCTGCTGAGAAATTTCCTTAAAGACATCAACGAGACGCAATACGCCGACGATATTCTCCGGCCCGCGGGACACCAGCAGCGATTGATGGTGTCCCACTACCAGCTGATGAGCAGCAACCTCCAGGGTGTCGTTTTCCTCGACATACTCCCCCTGTCCCGGTGAATACATGCAATCTTTTATTCTTATCCCCGATGCCTTGCGGCATAAATCCTGCAACGGTTTATCAAAAAGATTGTACTGTTCCATCATCATTTTCAGAAAATTGGGGCTGAAGCCACTGGTTGCCGTTCTGGCCAGGGTATCTGAAGAAATCAACATTTGATACTTCGGCTCCAGCGCCTTGAGAATGTCCAGCTGACTCAGTTTGCCCACTACTTTTCCCGCTTTATTCAAAACCAGAAGCGCCCGGTGCGGATAAATACCGGGCTCATATTTTTCAAAATACTCTTTCTGGGCCTCTTCCAGTCGCACCACCGCTTCCCCGAGGCTGGCATTTTCGTCAACCGTAGCGTATTCCTCAAGGGGAACCATCATTTCTTTTACTGAAATTGTTTTCATAATAAATTCCTTATAATGTTATTGATCCTGCATCATTCTTATGTTTTCCCGCTGTTGTTTTTCTGCCAGTACCTGTTCGGCGCTGTGGTAACAACGGCTTCCGCAAGCCTGGCGGCCATTCAAAAGGTTTCTATTTTTTGCCATAGGCCTCTCTTTTTTTCAAGCTTTTCCGGGCTTCCTGTATTTTTCTTGATAATTCGGACCAGTAGAAAGGAACTTGCAGATCATCAAAAGCGCCGTACCGCATGGCGGATATCTCCAGGTTCAACTGATGTTTGGGAACCAGCGCAATAACCATCGCCAAAGCATTTTCTTCTTTTATTTTTTGCAGGTATCGCAGCGCGTTGGAGCCGTAGCCACTCATATCCAGCAAGACAATGGTCCCTTCTTCTTTTTCCTGAGGCAGATGCCAATCATCCTGTTGCCCAAGATCAGCAAGGCTGATATCCCCATACCCTTCTGTTGTCAAGTGGGAATGGATTTTGTGCCGGAAGGCGGCGTCGGGACTGATGATTACGATTTTAATCATTGCTTCATGCGGGAAAAATTCAAATTTTTTTCAAATGGTTTTGCTCCTTTGCCCCTTCCCCCTAAGCAAATGATATGCCATATTTATAGTATATTGTTATTCTTCGCATTCTTTGCTTGCATGATTTTTTTTCTCACCAGCTAAATGATTTTGAAACATTATGATACAAAATAAAGGAAACATTTTGAAACATAAAAGAACCTGATTGAACTTATTCTCTGCAGGCCAAACGAAAAAAAACCGGGAAAGATAGCTGAAAAATCCGGGAGTAAGTTTTTTTACTTTTTCTGGTCGAAAGCGGAGATGTTGTTGAACAGATCAGATTTTGGTTTTTTTGGCAGGATGATGCGAATATTTCCAGTTGAGACATCATCGGGCTGGTCTAAAGATAATTTCGCAGATAACAGGTCTGCCAGAAAATTTTGTTGCGGAGTGGGAAAGTCTTCGTCCGGATCCAGGGAAAGTCCTGAGAAGCAGAGACGGAACACATCCCCATGATGTTCCAGGGACACCGCAACTTCCCGGGCCAGCTCCGGACGACCGTTGCCCTGCGTATGTTTGAGAATACGGTAAATGAGATTTTGGAGAAAAAAGGCGCTGGTGGAAACCGTCTGGTCAGTGCCTGCTTCGACCCGGAAAGTGATGTTTTTCAGATCGGCATCCAGCCGGGCCAGTTGAATAATCTGTTCGATCGCCGAAAGGATATTTACTTCAGTGACCAATTCATCTACTGTGTGGGCGAAGCTGTTCATGCTGCGGGTAAGAAGGTTGGCGCGTTCGATTTCCTCCAGGATGCTGGCATTCAGGGATTGAATTTTACCCGGGGGCAGTTTTTCGCCTGACCCGGTCATTTCCAGCAGTTCTTCCATAAGCCCCATGGTTTCGGAAATAATGGCCAGGATATTTTTTAATTCGTGTGATATGAGCCGATTGGTTTTGGAAAAAAACAAGAGCCCCTCGGCACAGACGGTTCCCATTTTATCTTCCATGTAGTATGACTCCTTGGGTGGACTTCACGCTTGCGGCTGCCGCAATTCGTTGATTTTTTCGATAAGGGTGTCAATTTTGAAGGGCTTGATAATGTAACTGGATGCTTCCCGGGTGCCTGTCTGGTAGCTTTCTTCCGAGCCATGGCCGGAAACAAAAATAAATTTCATGCCCGGAGCAACTGTTTCCATTTCTTTTTTCAGCTCGATACCGCTCATATGGGGCATTTTGACGTCCAGGACGGCAATGTCGTATTCTCCTGACCGGGATTTTTCCATGGCTTCCTTACAGGTCGTTGACCAGTCCGCCGCAATTCCTCTCATGCTCAGTCTTTCCGCCAGTGAGCAAACAAACTTTTTTTCATCATCGACAAGCAGGATTTTCACTTTGGATATCTCCTTTAAAATGAATGGGCAAAACCACGCGAAAAGTGGTGCCTTGGCCGACTTGGCTGTGCACGGAAATGTCGCCGTTGAGTTTCTGCAATATGCCGTAAATGATGGATAGTCCCAAGCCAGTTCCGCCTTCCATGCTTTTGGTGGTGAAGAACGGTTCGAATATTTTTTTCTGGTCTTCCGGGGAAATGCCGCACCCGGTGTCGGATATGTCGACGGCCACCGAATTCTGTTTTCGGGTAGCGGCCGTTATTTCAATACTGCCGTCTTTGCTTACCGCCTGAAAGGCATTATTGATAAGATTGAAAAAGACCTGCTGCAGGCTGCCGTGATCGGAGTGAATCACGGGCAGATCCTCGGGTATATCCAGATTGATCGTGATATTCCGGTATTCGGCTTCTTTATGGAAAAATGTCAGCGTTTCTTCAATGGTGGTTTTCAGGTTGATTTCCTGGATACTGGGTTTAAATTGTCTCGCAAATCCCAACAGTTGTCTGGTGATAGCGCCGCAGCGGGTAACCGATTCCATGACGTCGTCAATCAGTTCCAGAAGCCGTTCGTCTTTTTTGTATTCGTCTTTCAGGGCGAACATGTCTTTTATCAGGCCGGCGTTTTCATTAATGACCGAGAGCGGGTTGTTGATTTCGTGGGCCACGCCGGCAGCCAGCCGTCCAATGGAGATGAGTCGGCTTGAACCCTCCAGTCGTTCCATGGCTTTCAGCCGGGACTGGTCGGCATCGTAGATTCTGTTGACCAGAAAGGTGGAAATCCCCAGGATCAAAAACAGAACGATGATAATGCTGATACCGAAAAACCAGATCATCTCTTTCTGCAGGGAATACCAGCCCTTCATGATTTCCCGGCTGCTTTTGACCACCATCAAAATATAGGGGGAATTTTCAATATAGGCATAGCCAATCAGAAGGGGGTTCCCGTCCGGTCCCCTTGCTTCGAGAACGCGGGAGCTGGCGGAATATTCCGGTATGGGCAGATTGATTTTTTCCAGAATATCCCCATAGTAGCGGGACGGGGTCTGCAGCTGGCCGTCACGGTTACAGACAAAAGCATCGCTTTTCTGGATCAGTTCCAGCGAGGAAATAATATTGATAATTTTTTTGATATCCAGAGTGGCCCGGATGATGTAGAAATCTCCATTTTTCAGAGACGATTTGACCGCGATAATCAGGTGGGGGAACTGACGGTACCCCATAAAGACTTCGCTGATATAGGAGCCTCTGCCCACGCAATTGAGAAACCACTCCTGACCACTGTAATCCTTTCCCTGCAGATCGAAGGGGCCGGCATAACTGCTCTGGATACCGTTGCTTTTGATCAGTCCCAGATCCACAAAACCGCCGAAACCCATTTTGAGATTGCCAAGGATATCGGACAGCGCAACCTCATTTTGAAGGCTCAAATAATCTTCCTTCTGGATAATATATTTCAGCGCGTCCATGCGTTCTTCCAGGAAAAAGGTTATGGTCCGACGGGCGTTGGAGGTTACACGCAAGGCGCGCAGATAGTTTTCGTTCTGGATGGCTTCGTGGGAAAGGCGGGAATTGACAATCAAAAAGAAAGTTACCGGCGCGGTACAGGCCACCAGCAGAAGCATGAAGGAAATGATCCAGACCTTTTTGTAATTGAACAAATAGCGGCCTACGCCGTCCGAACGCTTGGCTTTCCAGAATTTGGGCTGAATCAGGGTTTTCAGGCCGTTGCCGATCATGCTTGGGCCGCCTCCGGTGTTTTAAACGATTTTACGATTTCGGAAATATTGGCCGGTTTCTGAAAACAAGCCACCGCTCCCAGGTCTAAACAGGTTTGAAAATCATAATCGCTGGCGTGCCCGGAAAGAATTATGATTTTCAGGTCGGGGAAGTCTTCACGGGCCCTCCTGAGAACTTCAATACCATCAATGCCGGGCAGACGCAAGTCCAGGATCATTCCGGAGAATGTATCTTTTTGCAACATACCCAGGGCGTCCTCCCCGGTATACACCGGAGTTGTTTCAAAGCCTCTTATTTCCATCCGTTCTGAGAGGACATTCGCGATTTTGGTTTCATCGTCAACAATAAGAATTTTCATTCAACGCACACTTTATGTTTAATTTTGCAACAAAAAAAAGATTGACTTTTCTACAACCCAATTGTTATATAATAGAACATATCCTGTTTCATTTGTAAACAGTTTTTGCCGAAAGGCATTTATTATTATTTTAGCAGGCCGATATCGGCCATAAGTGCAGATTGGTAAAAACAGTATCGAAACAAAAGAAAAGAGATTTCGAAAAGGCAGATTGTCTCGATTTTTGGGGGATCGTTTTTCTTGCAGGTTTGACAATCTTTTGCTATTTATTTCTGGTAGTCGGTTATGCCCGAACCAGAGACGGGATTTGCTTTTCCATTTGCGTGGAGAAAATTGTTGTGCTGACCGCGGCCACTTCCGGCATTTCGGGGTCCGGCGGGCATTAAATCATTCATCGGACGTTTTCAAAAAGGAGCATTGCGATGGCTAAAAAAAAACTTACCATACTGTTGGTAGACGATGAACAGAAATTTCTGGACACCATTTCCGAACGGATCCGGCTGAAAGGCTTTGAACCGCTTACCGCCAACAGCGGGGAAGAGGCGCTGAAAATCGCCAGGAATCAGAAAGTGTACGCGGCGGTGGTGGACCTGAAGATGCCGGGCATGGACGGGCTCGTTACCATAACCAAACTGAAAGAGATTCATCCCCAGGTACACACCGTGCTGTTGACGGGGTTTGGTGATGAAAAAGTCCGGGAAGCCGCCGAAGCCCTGGATGCGGATTATTTTGAAAAAGACGCCATGGGCGGTTTCTGGAGTTTCATGAAACGTCTGCAGCAAACGCTGGAAAACAGTATGGTGGATGCCACTATGGCCAGTGCCGGGTATGTGGAGAAGAAGTCGTCGGATCCGGATAAAGGAAGTGATGGATAGGAAACGGTCAGTTGTGCTTCTGGTTGATGATGAACCGAAGTTTTTGGAATCCATCTCGGAACGGATCCGGCTGAAAGGATTTGCCGCCCTGCCGGCGGAAAGCGGAGAAAAAGCGCTGGAGATCGCCCGAAAACAATCTGTGGACCTGGCGATTGTGGATCAGAAGATGCCGGGCATGGACGGCCTTACCACCATCATCAAGCTGCGGGAGATCGATCCCCACATCCGGACTGTCTTGTTGACCGGATACGGCAATGATAAACTCCGGGAAGCGGCCGAGGCCTTGGATGCCCCCTATTTTGAAAAAGACAAGATGCGGGCGTTCTGGGATTTTATTCGGCAATACGGTGAGAAAAGCGGGCGCATTATTGTCGATCCTCGGACCGGCAGCGTAGAGATGGCCCCTGCCGGAGGGAAAGCCGGCAGTCAGCAGGATACCGCCCGGGCGGAAGTCCGGCGCCATTCCCTGCCGCCTTTGCAGCGGTTGATTGGCGAAACGCCGGATTTTCTGGCGCTGAAAGAAAATATTCGCAAAGTGGCCTTTCTGAATTGCCCGGTGCTGATCATCGGAGAGAGGGGAACCGGCAAAGAGATGGTTGCCCGGGCCATTCATGCTGAAAGCGGCCGGACCGGAAAATCATTGGTGGTAGTGGATTGCGGGGCCTTTACGGAGGAACTGCTTATCAGCGAATTGTTCGGGTATAATGTCGCCACGGGGGATGATTACCGTAAAACAGGGGTTTTTGAATATGCCGCGGGGGGAACCGTTTTTTTTGAAGGTGTTGACCAGGCCCCTCCTTCCGTTCAGTCCAGGCTGGAACGGCTTTTGATTGACAACGCCTTGATCGATGAGGACCGGAAGAAAGCTGTTCCGTTGAACGTCAGAATTCTGGCGGCGGCAACTGAGCCGCTGGAGGCGAGGGTGGAAAGGGGAGACTTTTCGGAGGGTCTTTATCAGCGGTTGAATGCGTATTCTCTGAAAGTACCGGCCTTGCGGGAACGGTTGGACGATATTCCTTTGTTAAGCAGTTATTTTCTGGATTTATACCGGGAAAAGTTTCATAAACCCATTCAGTCCGTGTCCGGAGAGGTCGTGGCCGTATTTCAGCGCTACTCTTTTCCCGGGAACGTGCGGGAACTGGAAAGTGCCCTTGAACATGCGGTTATTTTATGTGAGACTACTGAAATCGAAAAGGAACATTTGCCCCAGCGGTTCTGGAAGAACGGGTTTTCTTCGGGGGCCGGTGGCGGGACGGATTTCGTATCGCTGGCGGAACTCGAGGATCGCTATATTCTGGAAGTGATGCGGGCCACCGGCGGCAATAAAAGCGAGGCGGCCAGGATTCTCGGGATTAACCGGGCGTCACTCTGGCGGAAATTGAAGAAAAGGAGGCTTCTTATGGACCATAGTCAGCAGATCCGGTTGCTTATTGTGGATGATGACGAAAAATTTCTCAACACCATTGCTGAACGGCTGGGTCTGAAAGATTTTTATGTCACCACGGCTACGGACGGCAGTGAGGCCCTGGAAGCAGCAGAGCAGGGAGTGTTTGATGTGGCCATCGTGGATCTTAACATGCCCGGTATGAAGGGCAAGGAGCTGCTCAAGACACTGAAGGAAAAAAACAGGTTTCTGGAAGTGGTCATTCTTACCGGGTATGCCTCCATTGACTCCGCTGTCGAGTGTATGAAGCTGGGCGCTTTTGGTTATCTGGAAAAACCCTACGATTTTGAGAATCTACTGGGAAAATTGAAGGAAGCCTATGAAGCCCGGCTGCGGAAAAAATTCGAGCAGAATGCCAAGCGTCTGGCGGAAATTGAATCCCTGTCCGTGGGCTCGAGCCCGCTGAGTATCCTTCGTAACCTGAAACAGCTTGATGATGATTTGCAATAACCGGCGCCGGCGTTCGTCCTGAGGACGGCATTTTTCGGTTGATGCGGACATGGTGGAAATTCTAAACCACCCAGACCGCCATCCGATCCGCCATATGAATTACTTTACGGCTGACGCGCCCCATGAAAAAATCTTTGACACTGCTGAGGCCCCGTCGTCCCACCAGAATGGTGCCAAAGCCGCCCGCCCGGGCCGCCTGCACAAGACCGCCGGCCCGGGTCGTTTCGTTTTCCAGGATTTGTTTGTAGACCCGGGAAGGGTGATAGCCGGCTTGGATAAGTTGGTTTTCCGCTTCCGAAAGGGCGGGCTCAATGACCTGACTGCTTTCATCCAGCCACAGTTTTTCATCCTCCGGGCGGAAGACGTTTTGCATGCGCAGGAAAATATTCAGCGAACGAACCACATGACACAGCATAATCTCCCGGTCGTCTTGGGCCAAAAAATGGCCGGCGCAGTCCACCGCCCGGGCGGCTCCAACTGAACGGTCAAAGCCGATCAGTGCTTTTTCTTCCGAAGGGCAACCCCCGATTACTGCTACCGGCAAATGGGCGGTGGTTGTGAGGACTTTATTGGCCACGCTGCCCACAACCACATCCAGAAGCTGACTGACCCCGCTGCGTCCAATAAGCAGCAAATCATAACCGTGGTGGGATTCGGCGATGATATCCCGGGCGATTCCCTTTTTTCGTTTCTGATAGGTGGTTTGAATATCGTTCGGGGGAAATCCGGCTTTCTGAAGAATTGATCGGGCCCGGGCCAGACGGGATTCTATGTTTTTCCGGACTTCCCGCGACCAGCTGCTGGCCGATATGACGGTATTGGCTAGCCCCGGTTCGTTGCGCAGATCCAGAAACGCTTCCGGCACTTCACTGGCAACATGAAAAAGATGCGCCTTTGTTTTGCCCGCCGGGAACATCTGGCCAGCATAACGGGTGATGTCCATAGACTGATCGGAGCCGTCAAATGCGATTAACAGGTTGATCTGGTTTTTCATGGGAAACCTCTCTTTGTGCGGTAAAACGTTTTAAAAATTTGCCCCTGTCTGCCAAAACGGTCATTTGTTTATCGGATCTGGTAAGTATAGTTAATCTACACGACCTTTTGTTCGTAAAGGTCATTCCGGCGAAGAATCTGCATTAACACTTCATTTTCATGCGCCATATAGGTCGGTAAATCTTTATAATTAAAATTTATCATTTTCTTAACGGCTGCTACCGCCTCCGGCGGCTTGGCGGCGTAGATTTGCGCCTGGGCCAGGGCGACCGCTTCCAGCGTTTCGAAAGGCGCGACTTCATCGATCAGTCCCATGGTTTTCGCCTGTACTGCGGGAATATCCCGGTCGGACAGCATGATTTCGTAGGCCAGCCGGCGCCCTAACAGGCGGGGCAAAAAAAATCCGCCGCCCCCTTTGGGCGCCATGCCCATTTCCAGGCAGGGATTCTGGATAATTGCATCATTTGCCAGTATTCGGAAGTCGCAGGCCAGTCCCATGTTCAGATAAGGGGATATGACAAAACCGCTGTTTACATAAACGACATATTTTTCCAGCTCCATGATGCGGACAACGATCTGACTGATAACGTTATACATGCGGTGAACGAAAAGCATTCTCATGCCGGCGGCGCGGTTGCCGGCAAAAAAATCAAGAAATTCTTGCCGGCCTTTGGATTCCGGAGAACCAACGATTATCAGCGCCCTTACTTTCGGGCTCCGTCCAAGACGCTCCAGATAATCCAGAACCCGGTCCCGGTTTTCCAGGTCCGTGGTTCGCAACAAAAAATTCCGATGGAAATACAGCCAGGCAATGTTTTCCTGAAATTCTCCCCTGAAGGCTTCATAACTGGCTTTTAAAGCGGTTTCGTTGTCCATGACCGGGCCTTTTTTCCCGCAATTTTTTGATCACGCGGGGTTTGCCATTGGGATTGAGCAAGGCCCATGCCAGTGGGGAATACTTTTGGCTGTAAGATAACTATCTGATATAAAAGGGATTAAATAGAAAAAGGGGAAACCGGCCGTCCAAGGTCTGTAAGCATCGTTTACGATATGTCAAAAAATGTGACAACATTGCCAATCAAGACTTTCCAACAGACCAAATCAAATCCAGCGGTAAAACAGATAAGAAACGGTGCGATTTCAGGTTTTGCACCAGGGCAACGCGCAGGAGACGGCAAAACAGAAAAAATGTTTTCATTGTGTAAAGATTTTCAGCATCAAAGCGGTTTTGTCTGTTGCTTTTCTCATGCCCGCCGGTTTTGATC
>CAZWCS010000128.1:0-10853 GCA_964632805.1 uncultured Desulfobacterales bacterium
TACCTCCGTGGTCTGCATGTAAAAGCCTTCCGTTACTTCCACTTTATGCCGGGCTTCATCATCAAACCGGCCCGGCTGCAGGACCGGACTGCCCATAACAAAGCTGCCGGGCGGAATATAGACGAAGGACATATTCAAATCCTCCATCAACCTGGTATCAACCATTTTATCGGGAACCGGTTGATTCCCGGCACAACCGCTCCCCCCCGCTATCAGCCCGAGGAGAAAAACCAATACACACGCAGTTCGCATTATTTCCCCGCTTTCCAAACAAAGTAAAAGGGCATTTCCTATATGCCATATAGACGAAATGCCCTTTTCAGATTTGATGCGTAAAGGACAAAAGTTAAGCCCGTTCAACATTCCTTGCAGCAGGGCCACGGTCTGTCTCTTCAATCTCGAAAGAGACACGTTCTCCTTCGGAAAGAGTTTTAAAACCGGGCATACTGATAGCGGAATAATGAACAAATACATCGGTGTTTTCATCCACCTCAATAAAACCAAACCCCTTTTTCTCATTAAACCATTTTACGACTCCGTCAGCCAAGCCAACCTCCTTCATTTAAAAATTTTCCGTTTGCGCCGATCAATAACCCACCCGGCTTATCAACCCAACGCCGCTCCCCCTGCAACCGTCCGGATACCGTCTGCTCTTCTCCAAAACAAGCGTCCAGACATTATATTTCCGGATAATATGGCAGCAGAACCTCCTACCGTAATCCTTTATAATATCACCAATCAAAAATCAACATCTTTTTTTATACACCATTCTTTTTCGTAAACTCTGTGCATGAAAAAAAACATCATTCAGATGGTTCGTGCCGGTGGGGACGATTGCCGAAAAGATGCGCATGCTCATGATGATGGTAATAAACCTGGTTGTCCGGGTAAATCTTTCCGTTTTCCAGGGTATACAGCGAGCGGGTAGTGACCGATAAAAAATCCAGATCGTGGGAAATAATAATATACGAAAGATGAACATTGAGGAGAACCTCCCTGATAATCTCCCGGGTTTTTATATCCAGACCGGTCAGCGGCTCATCGAGAAGCAGAATCTCGGGTTGCATGGCCAGAACCGACGCCAGAGAAACAAGACGTTTCTCCCCGCCGGATAACTGGAAAGTATTTTTGTTTTCGTATCCCTCCAACCCCAGAAACCCCAGCGTCTTGCGGGAAACGGCAACCGCCTCTTCTTTGGACTTTCCCATGTTCAAGGGGCCGAAACAGATATCCTCCAGCACTGTGGGACAAAACAACTGATCGTCCGAATCCTGGAAAAGCAATCCGATCCGGCGCCGGACAGAAACAAAATCTTTTTCTTTGTGTACCGGTTGTCCGAAAATTTTCATGGTTCCCTGCTGCGGCTTTAATAACCCCATGATAACATGAAAAAAGGTCGTTTTCCCGCTTCCGTTCGGCGCCAGCAGGCCGAGCCGTTCCCCTTCATAAAACCGGAAATCCAGCTGATTAAGAATTCGCGGCCCGTTGTCATAGGCGAAGGACACCTTATCCAATGCAATCACCGGATGCTTCTCATCCATATACAGCCCCCCACTCCAAAACAGCCAGGCCAATCATAACCATGATCATTACTGCCGCGAAAAGCCAGTTGCCGGCCGAGGCCCGGAACTCCACCAGACTGTAAAACCTTCCCTTGAATCCCCGGCAGCACATGGCATTATACACCCGCTCCGCTCTCTCCGAAGCCCGCACAAACAACATTCCCACAATGTAGGCATACGTTTTATATGTATGCAGAGAAGTACGCGGGACAAAACCCCGGATTTTCACCGCTCGCATAATTTTGGAATACTCCTGCTCCAGAACGAAAATATACCGGCAGGTCAATATAAAAAGATTGACCAGTTTCCGGGGCACACGAAGTCCATGCAGCGCCTGGCCGAGGGTAACAAAGGACATCGTAGACAGCAGCGCCATCAGGGACAAAATGATGGCATTGGATTTCAGGGTAATGGTGGCTGCCAGACAGACTCCTTCCCGGGAAATTCCCACCCCGCCCAGCCGATACAGATCTTCGCCGCCGCCGGTAAAGGGCAGAACCAGCCATAACATCAGCATGAATCCGTTCACCAGTATCCATCGCTTCAACAGCAACCCCGTCTTCAGCCGGGCCAGAGCAACCATCCCCAGGGAGAATACAAATGCCGCTGCCAGGACCTCGAAACCTCCACAAACCGCTATCAATACCGAATAGGCCACGGCGGCCATCACCCGGAAACGCGGATCCGTTTTGTGAAAAATGGAATCGCCGGTTGCAAACGGTTCGGTTATCACCAATAAGACCTTATCTTCTCCGCCTGGCGGAAACGTAAGCGGCCAGTCCGGTTAAACCGGGAATATATCCCAGACCGGCAAAAATATCGTCCATACCAAAAGCCATTTCTCCCGGCATTGCCAACCGGAGTTTTCATAACCGGTGCACTTGATCTTATCCCAGTAAAGAGGGTTTCACCTTCTTTAAAAAGGTCACTGCAAAAGCCGTAATGGTGCCTTCCACCACCATAATCGGCACATGCGCGGCCACAATCAAAGCCGCTACTTCAAAAAAATTTTCTTCGGAGAAAATCAAAGCCACTGCCGCCAGGACCGCTGCTCCTCCCACCGCCAGTCCGCCCCAAACCATGGCACCCAAAAAAAACAGCACATGTTTGCGATGAAGAAATGGCCGAAAACCATAATAGCATCCCACGGCCGGCAGCGCCATAATGAGCGTATTTACACCCAGGGTGGTAAGACCGCCGAACTGAAATAAAACCGCTTGCAGAACAAGTGCAACAAGGATGGCCGGAAAAGCGGCCCAGCCCAGCATGATACCCACCAGGCCGTTCAGCACCAGATGCACGTTGGATGGTCCCAGGGGAATATGAATCAACGAGGCCACAAAAAAAGCCGCCGACAAAACCCCGGTTTGCGCAATTTTTTCATACTCAATCTGCTTCACTCCCAGAGCAGCTCCGGCACAAGCCAATAGTCCGCTCCCTGCCAGAACCTGCCAGGACAACACACCTTCGGAAATATGCATAGTCAACCAGCGCCCTTATTATCTCCCCTGCCATCTCTGAAACTTCCCCCAGAGGACGGTTCCCCGTTTATCCGCGTTTTTTCGACCGTCTTTTTCCAACCCATAACCGTATGAACCATCAGACAATTGTCGCCACATACGTCTTCTCCTGTAAAAACAAAAACCACGAATATTGTATCTTCTGATACACATAACCTTCGTGGTTTCGTCAGATTATCTGTTTCTGGTGAAGCAATCCAAGACAGAATTCGTTTCTGTATTATTTTTATTTTGACATTTATCCGCTATATCTGTCAATAATAAACAAAGTTTAGCAAACTTATGGAACCGGACCTACTTAAAATCCAGAGAACCGAACGATAGGTGAGGCCGGCGGGAACCAATCCTGCTTCAGGGGCAACAGACAAGGAGGGGACATGACCGAACGATATGACTGTATTGTCATCGGCACCGGCTGCGGCGGTGCCGGGTCTGCGGCGCTGGCGGCCCATCGCGGCTGGAAAACGCTGGTTCTGGAAAAAAACAGAATCCCCGGCGGACGGTGCGCCACCCACAATATCCGGGGGTTTTTGATGGATCACGGCCATCTGTTCGGCCGCAGCGCCCGCGGGCCGCACGGCAAACTGCTGCGCCAGATCGGATGCGCCGACCTGATCCCGCCTTTCGCCAATGCCAACAACATGCCCCAGAAACGCCTTATTCTGGACAAGACCATGGAGCTGCCGGCACACAACAAACGGGGCCTGCTTTCCTTTTACGAAGATTTCAAACAATCGGCAATATTCGGTTTTACCTTCCGGGAATGGTTCAACCTGGCCCGAATCATTGGTACCATCGGGCTGATGAGTGAACGCCGCTCCCGCCGGCTGGACTATCTTCCGGCAGGAGAATGGCTGGCAAAATACACGGATAATATTTATATGCAGACCCTCTTCGGAGCTGTCAGTGCGGTCAGTTTCGGCGCCCTGCCGGACGAAGCTTCAGCCGGCGAGCTCATTCGAGTTCTCAAGACCAACATGCGGGAAATGTATGTCGGCTATCCGGTGAACGGAGAAGGCTCCTCCGCCATCCCCAAGTCGTTTCTGCGGGCGGCCGAACGATATGGCGCGAAAGTGCGCCTGCACACACCGGTAGACCGTATCGTCGTGGAAAACAATCGGGTCAAAGGCGTGGAGCAAGCCGGTAAATTCATCGGCGCCGAGCGGGTGATCTCCAACGCCGGTTTCCGGGCCACGACCTGCAAACTGGTGGGGGAGAACTATTTTACACCCGAATACATCCGCCGCATTAAAAGTCTGAAATATTCCTACGGCGGTATCAGCCTGAAATATGCCCTGGATACCCACTTGATCGACTGGTATCATGGCGGTAAGGTGCCGGCCAACTTTGAACGTCATATGCGCGATGCCCTGGAAGGCCGGATTCCGGAAGAAATGTCCATGATGATGGTCTGCACTTCCAATATTGACCCTTCTCTGGCGCCACCGGGCAAACAAACGCTGCTGGTGATTACCCCGGGACCGGTCGCCGAACCCGGCACCGTCAACTGGAAAGCCTGGAAAGAAAAAGCCCGCAGCGAAGTAGCCCGGTTTATTCCCGGCATCGACGACCATACAATTTTCTGCGTAGTCTCCACCCCTGATGTGATCGCCAAAGAAGCCGGGCGCACATTCGGCGACGCCGTGGGGGTTGCCCAAACCATTGACCAGGTCGGAGATAAAGCACCGCAGGCGGCTTCGCCCATTCAGGGACTCTATTATGTGGGAGCCGACATCGGCAGTTCCGGTATTGCCACGGAGATGGCTACCCAGAGCGCCATGGACCTGTTTAAGACCCTCTGAACGAGTATATCTGAAAGCGTCCCCCGAAAGTCCCGATTCTACCCGCTTCCCTTGGTACCCCTGTTTACTGTTTCGCCTTCTCCAGACGATTGCGGCCATTTTTCTTCGCTTTATAAAGGGCCTTATCAGCGGCTTTCAACACCTGCTCGGGAGCGGTTGTTGTCCCGGAACGTTCCGCCAACCCCATACTCACCGTCACAGAAACCGTCTGTCTGGCTCCCTTTTTTCCCCTTTCCGGCGGTACGGAGTCCCCTTTCCTGCGCGGGGGCTTACGAATCGTAAAGGAAGCCTCTGCCACCAGCGCCCGAACCGCTTCCGCGTCCAACTCCACCTGATCAATCCCCTTGCCCGGATAAATCAGCGTAAATTCTTCGCCTCCATAGCGATAGGCTTTTCCGGAAGACTTTTTCAGCCGGGTAGCCACCATTTTCAAAACCTCATCTCCCACATCGTGACCGTAACGATCATTAAACCGTTTGAAATGATCCACATCAATCATGGCAATGGTATACTTTCCACCGAGTTTCTGCAGTTGACTGTTCAGGGCCCGCCGGGCCGGAAGCCCCGTCAACTCGTCCCGATACGCAAAAAAAAGGCCGGCTTCGATCATGGACAGCAGCAAAACAATCATGGCAGCCGCTACCACAAGCCGCAAAGAAACGGGCTCGGGGCAAAAGAAAAAACCTGCGGCCAGAAGCACGGACACCCAGAAAAAGCCTTCATAATTGGGAGAGATATCCCGGCTATACAAAAAAAGCATAAACAGCCAGCAAACCCCGCATATTACTGCCGGCCCCACTGGCAGGAGAATTCCGTCAAGAACATTGTTGCAAAAATAATTTATAAATATAGTATGTTGAAAAAAAGCGGGAAAAGTGCCCAGAAAAACCGCCAAAACCGGCACAAAAACCAACCAGACAAGACGTACAGCTCCCCAGAAATTGAGTAAACCACGCTCCCGCCACCAGGCAAACAGCGCACAATGCAAAGGGACCAGCGCAGTTGCCAGACAATAATAAAATTTTGAAAGAAAAGACATGGACGCGGGGTCAGCCGGAATGATTACAGAGGCACCCAGCCCCAATCCGATCAGCATCAACACCGTAAAAAACTGGCGGCTGGCACCAAAACGCAAGGTGAAAAACAGTCCCATAACGGAAGCAATGATAAAAACAGGATCCGCAAGCAGATAAAGTTTCGAACTACGGGCACCGGTCAGAATTACAACCAGGGCCGCCAAGGCAAAGGCACCGGAGGGAAAGAACAGGCGCATCAGCTGATTCATCAGTATGACTCCATTGGGCGATACACCACCGGAAAAAATCCTCTGACTTGGGGTTCCCATCCCCTCAGGGAAAAAAAGAAAGCTTCCCGTGGATCAAAAAACTGTTTGTAAAAACGTAAATTTTATATCAATATATATATCAAATAATTGATTATAATTTTTTTGATAATTGCCGTTGCGGGATAATCATAAAAAAAAAAAAACAGGGTGTCCATTCAGAAATCAGGGAGACCGCCATCAATGCACCAAAAACGAAAAAACACCCGGATTCTGTTTGAAGCCAGCGCCGAACTCCGTCATCAAGACAGAATTATTGCCGGCCAGGTCCGCAACCTCAGTATGAAGGGAATGTTGCTGACGACGGAGGAAAATATCCCCCCGCAAACCCGGGTGACCATCGCCATTTCCCTGTCCGGGACCAGTTCGGAACTGTCACTGGTCATCAAAGGCCGGGTGGTACGCATGGAATCATCCGGTATTGCCATCGAATTTGCGGAAATGGACCTGGATACCTTCATTCATCTTCGCAGCATCGTCGCTTACAATGAAGGGGATGAGAAAAAAATAATGGATGAATTCTACCGTTCATTTTAGGGATTTGCTATGGGAACAATAACGGTTCAAGGCTACTGTGATCCCGCCTTTACGAAAGTCCAACAGACATTTATAAACAATTTTGAAAAAAAGCGGGAGACCGGTGCCGCCGTATCCATTGTCATGGAAGGGAAAACCGTTGTAGATATCTGGGCCGGCTATTCCGATTTTTGGAAAAATCGGCCCTGGCAGCAAAATACCCTGGCCAACATATACTCTTCCACCAAGGGCATTACCGCCATCTGCGCCCTGCGCTTAATCGATCAGGGACGACTTGACCCGGACAAAACCGTGGCTGCCTACTGGCCCCAATTCGGAAAAAACGGCAAAGAAAAAATTACGGTTCGAATGCTGTTGAATCATACGGCCGGCCTCAGTGGTATTAAAAAGCGACTCCCGGCCAAATCCCTTTATGAATGGAACACCATGATCCGGGCCCTTGAAAACCAGGAACCCTGGTGGCCACCGGGCGAAAAACACGGTTATCATGCCGTAAGCTTCGGCTGGCTGGTGGGACAAGTCATCCGGAATATTACGGGCATGTCCGTAGGGGAATATCTGAAAGAGGAAATCACCGGACCGCTGGGGCTTGATCTGCATATCGGCCTGGCGGAGACCGAGCATCACCGCTCGGCAACCATGGTCATGCTGCGCATACCTTCGATACATCAGGACGCTATACGGTTTTCCTCGGCTCTGGTCAAACATCCCGCGGGCCTTACCGCCTGCGCCTTTACCAATCCCTGGAGTATCGCCACTGGCGTCAACACCCGCCAATGGCGAAAGGCGGAACTGCCGGCCGCCAATGGACAAAGTTCCGCCCGCGCCCTGGCCACGCTGTATGGAGCCCTGGCCAACGGCGGCAGCCGGAATGGTTATCTGCTATTGTCCCCGGAGACCCTGGAACTATGCAGCCGGGAAACCGTTTCCGGAACCGATCATGTTCTGCAACTCCCCACGCGTTTCAGTCTGGGATTCATGCTGAATCAGGACAATCCTTCCGGAAGTATGGGACCGGGTCAAAAAGTATTCGGGCATCCCGGCGCAGGGGGTTCTTTAGGCTTTGCCGACCCGGAGGCCAGGCTCGGTTTCGGCTATGTTATGAACAAAATGGATACCTATATCCTTATCGACCCCCGGGCCAAGGCTCTCATTGACGCCGCCTATACCTGCCTGTAGCCGCAGCCATCACTCTTCCATAACAATCTTCGACGAAAAAATGCGCGCTTGCGCCTTACGGCAACCGCTTCAAAAACGCGGCTATCGCTTCATTGACCGCTGCCGGCTGTTCCAGCGGGGCCAGATGCCCGGCATCCTTGATGGTCACCAATTCCGCCTGCGGGATATTGTCCGCCAGATACGCGGCGTATTTCGGCGGGGTTGTCAGATCATCGGCGCCGCTGAGGATCTGTACGGGCACTGCTATCTCCGCCAATTGTCCCATAACATCAAAAGCATCGCAGGCCGTAAAATCTTTTTCAGCCACCTCCGGCTCACAATCGGCAGACGCGGCAACCAGAGAGCGCAGTTCTTCATTCCGGTTGTTCTCAGACACCGCGGCCGCCAGCAAAAGATCAATAAATTCTTTTCGGGGCGCATACAGCGTTTCAAAAATGAGCGGCAAAACGCGCAGCTTGGCACCGGTGTTCAGCAAAATACCGGCAACAAATTGCTCCGGATAATGGATGAGCAAATACTGAACAATGGCCCCTCCCATACTGAGCCCGCAGAGGACCGGCCGGGGAAATTCCGCCTTCTTGATTACCCGTAAAACATCGCGGGCATAATCCGCAATGCTGGCGTATCCGGCGCCGGGACTGTCGCCATGCCCGGGCAAATCCAGGGCCACCACATTGGCCACCTCCGAAAGTCCGGCCATCTGGCCGTTCCACAACTTTCTGGACAGCCCGGCTCCATGAATCAATACCAGCGTATGTCGATCTGCTGCCGGTGGATCAGGAACTGCCGTAAAACACATATTTTCTGTCTGAGACATCTGTGTCAGCCCTCCTGCCATCAGCATTCAATCCCGCGGCGGGCCTCGACCCCCTGGAGATAGTAATGACGAATTTCCTTCATTTCCGTCACCAGATCACAGCAGTCAATTAATTGCCGGGGTGCATACCGCCCGGTTAATACCAGTTCCTGCGAACGGTCCCGGGCCTCGAGCAGCCCCAAAATCTCTTCGATCCGTATGATCGTAAAAAAGAGCGCCGTGACGATTTCATCCAGAACCACCATTGAATAGTGAGGATTTGCCATCACTTCCCTGGCCCGCGCCAAACCTTGTTCGGCGAATCCCCGGTGAATCTGCAGATCGTCTTTTTCCGGAATGCAAAGTTCTTTGCTGCCGAACTGTTCCACGGAAATCGCCCCCTCGAGACGTTCGCATGCCGACAATTCGCTGTAAAACCGCCCTTTCATGAACTGAATAATTGCCGTACACCCGCCGCTGCCGGCCAGGCGCAAAGCCAAACCAAAGGCCGCCGTCGTTTTGCCTTTGCCGTTTCCGGTATAAAGATGGACATAACCTCTCTTCCACATAATCGCCCTTTTCCGGACCGCCCTCCCGCCTGCAAGGAAGCAAAGGCTGCCCGGATGTTTTTCAATCTGCAAACCAAAGCCGGCAAGGATTCGATAAAAGGATCCCCGATTAAACTCCGCCCCCGGATTTCGTCTCTGCCTGACAATGGTTTTCACACATCAAATTGATCCGCCAACTGTTTCATGTTCTCGTTCATCCGGGCCAACTTTTCCGCGCTCTCCTTGACCGATTCACCGGCCAGCTTGACTTCTTCCACCGCACTGTTCAAATACGATATATCCGCCGCGACCTGCTTGGACAGACCGGCAGAGTCGGTTACCTGGCGATTTACCTCGGAAACCCCGCGATTGGCTTCTTCGATATTGGCAGCGATCTCTCTGGTGGTTGCGTTCTGTTGCTCGATCGAAGAAGCAATGGTCGAGACCACCTCATCCACACTTTTAATAACACCGGTAATCTGGCCGATGTCAGACACGGCCTCTGCCCGAAACCTCCCCATAGCAATCAGCTTCTGCTGAATATCTTGAACGGCGAGTTCGGTCTGATCGGCCAGTTGCTTCACCTCCTCCGCTACCACCGCGAACCCCTTACCCGCTTCCCCCGCCCGCGCAGCTTCAATGGTAGCATTCAAGGAAAGCAACTTGGTCTGATCTACAATTTCGTTTATGGTATCAATAATGGTACCAGCTTCAGAGGCGCTATCTTCAAGCTTACGGATATTTTCAACCGTAGTTTGCGCCTGATATACCGCATCACTGGAAATGGCTCTGGCCCGCTCCACGCTCCGGGTGATTTCGCTGACCGCCGCGCTCATTTCTTCTACCGAGGAAGAAATGATGTTGATATTACTGGCTGATTGTTCCGCAGAGGAAGAAACCGAAACCAATATGGTGCTTACCTGCTCCGAAGCTGCCGAAACATTGGCGGACTGAATTTTCATCTGACCGGAATTTTTCTGCAGCGCATCGGCTTTCTGTATCAGGACCGCCATGGTTTCGTTCACAATCCCGATATCTTTCACGATACCGGACACAATGTGATTTAAATTCATATAGGTTTCATTGATAGAGTCCGACAGCTCGCCCAATTCATTATTGCTGGAAAAAGCCGCCAGATCCAGATCCCCATGAATCAAATCTCCCTCTGAAATCGCCCGGCTGATGCTGATGATGGACTGCAGCGGGTGCTGAACCCTTTTCTGGATGTATTTCAACACAAAATGAAACACCAGAAGAATAGCAGCGATAATGCCAAAAATACTTTTCCAGCCCAAGAGAACGAAAACATAAGTAATCAACGAGCAGGCGATCCCGCAAAAAATAATGGAATTGCCGATGAAGGTCACGATGGTCTTCCGATACAACAATTTCAGAAAAAGCCAACCAGACAGGATCGCCGCTGCCAGACATATAAAATAAATCAGATGGGTCATTTGTTACCTCTTTATCTGATAAAATCTACTATATTCCCAGACCGATTGCAATTTCTTTGTCGCGCTTCCTTCCGCGGCCTCCATTTTCTTTGATACCGGCGTTTTTATGGGTC
>CAZWCS010000129.1:0-10837 GCA_964632805.1 uncultured Desulfobacterales bacterium
AGCGCTCATCTTCCGGGTTGATGGCCAGACCGGTGTCGCCCAGCATGGTTTCCGGCCGGGTGGTGGCCACCACAAAACCGCCGCTGTCGTCTTCCAGGGGATAGCGGATATAATACAGGGCGCCCGCCTGTTCTACGTATTCCACTTCGATATCGGCAATGGCGGTATGACAGCGCGGGCACCAGTTGATCAAATATTTGCCGCGGTACAGGAGCCCCTCTTCGTAAAGGCGGACAAAGACGGTCCGTACCGCCCGGTACAGCCCCTCGTCCATGGTAAACCGTTCCCGGTCCCAGTCACAGGAGGCCCCCAGGCGTTTGAGCTGGCGGATAATGGTGCCCCCGTACTGCCGGCGCCATTCCCAGACCCGGTCAATAAAGGCCTGCCGACCCAGCTGATGCCGGTCCACGCCTTCGGCCAGAAGATGTTTTTCCACCACGTTCTGGGTGGCAATGCCGGCGTGATCGGTGCCCGGCATCCACAGCACACTGTCTCCCCGCAGGCGGCGATAGCGGCAGAGAATGTCCTGCAGGGTATTGTTGAGAGCGTGGCCCATATGCAGCACCCCGGTAACATTGGGGGGCGGGATGACAATGGCGTAGCCGGGGCTTTTCTCCTCCGGTGTTTCCGGGGCGGCAAACAGTTTTTCCCTTTCCCAGTATTCATACCACCGCTGTTCCACCCCGGCCGGTTCATACCCTTTGGCAAGTTCTTCAGACCCCATCAATATCTGCTCCTGCGTTGCATCCTTTTAAAAATTATGAATTCAGAATATCATTCAAGAAAACCCGCGCTTCTGTCCACAGGCAATAAAAAAGGGATTATTCAATAATCCCTTTCCATTTTCAATCCTTTTCTGTAATCCCTGCGGTAAAACACACAACCCTTGTCCCTTCGGGGACAAGCAGCGGATCATTATTCCTTTTATTCCGGTTAAACGCCGGCCCCGTATCTACTTATCGCTGCCGGTAATCAACTTCTGCAGTTTATTAATCTCCTCTTGAACGGCTTTTTCCACCGCATCTTCAATCATGGCTTCAATTTTTTCGGCATACACCTCTTTAATTGCCCGCACCAGTGCATTTTGCAGCTCCTCCGGCGGAATGGTCACAGCTCCGGCAGCATCGGCCATCTTTTTGCGAAGGTTCTGATGCCATTCATTGATGGCCTGATAATTGAAATCCATGGGCATGTCAACATCCTGCCGATTGTGAATATGAGCGGACACGGTAGATTTTTGTCGGGAAGCCGGGTCCGTAGACGTGTCCAGGGCCGTTTCCAGTTCCTGGTCGAGAGATCCGGAAAAATCCCCGTTATCCTCCTCCGTCATGCCAAACCGGGCCTGCACGGCTTTCTCGGTAATATCCTCAAGTTCCACCGTATCGCTTAACTCCAGAAAATCCGTATCCGTCGGAGCCGGCTCCGCTTCTTCCATCATATCCATCAAAGCGGGTTCCGCCGGTATCTCTTCTTCTTTCGTTACCGGTTCGGCGACGATGGTTTCTTCCGCTTCCGCCGCCGCCGGGGTATCCTCTTCCGGTATTCTTTCCTGTGTCAGGTCAAGCTCATTTTCCGCATCTTCCTGCAACGCCGGCTCTTCCGCTGTCTCCGGCAGATTTTCTTCCTCCGCTACAAGATCATCCTCGTAAAGGACATCCTCCGTCAAATCGAGCAGGTCATCATCATCTTCTTCCTCTTCTTCCTCGTCGTCAACCGCAACGGCAGAACCCGCGGAAGCACTTTTTTCCTCCGGCAGGTGCAGGGTGTCTTCCTTGACCTCCTCCTCATCCGCTACGTCTTCTTCGCCCAGATCGCCGAACTCCAGATCACTGAGATCAATCTCTTCCGTTCCTTCTTCCTGCAGAACATCTTCTTCTTCAACTTCGAAAGACTCCCCGGCACCAGCGGTATCTTTGCTGCCCGAGCCCTTCTCCATATCGTCAACAGTGTCCGTCAACTCCAAAAGGTCATCATCGCTTTCATCGGATGAAAAATCATCATCTTCAATATCTTTCAAATCCATAAAATCATCGAGATCGCCATCCATGGTTTCGGTCATTTTTACCAGTTCGTCATCTTCTTCCGCCAGCACAGGCGCTTCGGCCTCTTCCGTCAACTCCAGCACATCATTGTCTTCTTCGGCTTCTTCTTCGAAATCAACCGTGTCTTCTACTTTTTCCGTCTCTTCTTCCACCGTATCCATCAAGTCAATAACATCATCTTCACCGGCCGCAACGCCCTCTTCGGCTTCTTCCGTCAAATCAATTATGTCATCCGCGCCCTCTTCCGTAACTTCCTCCGCCATATCCGTCAAGTCGATAATATCATCATCTTCTTCCGCCAGCCCCGGTTCCCCGGCCCCTTCCGTGACTTCCTCCGCCATATCCGTCAAATCAATAATATCATCGTCTTCTTCCCAAGCGGCCGCCTCCGCCTCCTCGGTCAATGCAATCACCCCATCGTCCTCTGCTGTCTCTTTTTCGGCCATATCCGTTAAATCGATGATATCATCTTCCTCATCTTCAACGACCGTCTCTGTCAAATCGATAAAATCGTCATCCTTTTCTTCTTCTCCGATAATGTCCTCCAGGGACACTGTTTGTTCCTCCTGCCCGGACGCGATATCCGTCGACTCCGTCAATTCCAGCAGGTCTCTGGTATCATCGGTTTCTTCACCGCGATCACTCCTGTCAATACTCTTGCGGCCCTTGCGTTTTTTATCCGTCAAATCCAGAATATCCTCCTCGTCATCTGCTTCACCCGCCAGGTCCAGAAAATCGTCATCGTCGTCGTAATCGTCAAGATTGATAATTTCTTCCTCCCCGCTGGGAACCATAATGGTCCTTTCGGTAAGATCCAGTATCTCCAGATCTTCTTCGGAAGCAGAATCCTTTGCGGCCCCAGTACCGGACGCGAGACGTTTCTCTTCTTCAACCGGCTGGTTGTTCCCGGCCGGTGAAGAACCTTTGCCGGACTGCGGAGATGATTTTTTTTTATTTGCCATGTTCCCCCTTATACAAGCAAACGATACCGCCTTTGCCATAATCGATATTTTTTCGTTTTATATCAAAAGAAACTCTTGGTGTCAAGCAATTACCGGGGAAATTGCAAAAACAATCATTTATTTATGACATCCGGCACGATTTCGCTGGCCGCAAGATAGAATATTTGCACCGGTAATCCGCTGCTGATAAAATCAAAACGGCAGAAAACGATTTATTTTATATTGGAAGATACACCCATGAGACGTTTTTTTGTTTACCCGCCTCTTGAACCCGGCCGCCGCTGTCATCTTGACGAAACGGAGAGCACCCACATAAAAAAAGTCCTGCGCCTGCAAGCAGGCAATACCATTGGTTTGTTTGACGGCCAGGGGCAAGAATACACGGGGCGAATTGAAGCTGTATCGGGCCCGAAAGTGACGGTGATTATCGTGGATGCCCAGCCCTGCCGCACGGAATCTCCCTTGCGGCTCACCGTGGCTCAGGCCTGGCTGAAAAACAAAAAAATGGACACCCAAATCCGGCAACTGACGGAAATGGGTGTCAACCGCTGGGTTCCTTTCACAGCCGACCGTTCCGTACCCCGCCCGGAAAATAATCGACTGGAAAAACAGCTTGAACGCTGGAAAACAATCGCCCGGGAATCACTCAAACAATGCGAAAGGGGGGTTCTTCCGGAAATCGGTCCGCCGACGCATTTTGAAAATATCCTCGAAGAAGAAAAAACGCGTCACCATATTAATATCATCTGTGCCGACAAAACAGCCCCGTCACCGACATCCCTTCCGGAAGCACCTGCTGAAGACAAACGGACCGTCCTGGTGATAATCGGCCCGGAAGGCGGATTTTCTCCTGCGGAAATCGCCCGCGCCAAAGAAAAACATTTTTTCCCCATCCGGTTGGGGCCGCGCATACTGAAAGCCGATACCGCCGCCATCGCCGCCGTTACCCTTATACAGCACCGCTTCGGAGATATGTAAAAAATACCGGAAAACTCTTGACAAGCAGGCGCAATTTTATTAGGTAAAACATTTCAGCGGCAGCAACTGCCAGAAAATTGCCGAGGTAGCTCAGTCGGTAGAGCAGGTGACTGAAAATCCCCGTGTCGGTGGTTCAAATCCGCCCCTCGGCACCAATAAAATCAATAAGTTAAGGCAATCATAAAAATGGTTGCCTTTTCTTTTTGGTAATTTGTCCCACTTCTGTCCCACCTTTTTCTCGGTGTTGATTCCGGCTCCAGGTCCCCGGCAGGTTCCCACAAAAAAACCGCCGTGCTGGTTTCGGTCGTGATGCCGTGCTCGGTTGCCAGCTTTTCGGCGGTAGAAAACACTGGGTCTTTTTGATCTAATGTTTTACCCCGTCCCGGTCCAGCTTCTTGAAATCCCTGTGCCTCGGTTGCCAGCTTTTCGGCGGTTTTAGGTTGGGGATCATTTTGACCCCTAACCTTACTATATTGATTTTTCCCATCTATATTTGAAACCGCCTTTTCCCGTCCGATTAAATCGCCTGCCGATCTGGTTGCGGCCGATTCAGTCCACCATTATTATAAATCCCTGTTCGGTAAAAATGACTTCCTCACAGGCCATATTTGAGCAATTCCTTTGCCCGGTAATGGTTACCTACCAGAAAAGGGGAAAAGTCGCTTGTGTCGCCGTTTTGGTGGCCTGTGGCGGATTTACTGATTATACAGAAAAAGGAAAGGAGAAAATCGGGAAAATAATACTCATGAAAAGATGGACCTGGGGACAGTTCTGTGAGGAGTGTGGGTATTCACATGCAACCCCGCTTAATTGGTTCAAGAAATATGGGCTATCATATACCAGAGCGGATAATGCCGCAATTTCCAGAGAAACAAATGAGCTAAAAAATTTTAGCTCAAATCAAGCACCCCCCACCACCAAAACCGAAATCAAAGAGAAGCTCAAAGACGTAAATAAGGTAAACTTAATTCCGAAAAATCGGAATTACCAGCCCCGCTAACATGGTTCAACAAATATGGATTGAGTTATACCAAAATAGCAGGCCGACCTAAGAATACTGGAAATCCAGTATTGCCAACACCCCAACCCACCACCAATCCCGAAATCAAGGAAAAGCTCAAAGACGTAAAAAAGGAAAGGAGAAAATCGGGAAAATAATACTCATGGAAGGAAAATAAAAACCGGGCACAGACAGACGGCCGATCCGCTGCTGCACCCGGCTTTCACATGAACAAAACTTGCCGGTTTCCCGGCTATATATAACGGGCGCAAGCAGGAGCGCCCGGTATATCTGTATTAAGCGCCGGGGTTTGAATACAACCCGCGCCAGTCAAGGGCCTTGACGCCGTAAGAGAAACGGATTTTGAATTCCCATGAATCCACGTTCCAGCCGGTTTTTTCCTCAATATACGGGATTTCGATTCCGTCCAAATAGCAAACTTCGATGGTGTCAAACCGTTGCGGATCCGCCGCAAGGTACCAGCCGGTGGTGGATGTGCCATCCAGCGCCGGTTCCGTGATGATCGTCATTTTTTTATAAAAGGGATTTGTGACGCCGGTCCCGGCCTCGCTGTCATATCCGGAAATGGTGTTGATTACCTCATCCGCCTGCGTTTCAAGCTCTGCCGGAACGATCAAAAATTTGGGTTCGATGTTTAACGGGTCCGTCGTGTTAAGGCCGCTCTGCATGCGCATCGCCCGGCGGGCTTCGCTCAGATTGTCGGTGTTAAGCGTTCCAACGTCATCGCCGGTGGCAAGGTTCCCGTGGTTGCTGCTATCAAACAAGGAGTTGCCGTCGCTCATTGCCGCGTTTGCCGTGAGAATAGCGTAAACAGCGCTGTTAAGACCGCGTTTTGCAGAGGCAACAAAAGCCCTTGGTATCCGGGAAAATGCGGAAACGTCATCGTTTACCATCGCTTCCCAAGTGATTCTATAAAGGCGGCCGTATTTCGCAATCGTAAACACTTCCTTTGATTCGCCAAAGGTGCCATAAAGATATTCACCACCCGCGCCAACCTCCAGCAAATCAGGCGCCTCGCTGATCTGCACCCGGCTCATCTCTTTAAAGTCGCGGCCCTCGCCCTTTGACGTCCAAGCCTCAAAAGTTGCGGCGTGGTTTTCGTAAGCATTTCGCAAAACCTTATTGCCCACGTTCGCCAGAATGTTCGGATAGTCGTCAGTTGTGTGGGTCCGCTTCGTCATAGCCTCACGAATCACGGCCGCCGGGCTCATGGTCCGCGCTGTGTGCCGATGTTCCGGGCTCTGGCTTAGGGTGTATCGGGCGATATCAACAAGAGAGGCATGCCGGAAATCTTCCGCGCCCGCTGCCGGCTTTTCAATTTTCGCACCAGCCCGCATGGCCAGACCATCAGCGATAGCATCCGCCGGGCTCCGGTCGTCGCTGATGGTGGCGATAGCTCCAGCGCCGATGGGTTTGTTGTGGGTTTTCATATACTCAAAAATCTTCTGCCGGACGGTATCGGCGGAAGTGCCGTCCTGAATAAACTGCTGGCTGAATTTGTCCAAACCTGCAATTTGACACATCTCATAAATATCCGCCACCCGCTGCCGTTCTGCCATGATTGACGCGGCCGCGCCGCCGGTGTTGTCCACAAAGCCATGAGTATCAATATCTTGTCTGTTTTCTGTCTGATCATTATCCATGTTTTCACCTCGTTGTTTTTGTCGAATTGTCGATTTATTGTCAGCGCCTACTGCTACCGCACTTGCTTCCATGGGTTGCCACCGCGTCACAACCCGCACGGGTCCACGGTGAAGGCGCCCATTGATTTCTTTTGATTGCCCAGCCGGGATATTTTCAAATTCCAGCAAAGAGGCGCCGATGGAAAGGTCCGTCAGGTGGCCATCTCGGACTTGCTTTTCTAATATCTGCCCGCCATTGTCATCTGCAAAGTGAAGGTCTGCCACCAACTTATCGCCCTCGATCCGTAAATCCCGGCAACTGCCAAGGATATTTCGGTGGCTGCTTTGGTTGTGGCTGTCCAGAAGCGGAAGCTGTTTACTCTCCGGCAACCTGCAACCGCGCATTAGTAATATTTCACCAATTTGCCCGCCGCCGCCGATGAAATCGTAGACATCCACCGGGTTTTCGGTGGCTAAAACCGCGGAAACCGTGCGCCTTTCCGGGTTATACGTTCTTGGTGCCCTGAATTTTCTAAATGTTTTTTGGCTCATATTTTGACTCCTGTCTTGATTTTTAAACCAGAATACCCGCCCGGCTGTAAACCGTCAAAGACGCTGGTCTATGCCTGTCACCATCTGTCACAGTTTATTTTTAAAGGATTTTCAGGGCCTGGTCCTGCTCTGCCTCATGAATCATCCGGCGCAAAGAATTGACCTCAATCCGTAACGATCCACGAATCTTTATTGCCCTTAAATCACCGTCATCCGTGAGTCGGTAGACAGTACGTTTTGAGATATTCAGGTATTCCGCCACTTCGCAGGGAGTCAACCAAGCCTTTTTTAAAATATCACCCATCATTTATTTTTACCCCGCAGCGTTTTGCCGCTTCCCGGCCAAGGCCCGCCGCCGCCTGGTGTCATGGCATCAGCAATTTTCATCGCCGCCAAAACGGTCTGGAGGTTCGTTTTCATGCAATCAGCGCAAACCGGAACCATTGCCGTTTCCCTCGGGTTCATTTCAATTTTCCGCAGTCCTGTCGCAGGTTTGCCGCAAACAAGGCAGGGGCTTTTCCGAAGTTTCGCGGCCGTTTTTTTGAGTTGGCTGTCGTTCATTCCGTGTGTAAATTTCATTTTTTTTACCTCCTGTTTTTAGAAAAATCGATTTCCTGAAATGCCTTTTTTACATCATTGATACCGTCTTCGATGATCTCCTGTATTTCTGCCAAGCTGTCGCGTTGTAGCAATCTCGGTGCCAGCTTCGCAGGCATGGCGGACAAAAGACTGCTTAACACTGCGATTACTTCCTGTGCATCTTTCCTCACTTTTTCAACCGGAACAATTTCACCTTTCTTGATCTTATAGTCAATTTCCCTCATTAGTGCTTGATATTTTTTATCCCTCGCTCTCGCTTCCAAAAATTCCGCCTGGTCCGGGTCTGCCATTTCGGTGCCGCGAAATTTTTCGCGTGTGGCCTGTCCCCCTTCATTCGGGAAAACAGCCGCCAAGGCGGTATCGGCTTTATCGGCATCAACCAGAGTCCGCCCAGCTTCTTCAACAAAACATCCGCGCAACCGCCCGGCCCGCCGGTGTCTATAAAAACTTGACCTGCTAATTTCCCGTGATTTGCAGTATTCCGAGACATTCATTAATTTCATTTTTCAAACCTCCTGCTGTATGTTATAGTTGTGCCAAGTGTAACGGCAAAAAAACTACCACATTGTAGTGATTTTTCGCGCCTCCCTGACCCGTAATGATTTCAAGGCCTCAGGAGGACCCAAGCCGTAAATCCGCATGAATAAAGGGCTTGCGGCTTGTTCTTCTGCTGCCAGAGTGACGCCAGAGTGACGCCGCCCTGACGCCGCGCTGCTTTTTCTTTTTTCATAAAATTGCCATTAAGATTATATAAGTATTGTATCGTCATTATCGTCATTATCGTCATCCATTAGATAAATCATTGTTTTTGTTAGTAAAAAAAATTCCCAAGAGGTGACGATAAGAAAAATTTTGTGTCATCCGTTGCGTCATCTTCGTCATCTTCGTCATCTTTTCCATTTTTTGCGTCATCAGCTAAATTTCTGTTTTTCATACGTTTTTCCCCTCTGGTGACGATGGTGACGGTGATGACGATAAAATACGGGTATAATCTAATTTGATGATTCTTTGTTTTTGGGTGCGGCTGTATTCCGCGGAAATACCATAATCCCTCAAGAAAGATGCCGCCCGTTTAATTCGATTTGACATAGACCTGCCTGATTCCGGCCAGTACCTACTCCGCTTATCGCCATTTCGTTGTTCGTTCAAAACACCCAACAATTCTGTCGCGGTCCCTTCGAATCTTCCACCATTGTTTTTCAGCAAATCAACAACCGCCGCGGCCACTTCATCGTTCTCGACATAAGCTGTGATGATTCCCTCCCGGCTTGACTGAAAAGCATCCAAAATACCCCCTTCCGCCCACGGTAGCGCCCCGCCTCGCTCGCAGGCACACCACCAAACAGCCGCGTCCGCAAGTCTCGGAAGATTTGAAATTTTTATTTCGTTGCGATAGCGCAAGCCGTCAGAAACAGCGTTCAGCAATCCGCCCAAAATGGCGCCCTGCAAGCGCTCAAACAAGCTGTTGATTTTTTTCTCGGTAAGCCGTTTGTCGGGGTCAATGACTGGAAGATTGATCACGATCGCCCTGTCTGCCAAGTCCGGCCTTGTACAAAGCTCTGATATGCCGTTGATGATCACCGGCCTCTGTACCTCGATAAGGACTTCTTCGTCATCCGTATAAAGTTGTCTCGCACCAAAGCCCCCACCTGTTGCTATTCGACATAATGCATCAGACAACCACGGCTTGACGCCGGATAAGTTGTCCAAAGCAATAACCCGGCCATTTTTTGCTGCAATGATTAAATCCTGCTCGCTCCTCGCGGTGGTCCGCAGATTTGCAGTGTTTGGATCGACCAGTTGCCGCAAAAGCCTTCCTGCCGTGCTTTTCCCGGTTCCCTGCTCTCCGGAAAAAGTCAATATTGGAAAAGGTCCCACGGGAGACAAAGCGCAAAGCAACCAACCGATCACAAGGCGAAAATCACTTTCTGGAAGGTTCACTAAATTGGAAAGATACCCAACATCGCCGTCTTTTTCAGGCGGTGGCAACGGCCGCAAGCCCGGCGGTCGAATAAGTCGGGTTTCGGGTTCTGTAACAATTTCCCAGCCCTCGGCCGTGATTTGCACAGCCTCCCACGAAGGCCCCCCTAAATCCAGAAAAATTTTACTTTCGTCACCTCCGAGTCTAACAGCGGTTTCCTTCAGCGGTCCTTTAAATAATGCGGCCCCCTCAATAAAATTGACCGCATCCTGCAAAGCCTGACCGCCCGCGGTTTTTTCGTTTGTTTCAAAAAGTCGATGTGATAGCCATGACCTAAATTTTTTACCCCGGACTGGCCAAGTTTCCCTGTGTTTTTCATGAAAAAATTCCGCGCAGGCTTTATCATCCTGATTATGAAAGAGGTGGCAAAGTTCTGTAGCAATTTCGACCAAAAGGTCAGATGCGCTTTTTCGCTTTTGCGATGGTTCGGGCTCCACGGTGTTGGCCAGCGCTTCCCGGACGGCATCAATACCGTGCTGTTGATGGAGGTCGTTGAAGTCCTGCCCGGACTCCGGTGGCATACAAACAAGACCGCCCATCAAACCGGCGGCATCGGTGGCTTTACGGTAGCCTACGTCAAAGCCTGCGTCATCAGCGGGTTTGTTCCGGTCGTTATCTGCCGCAAAAATAAATTTTACGTCCGGGTATTTCTGCCGCAAATTTTCCGCCACCGGTAAAAGATTCCCGGAGTCCACGGCCACCACCACGGGTTCGCCGGTGGCCTCATGGACACTTGCCGCGGTCGCATACCCCTCGCATATATATAAGGAAGAGACGCCTTTTCCGATATTGCCGATAGTGTAGCAAGCGCCTTTTTTCTGACCACCTTTGGCTTTCGACAACAACCGTTTTTCGCCAGTTTCCTTTATGAATTGCAAGCCCACGATCTTTCCGTCTGTAGATAACGGGACAACAAGGTTTTCGTGCCGGTCTACTCGCAAACCATAGGATTTAACGCCCTTCGCAGATAGATAAGGATGAGTTGCCGCGGGTGTTGCTTGCTCCCATAAAAAATCAGGGACAGATTTGTGTCCGGTCCCCTGTTTTTTTTTATTGTTAAAAAAATTCCCGGCGATGTG
>CAZWCS010000130.1:0-10773 GCA_964632805.1 uncultured Desulfobacterales bacterium
GACTTCAACCAGGGCGGAGCCAATGAAGACGCCATCTGGCTGGATGTTTCCACGGCCGGCGCCTGGATAAGCGCCGCCTTCAGCGGGGCGTCCACTTTCTGGAACATCTCCGGCATTAATACGGTGGCGGGTACCTTCCAGCTGGCCAGCATGATGACCGCCCCGGTGGGGCCCGGCAGCGGCACCACCACCGCGAGCGCCGGTACCGGGGCGGCCAGATTTATCGCCAGCGGCGGCAACTTTACCGATATTTTCTCGGATATGGTCGGCTTGACCTCTACCCTCGGATATACGGGCTGGGCCCATTTCTTTGTTTTTACCACCAGCAGCCAGATTCTGGGGGCATGGCGGGCGTTTATTTCCGCCGGCAGCATAACCACCCTTGTGCCGGAAACCGGCATTGCCACCCTGGCCAATGTGACCGGCGTGGGCGTGGGCGCCAACCAGATCCAGGCCGGGGACCTGCTGCTGTTCTAAGGTAAAATTTTTAACCATTACCCCATAATCAAAAAAGGGCGGCCCGTGCGGCCGCCCTTTTTTGTTGCGGATTTACTACTCACTCACATGGTTGAGCCTCACTTCCGGCGGGAGGCAACCAAATCCGTCAGATCCTCTTTTCCCAGAAGATATTTGATGTCGGCCATGGCCTGCTGATAATCAAACAGCGCATTGTTGTACTCGGCTTCGGAGCGGGTCAACCGGGCCAGGGCATCCAGCACCGCCGGGGTAGTGGACAAACTTTTGGCCAGACGTTCTTCCTCCCGCCGGTAGTATTCTCCGGCCACCCGGCGCATTTCCGATGCCGTGGCGATACTTTCGGTAGCCTCCTCCAGGGCGAGGACCGCCTGTTTGATCTGCGATTTGAGGGTATTTTCCTGCGCAATGATATCCTGCTCCAGTTGCTTGACTTCATTCAGATTCTGCTGGCGGCCGTACCAGGCGCTGCCGCCGTCGAAAAGGTTCCACTGGACACTGACGGCCGCCTGCCAGTATTCATTTTCCTGGTCCCGATCGTAGGTCGTGGTTTGCCCCATAAGATTGGTGGTTTCGCCCAACGCATCATAATCCCGTTCGTAATCGTAGTAGCCCCCTTTTAACTGAATGGTGGGCAGATAGCGGCTGGCGGCGATCTGGGCTTCCCGGCGGGCCATGATCTTCTGCTTTTCCAGGGCCATCAGATCGGGCCGGGTGTCTACGGCAATCCGCCAGAGCGTTTCCATATCCGGCGAATAATCAGAAGGATAATAATCCAGGCCGCCGCGGAAAGTAACTTCTTCCGCCGCACCCGGCCGGTTCATCAGGGACAACAGCCGAAATTTTTCCTTTTGCACCATGTTCTGCGCCCGGTTCAGCTCCCGGCGGGCGGCCACCAGTTCCACCCGGGCTTGCAGCACTTCCACCCAGGGGGACATTTCCGCTTCAAAGGAGGCCTGGGCCGCCTTCACCCCGGATTCCAGCCGGGTAACGGTATCTTCGGCCGCCGCCACGTCCTCCCTGGCTTTCATGAGTTTGAAAAAAGCGGTTTCGATATTATAAATCAACCGGATTTGGGTCATCCGCCGCCGGGCCGCCATCATCTCTTTTTCGGCCTCGGCCCGCCGGTATTCATTCAAAATCCGGGAACCGGCGTAAAGAACCTGGGTCACCCCCACATTGAAAGAGTCAATTTTCTGGTCCAGATAATCCTGGTCCACCGGGCCGTCGGCTTTGCGGCTGGACAAATCGGTATAGGAATAACCGGAGGACAGCAGGGGAAAAAATTTTCCCCGCGCCGATTTGACCCCCATTTCCGCCCCTTTTACCTGGTAGCTCGCACCCTTCAGCGAGGGACTGCTTTTCAGGCCGTAAGCCACGGCTTCGGGCAGGGTAAAGGTAAAATGCTGCCCGGCCGCAGCCAGCACCGGACAAACCAGGAGCACCACCAACAGTATTGATACAGTGTTTTTCATAAAAAGATCCTTATGCTGCCTCAATTATGCAGCCGCAAAAAATCGCGTCTTTGCCGTCATTCCGGACACGTCCCGCCGAAAACGGGGCGCGGAGGCGGTGTCACAATCCATTTTTTGTCATTGCGCAGCGACGAAGCAATCTCTTCTTCAACCGCTATCACCAGGCGTTTAAGATTGCTTCGCTTCGCTCGATAATGACGATCTTCCGCCTTTTCTATTTGTGACACCGTCTTGCGACCCGGAATCCGGTTTTTTTTAGTTCTTTACTTTTTTATAGACTCCGGGTCAAGCCCGGAGTGACGAAATCGTTCATAGACTCCGGGTCAAGCCCGGAGTGACGACGGTTTACGGCTGCCGCAAAGTTGGCCTTTTCAATTTTTTCAAATTTTATTTTTATCATACAGCGGCTTTCCGGCCCACCCGGACACCGCCGCTTTTTGGCCGCCCGGTTACGACTCCTGCTGGATCGCCTGGATCCAAGCATGCAGATATTTATCAGACATGGCCGAAGCGCGCAAGTGTTTCCAGCCGGTCCAGATTTTTTCCCACTGATGGGGGGGCAGTGGAACCACTGCCCGGCCGTCCTGCGCCGGCAAAAACGGGCCGGTCAGCAACAGCAGGTTCCGACGGTGGACAAGGACCAGATCAAAAACCGCCCGTATGGTAACCAAACGGGTGGCCACCCGCAAGGGAAAATCCGGTTTGTCCAGATTCTGCAAAAATAACGCCAAAGAGTGCTCCGGGTCCCGGATCATGTCTTCCACGCTGTCGGTGGTACAGACCCGGTAGAGATGGGCCAGGGTCTGGCGATGTACCCGGGGAAGGGCGTCAAACCACTGCCGGAACGCTTTCGGGGGAGGGATCACCACGTCAGGCCCCATTGAAAAAACCAGGTCCGGCCCGGCCCCGGCACGGGACCGTAATACCCGGCCAGATCATAGGAGCTGTCAAAGAGATTCTTTACACCGCAACGGAACCGGAAATTTTGGCGCAGAAAATCATCCCGGGTAAAAGTGGCATCCACCAGCCAGTACTCGGAGTATTTGCCGGCAGCGGTGTTTTTGGCGTAGGAAAATTTCACCGGATCGGTATAGCTGATCATTGCCGACAAACCGGTGGTCTCGCTGATATGCCAATCGCCGCCGACATTGAACAAAAATTCCGGTGCGGTGTCAAACGGTTCCGCCCACGTTTCGTAATAGGTTTCCACCGTGCCGTCCGGGTTCACCAGGGTATAATCCTCGATCCGGAACCGGTAATCGGCTCCGGAAGAATTCAGGGCTGACAGATTCATAAAAATCTTTACCGGCGACCAGCTGAGCGCGGCGGACAGCTCCCCGCCGTAAATATCCCGGGAAGCGGGCTGGGAAGCCCCGCCGTAGGGGTCTGAACTGACATAACCGGAAACGGAGCTGTAAAACGTGGTCAAGTCCATCCGAAAGCGGTCGTTGGGCGAAAACTCCGCCTGAAGGCTGTAGGTATCAATCTCGTCGGACTGCTCGGCAATTCCTTCATACACCTGCTGGGAATAGGGCGTACGGTAGGCACTTCCCATTACCGCTTTGAAACGCCAGGCATCCGAAGCATTCCAGTTGACGCCCAGACTCCAGGAGGTATCGGTGGAATACTCCGAATGGCTGTCCAGCCGGGCACCGGCCCAGAAACAGGCCGATCCCGCCTGGTGCCGGTATTGGGCAAACACCGAGCGAAGCCGGGTATGATAGTCGGTCTGATTGATCGCCTGGTTGAACAGGGGAAAAGGACTCCGTACTTCCTCCGGAACGAACCCCCCCTCGGCCAGGGCCCCGTCCACCTGGCTCTGCTTATAGGAAAAACCGGCGGTTAACAGGCCTTTCCGGAAAAATCGCCGGTCCCAGAGGATTTCTCCGTAATACTGATCCAGATCCTCCTCATATTCGGTATTCATATCCCGGAGCAGAAAGGACATATTCTGATAATAGGCGGAAAATTTGAGATGGGACTTCCCCATGCCGGTGTTGGCGGAAACCCCCAGGCAACTGACAGGGGTTTCCTTGGTTCCCTTCCAGCGAAAACCGGCGGCATCTTCCACGGAATACTCCCGGGTAAAATCCGAAAACCTTCCGGTAAAGGTAAGCCCGTCCCCGACACTTCCCTGCGCGGTTACTTCGACATAATCCGAATCATCCACTTTTCCGGGGAAAGCGGCCAGCGCCCCTTTATCGGTTACCGAGTACACCCGGTAGGTTCGGTCGTGATACTGCCGAAAGGATTGCCGCACCGACAAAAACGTGCGGATGTTTTCCGCCTGCCCGCCATATGCGGCATAGGCACTTTTCTCCTTATGGGAGCCGGCGGTCAGTTCGACGGTGGCCCCGCCGCTCTCGTCCGCATCCAGGGGAACGATGTTCACGATCCCGGCAAAAGCATCCGGCCCCCACAGAACCGAACCCGGCCCCCGGATGATTTCCACCTGTTTGACACTGTCCAGGGAAAGCTCATAATCCAGAAACTGAATGTTCTTGGTTCCCCCGGAGGGCAAAGGGATACCGTTATACAAAAAGAGGATGCTCTCCGGAAGTCCCCGCAAGTACGGTACGCTCCCCCGGGCGCCTTTCGAAATATAGAAACCGGATTCAAGAGACAGCAGTTCCCCGAGGGTACGGTACCCCCTGTTGACGATGGTTTCCCGGGTAACCACATCCACCACCGCCGGCGCCGAAGAAGGCGATTCCGGCTTGCGGGAGGCCGCGGTAACCACGGACAGATCCTCGCCGACAAACATCAACAGGGTATCGTCCGGCGCTGCCGCAGCCGGGGCCGGGGCCGTACAGCAGAAAATCAATACTACCATAATGATGGATCTCAACCGTATCCGCATTCGGATTCTCCCGCGCCTATCACCTCTCGTCTATCAAATTCACCAGGGTCCGGAACCGCTGGCGGGACAGCCCCAGCAAGCGGGCCGCACCGCTCTGGTTTCCCCGGGTCATGGACAGGGCTTTTTTTACAATCGTCTGCTGCAGTTCGTCGTAATTAATGCCGGAAGCCGGCAGCTCTACCAGATCCTCCAACGACCCGGAACCGCCATCCTTGCCGGACCGCAGAAACCGCAGATCGTCTGAAGTCACCGGCAACCGGCCGTCTTTGAGAATCATCACCCGCTCCATGGCATTGGCCAACTCCCGGATATTGCCCGGCCAGGGATAGGCCTGGAGCTTCTGCGCCGCCGCCGGGGTGATAATCTCCCCGGTTACCTCCGTGGTTCGGGCATGCTGTTTGATAAAATATCTGGCCAGGGGTGCAATATCCGCCCGGCGGGCACTGAGACTGGGAATATGCAACGGAAAGACCGCCAGCCGATAAAACAGGTCCTCCCGGAATTTCCCCTGTTCCACCAGTTTTTCCAAAGACTTGTTGGTGGCGCAAAGGAGCCGGACATCCACCGGAACATCCTGGTTGCCGCCCACCCGCTGAAAACATTTTTCCTGAATCACCCGCAGAAGCCGCACCTGGGCCTCCGGCGGCAGTTCCCCCACCTCGTCCAAAAACAGGGTTCCCTGATCCGCGTATTCAAATTTTCCTTCTTTTCTCCGGACAGCCCCGGTAAAAGCGCCCTTTTCATGGCCGAAAAGCTCGGATTCCAAAAGGGACCCGGCCATGGCGGCACAATTTACGGCCACGAATTTTCGGTCCGCCCGGGGACTGGCTTCGTGGATCATTCTGGCGATCACTTCCTTGCCCGTACCGGAATCGCCGGTAATCAGAACGGTGGTATCCTTGGCGGCCACCCGCAGGGCCATGGCCCGGACCAGCTGAATCTCTTCCGAGACAAACACCGGATCCGCCGGACGACGCTCCCGCTGCAAATCATCCTTGAGGCGCCTGTTTTCGGACATAATCCGGCCCACCCCCAAAGCCCGCTCCACCGCCAGATGAACATAGGCTTCTTCAAAGGGCTTTACCAGATAATCCGAGGCGCCCAGCCGCAAAGCGTCGATGACCGATTCCAGGCTGGCGTAGGCGGTGATAAAAACCACCGGGCAGGCCAGGTCTTCCTGCTTTATCCGGGCCAGCAGGTTCTGTCCGTCCAGCCCGTCCATGCGGATGTCGCTGATGACCAGATCAATGCTTTCCCGCCGGATAATATCCAGGGCCTCCAGGCCATTCGTGGCCTCGGCCACCTCATGCGCCTTGAATTGCAGCATAATTCTCAGAATCGACCGCACCCGGTCTTCATCATCCACTACCAGTATTCTGGCCATATCACGCACACTCCATGACAATTTCAAAACAGGCACCGCCTGATTCCCGGTTTTTCGCTTGAATTTCTCCGCCGTGCAACTCCACAATGTCCCTGGTTATGGACAGTCCCAGGCCGGTTCCCCGGGAGCGGGTGGTAAAAAACGGCGTAAAAATATCTTCGTCTCCGTTTTCCGGCAGGCCGGGGCCGTCATCCATTACGGACAAACGCCATTTCCCGTCAGCAGCAAGGGTTTTGACGATGATTGTTCGGGTCGCAAAAGCGACGGCGTTTTTTAAAATATTAATCAGGGCCCTTTCCATCAGGGCGCGGTCACAATGGACAGTGACCGGGATGGTATCGATGCTGGTCTCCACGACGATTTCATTGGTTACATAAAAAAACTTTTCCACCGCCTCCGCAACAAACCGGTTGGGGTCCACCGGCCCCAGATCCGGCTGTTTCGGTCTGGCAAAAACCAGGAAATCTTCCACAACTTTATTGATTCTTTGAATATCATCTTCCAGGTAGGTTATCAACTCCTGTTTGGTGTTCGCCGCCAGGGTGTCCTTTTTCAGCAGGGCCAGGCTGCCTTTCATAACCGTCAAGGGATTCTTCACCTCATGGGCCACCATCATGGAGAACTTGCCTACTTCCGCCAGCGTCTGCTGACGCCCCATTTCCTCGTAGGCCGCTTTGGCCTTCTGTTTTTCCTGTTGCAAAGCGTCCAGCATATTGTTAAAACCCGCCGCCAGGGTGCGAACTTCGGATAATCCGGAACCCGGCCCCCGGGTACCGGCCCGGACATTCAAGTTGCCGTGGGATACGGCCCGGGAGACCCGAACAATTTCCTGAAGCGGCAGGGCCACCGACCTTGACAGAAACCGGAAGCAGAACCAGGACAGGACTACAAAAAACAGCATAAGCCCCGAAAAATACAAAATCATCCGGTTCTGCAAATCTTCCAGGCTCTTGCGGGAATAGGTCATGACCACCTTGCCCAGATTTTTCTTTTGCTGCTGCGGGTTGAGAAAAAGCCGGTCTTCCTCTTCCTGCTCACTGCGCATCACTTCTGTCTCAATGGTAACCAGCCGGTCCGATTTTTTATCCTGCCCGGTATTCACCAATATATTGCCTCCGGCGTCCATCACGGTCACACTGTAGATATCATCCAGCACCAGCATGTTCTGGGCCAGATTGTTCAACATGATCTCATCCTTCAGCAAAAGCCCCAGTTCCGCATTTTTTGCCAGATATTGCGCAAGAACATGAAAATTTTTATGAAACCGGGCGCCGGTATAATTCAGCGAAAGCTTCCCGCCGATAACCCCGGCCAGGGCCGAGACAATCAGCACAAACAGCATGGCCAATGCGGTAAAACGGGCCGGTATGGAATTCCATCGTATCATGGGTTCTCCGGCGGCAAGGCCTTCCGGTTTATTTCAATATTCAGCAGTTCGGCCGCCTTTTCATTGTAAAGCAACTCGGCCCGGGGGTCTTCCGAGCGGCAGGAGCCACTTTCCAGAAACTGCTGAACCATTTCCGCTACCTGCCGGCCGACGCCGGTGTAATCCGCCCGGAAACTCAACAACGCCCCGGATTCATAAAAAAACCGGTTGTAGCCGATGGTCGGCCGGGAATGGGAAAGGCCGTATTTGATAATATATTTGACAATGGCCGGCGTAATGACTGTGCTGTCCGGTATGAAATAAAAGGCATCCGCCTTCTCCACGGCGGTTTTCAGGGCCGGCCGGATGTCGGATTCGGAAAAAACTTCCACCGGCACCGCCTCCATTTTCTCAACCTGCGCAAAGGACCGGATCACCTTCCGGTAAATCTGATTGTCCACAGGATTATAAAGCAGCGCCAGCCTCTCTATATCCGGTACAATCCGTTGGATGTCGCGGATCCGGGAAGGTGTGAACAAATTCAGGGTCACCCCGCAGGCCGCGTCTTGATCGGCCATGATCTGATCCGGATTCAGAACCATGCCGTAAAACAAAGGAATATTGACCGGCTTTTTCACCAGATAATCCAGCGCAGCAGGTCCGACAGCAACGATAAATTTTAATTTTTTCAAATCGATATGGGCAAAAGGAACATCCAGGGAATAGGGTTGCCCGCTTTCATCCAGAAATACCCGGTAAAGCGCCATACCATTGATTGGCAAAAGGCTGCTTTCAACCGCCTCCGCCATCTGGATATAGGGCTTGATCTCTTTGGAAATCAGCAAGGCCCCCGGGCAGGAAGGCAGGGTTTCGGCATATACCGGCGGCATCAACCCGCCCAGTATAAGTACCGCTATAAGGAATGGAAAATTCTTCAAATTCTTCATCGATTTTTTTGGCAACCCATTCTGCTGCTTGTCCGGTTTTTCCTCCCGGCGGAAACGGAAGTGATGCAAAATTTTATCCAACCCAAAGGAAGTCTTTCAAATTTTATAAAGATTTCATTCCATCTTTTGAGCCGGAAAGTAAAATCAGCTTAACAATTTGAAATATATTTGTAAAAAAAATTGTCCAAAATGTCAGAAAATTTTGGGTTTATACCTTACCAGACATACGCATGCCCTGCGGCGGTGCCGGAAAAAATATTGACAGAGAGGATGGCTGTTGGTAGACAGGGTCAATTCGCAAGGCAACAATCATTACCATCAAAACCACTTTACGCAAAATTACGGGAAGCACCTCTATGGACATCGGCCTTCTGAAAGATCGTAAAAAACACGAAACCCGGGTCGCTCTTATGCCCGGCCAGGTTTCCGGATTACGGGAAAAGGGGCATACCGTGCTGGTCGAAACCGGCGCGGGTAAAGCCGCCGGTTTTCCGGATGAAGCCTACCGCAGCCAGGGGGCCGAAGTCGTTGCCCGGGAAGCGGTCTATCGGCGGGCCCGCCTTCTGGTGCGGGTCAAGTGCCCCGGCCCGGAGGAAGCCGCCTTTCATCGGCCCGACCACATTCTCTTTGCCTTCCTGCACTTTGACGAAAACATTGCCCCGGAAAAAATTACCCGCCTCATCGATACCGGAATGACCGCTCTCGCCTTTGAATGGGTGGAACACGAGGGGGACCAGGTTCTGCTGCGGCCAATGAGCGAACTCACCGGCGATCTGTTTGCGGCCCGGTCCATGGAGCTGCTCGTGCATCATGCCGGTCGCCTGGCCGGTTTTCCCCAAAACAGCGACAGCCCCCGCGCCATGGTAATCGGCGCGGGCCGGATCGGGGCCCGGGCCACAGCACGATTTCTGCGAAACGGCGTACCCACCGTAGTGGTGGACAAACACCCCGAAACCGTGGAAACACGACTGCAACAGGCCCTGCCGCCCCCGCTTCTTGCGATGTTGCGGGCGCATCTGACGATTCTTCCCTTCGAGCAATTGCGCCCGAAAGATTCCGTGGCAACCATTCGGGCGGAACTGGACCGGATCCATATATTGATTTGCGCCGCCGTCCGGCGGGATGATCTGCCCAAACGCGCCTGCCCTTTCCTTGTGGACCGGGAAGGAATTTTGCGTATGCCCCGCCAGGCCGTTATCTGTGATGCCACCGCCTGTGAAAACGACTTCATCGAGGGCTCTTACTCCACCGAAAGTCTGTATGAAATCGCTGAAAAAGACAACCGGATCTTTTATTCCCCGGACCATATTCCGGCCCTGGTGCCTCATACGGCCACGGAAAGCCTTGCCCGGGCACTCTTTCCTTATCTCTGCCGGCTGGCCGAAAATCCGGAAAAATCCCTTGGCCACGATAAAGAACTGAGAGCGGCTGTTATGTGCTGCGGCGGGCATCTCACCCACCGCCATTCCGCCGAACGCAAAAACATGCCGTTTCGTCCGCTGGATGAAGTGCTGGCCGGGCGGACGGAAAAGGAGAACCCGTGACAAACGAGGCCCGGCGTGCCTGGGACGAACGGGCTGAGGAGTGGGTCCGGCATGTGGAAGACCCCGACGATTATTTCGCCCATCGGACCCGCGCCATCATCCGTTTGTTGACCCAATATATTGCACCGTGCCCGGCCCTGGATATCGGCTGCGGTTCCGGATACCTGAGCAGTGTGCTGGCCCGTCGCCAATTCGACGTCTACGGCACCGACGTGTCCGAAAAAATGGTGCGCAGCGCAGCCGCGCTATTGCGCAAAAGGCTGCCCGACGCCGCGGACCGCTTCCAGGTCACGGACACCGGCGATCCTCCCTTTGCCGGAAAACGATTCGGGCTTATCACGGCCATCGGTCTGTTTCCCTATATCGCGTCCTACCCCGCCTACATCGACACCCTGACGGACGCACTCCTGCCCGGCGGCTGCATTGTTGCCTCCTCTACCAACCGGGTCAGCCTGCTGACCGCCCGCGTTATCCTGAAAACCCTGATTCATTACCAGCCGGATTCGGGCAGACAAATCCGTAACCTGATCAAGACAGGCATCAAATCCGGCGGACACGTAGATCTCAAAAAAGCCCGCCAGGCATACAGCCCGGGGGCTTTTGACCGCTGTTTCCGCAGAAAAGGATTTATCCGGCTTGACAGCGTGGATTTCTACGGCTACACCTTTCCGAAGCTTGACCGGCCGGCCCTGGACCGGGGGCCGGCCGGCCGCCTGCTTGCCC
>CAZWCS010000131.1:0-9909 GCA_964632805.1 uncultured Desulfobacterales bacterium
GGATGCCGTTAAGATGGTGGCCAGAGACGGGCATGAAGTGGCCTCCCATGGCAAATCCCATTTACCAGAGAATGGCTTTGATGTGATGCCTTTTGAACGGCAGAGGCGTCATTTGTCAGAAACAAAAAAAATGTTGGAAGACTTGGCCGGCCAGGAGGTGATTTCTTTCCGGGCGCCGGCTTTGCGGGTGGGCAAAGACACTTCCCGGGCGCTGATTGCAGCAGGCTATAAAATTGACAGTTCTGTTGCTTCTCAGCGATTTGATTTTTTTCTTTCTTTTGGCGGGGTTAATAAACTGCAATGGCTGACTGCCCCGCGTCGGCCATATCGGACTTCGGTGGATTCTTTGTTTCAGAAAGGGGAGGGGCCATTGGTGGAGGTGCCTTTGTCTGCCTTTATATTGCCATACGTGGGTACCACCCTGCGTATCTTCCCCTGTTTGTCGGCTATACAAAGGCGGGGGTTGCACTGGGAATCGGAAATCTCCGGCAAGCCGGTGGTGTTTGATATTCATCCTAATGAGTTTATTGATGAGTCCGATGAAGCGCGGGTGGTTCACAGGCGTTCTAAAAATCCGGTTACATATTTGCTGGCGGATGTGTTGCGGTCCCGGCTGAAAACCCGAAATTTGGGGCCACTGGCCGTTCCTTTATACAAAAGAGAGGTCGGGTTTTTTAAAAACAAGGCGTATCGGTTTACAACTGTTCAGGAGTATTGTCGGCAGGCCGGCTTGTTATGAAGATTTTTATCCTTACCATGGAAGATCCTGTATATACTGTGGATTTTATCAAGTCGATTATTCGCGGCCGGCATAAGGATATTGTTGGGTTGACCATTGCACGGGGGAATCGTTTTAAAATCGGAGAGAAACGCTCCAAGGTGGCTTATCTGTTTAGTCTGCTGCTAATCATGGGGGTGACTTGTTTTTTTCAATATGTTTTGAAAACTGTAGGGTATAAGCTTCGCAGGAAAGTTGCTTTGGGGGGGGGTTCTTCTCTGGCCGGTTTTGCCCGCCGGTATGGCATCCCGGTTGATTATACAGATGATCCCAATAGCCATGCATATTTGAAAAGATTAAAAGAGCTGTCGCCGGATATAATTATTAATCAGAGCCAGTTTATCATCAAAAAAGAGTTACTTTCTGCAGCGCCGCTGGGAATGCTGAACCGACATAATGCGCTGCTGCCGAAAAACAGGGGGCGGCTGACACCGTTCTGGGTACTCTACAAGGGTGAAAAGGAAACCGGGGTTAGCATTCACTTTGTGGAAGAGGGCATAGATTCCGGGCCGATTGTGGTGCAAAAGAGGTTCCCGGTGGAGCCGAACGAGACGTTTGGCAGCCTGGTGCGGAAGAACTATGAACATGCCTCTCCGGCCATGCTGGCGGCTTTGGAAAAGCTGGAAAAAGGGGATAGGGATTATTTGCCTAATTCAGATGATGAGGCGACTTACAATACTGTTCCTACATTGAGAGAGGCGTGGGATTACAGAAGAAAAAGGATTCTGGGAGGATGAAGTTGGTTTGGCAGAATGTGAAGAATGTTATAAAAAGAGTTTTAAGTGATTAAGGGTTAAGTGTTAAGGGATAGGGAATGGGAGCATTTTATTCTGGATTCCGGATCGGGGTCCGGAATGACGGGGAATGACGGCGGGGGTTGTGTTGAGGATATTGGTTGGCATTGGGCATCCGGCGGATGTCCATTTTTTCCGGTTTTTTATTGGGGAGATGGAAAACCGGGGGCATGAAGTTCTGGTGGCGGCCAGGGATAAGGAGATTACCTGTTATCTGCTGGATAAATACAATATCCCTTACTATCTGGTGTCCCGGCATCAGAAAATAATCTTTCGGAAAATTTTGGAATATTTTGTTCGGTGGGCCCGGACCTGGCGCTTTTGTCAGCGGATTAAGCCGGACATGGCTGTGGGGGTGGGCGATTTTTACCTGGCCCAGGTGGGCGCTTTATCCGGGTTTGATACTTTCTTGATTACCGATACAGAAGCAGCCAGGCATGACGCGCTGCTCTCCTTTCCCTTTGCAACATATGTGCTGACGCCTTCCTGTTATCAGCGGCGGGTACGCAAACAGATACGATATAACAGTTACAACGAGCTGGCCTACCTCAGTAAAAAGCGATTTGCGCCGGATCCGGCGATTGTTGCGCAGCTCGGTATCACCGAAGATCAAAGATACGTTATTGCGCGTTTTACCGATCGTTCGGCGGTTCATGACATCGGATCCAAGGGGCTTTCGCCAAAGATGAAAATTGCGGCTGTAAAAGAATTTTCAAAATATGCCAGGGTTTTTATTTCCGCGGAAGAGGCGCTGCCGGACGCGTTGCAGGGCTACCAGATACCGTGTCCGCCGGAAAAGATCCATGACGCCATTTATTACGCCGATTTATTGTACGGAGACAGCGCCACCATGGCCTCGGAAGCGGCCTGCTTGGGGACGCCGGCCATATTTGTGGATGATAAGGGCCGGGGGTATACCCGGGAGCAGGAGGAAAAATACGGGCTGGTGTTTCATTTCACCACTCGGCCGGCGGAGGTGGCGCGGTCGGTTGGGAAGGGGATTGAGATTTTGGACAAGCCGGAAGATAGGGCGGAATGGCGGCGGAAGGCGGAAAAGATGGTTGGGGAGAAGGTGGAGATGACGAGTTTTTTGGTGGGGGAAGTTTTAAGTTTTAAGTGGTTTTAAGGGGTAGGTGTTCGGCCAGCAGCATGTCACACTGGTGAGCGCCAGAACAACAACTCGTCATTCCGAGGCGCGTGGCGCCGTGGGAATCCCAGGCAAGTTGGCAGAGGATGAGATTTAGAGTAGGATGTTGTTGTTGTAATTGGCGGATGCGCTGGCGCTTATCCGCCCTACGATGGGGCGGAGGGCGGGGTGACGGTGGTGAGCTGCGGTAGGTGGTCTTTCGAAAGGGCGATATAAAATTCAGGAAACCACTTGACTTAAGTGGACATAAGAACTATATAATAGTAGCTTTAGTGTTCACTTGAGGTGTTATGGACAAGCAAACAGCAATCAAGGTGTTTTCCGCGTGGGATGAGGCGGGGCGTTATGTGTTTACGCTCCGTGACCTCGCCAAGCTTTTTCCGGATGACAGAGCGAAAACCCTTCAGGAAGCGGTGAATCGGCTGGTCAAGGGTGGCTGGTTGCGACGGGCATGTCGGGGAGTTTATGTGTATGCCCTGGCGCGCAGCATGGACAGCCATACTGTTGAGCGGATTGCCGTGGCGTTGCGCCGTGGGGAATACAGCTACCTCAGCCTGGAATCCGCGCTTTCTGAATACGGCGCCATCTCGCAAATTCCGGTCGACCGCCTTACGGTCATGACAACGGGCCGTAAAGGATTATACCGCACCCCCTGGGGGACCATCGAGTTCACCCATACCAAGCGGGCCGCATCCAATATTCTTGCCAGTGTTCGCAATGTCGGCCGTCCCCTGCGGCTGGCAACTCCAATGGCCGCATGGCGGGACTTGAAGCGGGTTGGCCGCAATACCCATCTGGTGAACGAGGAGGCACTGATAGATGATTGAACCGGCAGATTTTGCAGCGCTGGTGGATAAAGCCATGATCTTGTCTGGACGTGGCCATATGCGACCGGTGATCGAGAAGGAGTTGCTGCACTATGACATCCTTTTCAGTCTCGACAGGGAAGGGTTGCTTGATATCCTGACTTTTCAAGGCGGGACATCGCTTCGTTTGTGTTATGGGGCCCCTCGTTTCAGTGAGGATCTTGGTTTTGCCGGTGGCAGGGATTTTGCCGGCCTGCAGATGGCAAAGATGAAGGAATGTCTTGAGCACTACATCGGTGAGCGTTACAGGCTGGATGTGCGGGTCAAGGAGCCCCGCGAATTGAGGGATGAACCCGAGCACAGCGGGTTAAAGGTTGATAAATGGCAGCTTATAGTAGTAAGCGCGCCCGGGCAGAGACACTTGCCCAAGCAGCGGATCAAGATTGAAGTGGCTAATGTTCCTGCTTATTCCCGTATTCCCAGGAGCCTGCAAACCAATTATGAATTTCTGCCGGATGGGTATGGCGATACGCTGGTTCTGACGGAAACGCTTGAGGAGATTATGGCTGACAAGTTGGTGTCCCTGGTCAATACCCAGCATTATGTACGACATCGGGATATTTGGGATTTGCGCTGGTTGAAGCAGGCAGGGATGGCAATCAACCATGAGTGGGTTAACAATAAGATTGATGACTACCGCGCCAATGATTATGACCTCAAGTTGGAAAGCACCTGGCAGCGCTTGCCGGAGATCATTCATGGCGAAGGGTTCAAGTCGGAAATGGCTCGTTTTCTGCCGATGGATGTTCAGGAAAGAACTTTCATGAAAGATAAGTTCTGTGATTATCTGACAAGTGAAATCAGGGGGTTGCTGGATGAGGTCAGGCAGGGGATGGAACAATGAGGGGGCCAGTATGCGGGATCGGGTTGAGAGCGGGTTTGATATTCCGATTAAGAATACGGTGCATTTGATTAAGTTGATTGAAAAGGGAGCGTTGCCGGATAAGATTATGATAAATGTGCATCCGCAACGGTGGACGGATGATTGGTTGCCGTGGGGGAAGGAGTTGGTGTGGCAGAATGTGAAGAATGGGGTAAAGAAGATGGTTTTGAGTTTTGGGTTATAAGTTTTGGGTTGAACTGCGAGGGGTAAGGGCTTATAACGGCGGTTTTGAGTTTTGGGTTGAGGGGCAGTCAGACTCCGGATCAAGGCCGGAATGACGGGGAAGGGGGAAAAAGTTAAGAGTGAAAAGTGAAGGGTTGATGGGGGGAAGTCACTTTTTTATTGACTGACAATATCATGCATTATATTATGAGATAAATCGTAATTTTTAATATTATAATATGGAAAAAATATTAATATCCCATAATCGCCATTGGGAAAAACCATATGGCGGCCTGTATCCGAGGCAGGTGTTCCAGAAATTGGTCAGGCAGCTTTCTGCAAGACATATCCAGGTGTTGCAGGGGATTCGGAGAAGTGGTAAGTCCACGGTGTTCAAGCTGATGATCAACCATCTGGCGGCAGCAGAAGACCCCATGGAGATTTTGTATCTGAACCTGGAAGATCCTTTTTTCATAAAATGGGGCCAGGCACCTGAAAGACTTTACGAGGTTGTTGATACAGCCCGAAAGCTGACCGGGAAAAAGATCCGGTACCTTTTTTTAGACGAAGTTCAGGCCATCAACGGCTGGGAAAAATATGTAAAAACCGTGTATGACAATGACGTATTTGAAAAAATATTTATCACCGGTTCAAACGCTTCCTTGCTCAATGGTGAGTTCGCTACCCTGCTCACGGGCAGGTATCTTTCCAGCATGGTCTATCCGCTCAGCCTTTCAGAGCTGCTGGCCATCAAAAACATTACCTCTTATGTAGGGATGGTCCGCCAAAAAGCCGATGTGCTTGCCCTGGTGGATGACATGCTCAGATACGGCTCCTTTGTGGAAGTGTTTGACAGTGACGAAAACCTGAAAAGAGAGATTGTTTCGACCTATTACGACGCTATCCTGCTGAAAGACTGCGTCTCGAATAATCAGATCAGGGACATCAAAAGATTCCGGGAGGTAAGCTATTACCTGATTTCAAATATTACCGCAACCTATTCCTATAGCTCTTTGGGCAAAGCCGTGGGCATTCATGATAAAAGTGCCAGGGATTTTGTTCAATACCTGCAGCAGGCCTATTTGCTGTTCGAACTCAGGCTTTTTTCCTGGTCCGTCAAGGAACAGCAGAATAACCGCAAAAAACCGTATGTGATAGATAATGGATTCATCAATCTATCCTTTGCTTTTTCGTCAAACAGCGGCAGGTTACTCGAAAACCTGGTGTTCACTGAATTGCACAAGGCTGGTAAAGAGGTCTATTTCTACAACAAAGGATTTGAGTGTGATTTTATCATAAAAAATGCAGACCATTCTCTGGCGGCGATCCAGGTCTGTCATGAACTTACCGACCGGAATGAAAAGCGGGAAGTGGGGGGCTTGAAAAAAATTGATGCCCAATATTCGACTACTTCAAAAACCATTATCACCTATAACCAGGAAGCAACGGTTGATGGGATAACGGTTGTACCGTTCTGGAAATTTTTTGGTGTGGGATCATCCGGCGACGTTCCGCCTGATAATGAAGAATGAAAAGTGAAGAGGGGAACGTTTCAAGTATTAAGTGGTTACGTTTTAAGGAAAAAAAACAGTTAATAGTGAAAAGTGAAGAATGAAAAATTAAAAAAGAACTTCCCGGCTGTCATCGCGAGGAGCGCAGCGACGTGGCGATCCCAGGCAAGTTGGCAGAGGATGAGATTTAGAGCGGGTGGTTGTTGGGGCGATTTGTTCTGGATTCCGGATCGGGGTCCGGAATGACGAGAGCGGTTGTTGGGACGATCGGCGGATGCGCTTCGCTTATCTGCCCTACGATTTTGGATGAAGCGTTAAGAGTGAAGAGGGGGGGAAGGAGAAAAAGATTTAAGGGGTGAAAATTCTTCTTGGTATAGGGCATCCGGCGGATGTTTATTTTTTTAGGCGGTTCATCGGTGAGATGAAGGGGCGGGGCCATGAGGTTTTTGTGGTGGCCAGGGAAAAGGAGTTTACCTGTTTTCTGCTGGACCGGTTCAATATTGCTTATCAGCGGGTTTCTTTTCATCAAAAGCGGCTGGTTCGCAAGGTGCTTGATTATTTTGTCAGGTGGCTGCGGACGTATCAGATGTGCCGGCGGATGCAGCCGGATGTGGCCCTGGGCGTGGGGGATTTTTATCTGCCCCAGGTGGGCAGGGTTGTCGGGTTTTCTTCGATTGTGATTACGGACACCGAACCGGTGGCCCATGACGCTTTTTTGACCTTTCCGTTTGCGACCAGGATTTTGACGCCGGCATGCTATGGGCGCGCGCTGGGGAAAAAACAGATCCGATACAACAGCTACAACGCGCTGGCCTATCTTCATCCGGACTGTTTTACGCCGGACCGGGGTATTTTCGGGCTTCTGGGAATAGAAGAAGATGAGAAGTTTGTCCTTGTCCGTTTTGTTTCCCGGTCGGCGGTTCATGATATCGGGAGCAAGGGGCTGGCGCTGGCGATGAAAAGACAGGTGGTCGCGGAATTTTCAAAATACGCCAGGGTGTTTATTTCGTCGGAGCAGGCGCTGCCCGAGGATCTTCGGGGGTATCAGCTTCCCTTTTCCCCGGAAAAGATCCATGATGCCATTTATTACGCCGATCTGTTGTATGGCGACAGCGCCACCATGGCTTCGGAAGCGGCCTGTGTGGGCACGCCGGCCATTTATGTGGATGATAAGGGCCGGGGATATACGCGGGAGCAGGAGGATAAATACGGGCTGGTGTTTCATTTTACCACCCGGCCGGGGGAACCGGAACGGGCGATTGAAAAAGGTGTGGAGATTCTGGGGCGGCCGGAAGACAGGGCGGAATGGCGGCGGAAGGCGGAAAGGATGGTGGGGGAGAAGGGGGATTTGACGGCTTTCCTGGTGGAAAGGGTTTTAGAGGTTTTAAAGTGTTAAAGTTTTATGGGTTTAGGGTATTAGGTGGTTAGGTGGGGAAAGTGATTAGGTCCCAGGGTGTTAAAGTGTTATGGTTTTAGGGTGTTCCCGGGCGGTCTGGCGGATTATTCCTTGTTCTTCCCGAAGACTTCGTCAAAAAAAAGATCCTTGTCCAACCCCTTCTGCCATTTTCTGTGCCTTTTAACGCTCTCTTGCCGGATATCTCGGGGGATGGACAGAAAACGAATGGCATCTGTGTAACCGAGTTCTTTAAACAGAATTTTTGTTCCTTTTTCCATCAAATCTTTATCATGGATGTTTTTTGTCATTGTCATTTCAAATCCTCCTTAAAGCAAAAAGCAACAGGGTTACCTGCCCAGACATCAATGGCCGTTTTGGCACACTTCTTGATCAGCTTATCATCGCAACTGATAAAATCGGCTTTTGTCGCTTCTGCAAAAGCTAAGTGCGCAGCATCTGCAACCCCTATCCCCTGTTGAATTAATTCTTCAGACCGGATCAGAACCGTTTTTTTGTTAACATGACTTTTTACGGCCAGCGTATCAAGTAACAACAGCAGGTCAATTCTTTCTGAATCATTCGTTATGGCTTTTATTTCAAATATAATTTATTTTTACATCAGTTTTGGGGTTTAGTCAAGATATCGCTGATGCAGGTGTTTAGGTGGTTAAGTGGTTACGTGATTAAGTGGTTACGTGGTTATGTGATTAAGGGGAAGGTTTTAGCGTTTGTGGATGCCGGATCGGGGTCCGGTGTGACGAAAGGAATGGATTCCGGATCATGCTCCGCTGCGCTGCGCTGTCCGGAATGACGAAAGGGATGGATGCCGGATCGGGGTCCGGCATGTCGAGGGGAGGGGGCCGGTGTGATGAGGCCGTCTGTTTCAAAGCTTTCTGTAGATGTCTCTTCTATGTCCCACGCGCAGAATAACGATATCCCGATCTTCAAGGTCAAAGATAACCCGGTAGTCGCCAATTCTGAATCTGTGTGTGCCAAGTCGTGCGTCTGTGAGGGGTTCGGAATAACCAAGGGGATCTTGCTGATAGCGGAGCAGCGTTTTCCCGATACGTTTTTTGATATCCGGGGGAAGCTTTTTTATATCTTTTACGGCCAGGTTTGTGTAGACGAGGTTGTACATTATTCTCCGAAAACATCCTTGTGCGAGTGGACTTTCCCTGATTTGTAATCATTTCTCGCGTCTTTGATGCTTTTGAGGTAATCGGGTGATGTTGACGCAAGAAGGTCTTCCAGGAAGGCATCCCGCTGTTTTTTTTTCATATTCATAACTGCCTGAATTAATATTTCCGGGTTAATGTCAATTTTTATTGAGTTGGGTTGCATGATGTCTCCTGCTTGGTAGTTTGCGACTAATTTGATTTATAATGAAATGGTAAGGCAAACCGACCAGGAATGCAACGGAAAATACTTCTTGGTATAGGGCATCCTGCGGATGTCCATTATTACGGAAAGGGTTTTGAAGTTTAGGCGTCAGGGTTTTGGGTGGGCATCTTTACCGGGTGCGTCGTGCGTAATGGTGAGCCGGCGGGGGCGCTGGATACCGGATCAAGTCCGGCATGACGAGGAATGAGGCGGAGTGATGAAGGAATGGGTCCGGCATGACGGGGAATGGGGTATTGACATTTCATTAATTTATTATTAATAATAAGTTTATGAAATATAATGATCTAAAAAAATATATCCAGGGCCCGGTTTTTTCCAGGCAGGATCTTCTGCTTCACGGGTTAACGGTTTATGATTATCAGCTAAGCCTGTGGGTGAAAAAAGGATATTTACTGCGGCTGAAGAACGGTCTATATATTTTTGCCGGGGAAACCGATCGCGTAAAGAAAGAAGAAGTCGCCTGCCTTTTATACCAGCCGTCCTATATCAGCCTGGAAAGCGCGCTGGCGCACTATGGTTTTATTCCGGAAATGGTATATGCCCAGGTTTGCGTGACTGCCAAGATTAACCGGACCTTTGATAACCATTTTGGGCATTTTATTTATCGTCATGTCAAAAAGACGCTTTTCTGGGGGTATAAATCAGTATTCACGGAAAATGGTGGTTATCTGCTGGCCGAGCCGGAAAAGGCTTTGCTGGACTATCTTTATCTCAACCTGAAAACAATCAACAGCCCGGCGGATATAGAGGCGATCCGATTAAATAAGGCCCAATTGCAGGAACATATGGATGAAGAACGATTTCGTAAATACCTGGCGGTGTTTGGGGGAAAAAAATTGGAGCGTTGGGCGCTGACATGCTTACCATAGACCAGATTGCCGCTTATTTTCCGGAAGATGTTTTCCGTCGCAACCCGGAAGGGGCGCTGGTGGAATACCTGCAGTATGAGCTTCTGGATTCGTTGTTTAAAA
>CAZWCS010000131.1:9919-10758 GCA_964632805.1 uncultured Desulfobacterales bacterium
ATGGGGCGGCGGCGCGTTTGTGTTTCATTGGGGGAACCGCCGTGCGTATTTTACACCAAAGCGTTCGATTTTCCGAAGATCTGGATTTCGACAGTTTCGGATTGACCTTTACCGAGTTTGAAACGCTGCTGGCAACAGCTTGTCGGGATATGGAATATAAAGGATTTCAGGTGGAATATCGGATGGTCGAGCGTGGTGCTTTCCATTGTTATATCCGGTTTCCGGAAATTCTTTATCAGACAGAGATCAGCCCGGATAAGGGACGGAAAGTGCTGGTACAGGTAGACAGTGAAATCAAAGAGCCAAATTATACATCACGGGTGGTTGCCATAAACAAGTTCGGTGTTTTCAGACGAATTCTTGGGGCGCCGCCGGAGGTTTTGCTGGCCCAGAAAATGATGGCGGTATTGTTCCGGAAGCGGGAGAAAGGGCGGGATCTTTTTGATGTCTCCTTTTTGTTGGGGATGACGCGTCCGGATTATGACTATGTTGAAAAAACGCTAAATGTAGGCGCTGATAAGTTCCAGCGCATGTTCACCGAACGGTTGGCGCAACTGGATTTGGATTTTCTGGCGCGTGATGTGGAACCCTTTTTGTTTACACCGGAGCAAAAGGAGCGGGTTCTTTATTTTCGGGAGATGTGGGCGGGGGCATGAAGTTATGGTGGCTGCCCGGGATAAGGAGGTTTCCTGTGGGGGAGAAGGTGGATATGACGGATTTTCTGGTGGAAAAAGTTTTAAGTGATTACGTGTTAAGGGGGTAAGGTATGGGGGCATTTTATTCTGGATGCCGGGTCAAGCCCGGCATGACGGGTAAAAGGGCCGGGTAATGACGGCGGT
>CAZWCS010000132.1:0-10670 GCA_964632805.1 uncultured Desulfobacterales bacterium
AATGTCGGGCAGGTCGCTGTAACCGCCCACAATGACCGGCACGGTTTTGCTCTGGCCGGCGGCCAGGGAGAAGACGGCGGAGACATGCGTCCGGCCGGCCACGGTCGCTTGCAGTTGCAAATGGTCCACCGCCGACGGGGAGTGATTGCAGACGGTGTAGTCCAGGCCGTTCATGACGCCCCGTTTCAGATGCGCATCTTGGGGCAGTTCGGCCGTTATCTGCGGCAGGGTGATGGTGCGGGCCAGGCTTTCTTCCGCGTCGGCATTGACCGCGATAACGGTATAGGTGCGGGTGCTGCCGGTATAGCCGGTGTCGGTGTAGGTATTTCCGGTTAAAAGGCTGCTGTTGAGTTTCTGTTGGTTATCGCCCGGCCCCAGGTAGAGGTCGCACCCGGCAATGGTGCCGGCATGGGTCCAGGTCACCACCGGCGCAGAGAGATCGGTCTGCGCAATATGCAGCGAGGCCACCGGCAGCAGCCCGGCGTCCAGGTAGGCGTTGTCCGACGGTTCAGAAACATTGCCGGCCGCATCCACGGCCGCCACCGCGTAATAGTGATCAGTGGGCGAAGGACTGGTGTCCACCACGGCGGTATTTTCCATGGCAATGCCGGCCAGCAGCGGCTCCAGGCCGTCCAGGGCGATGATTTCGCTGCCGGCGCGATACAGGGAAAAGGTCACGGTTTCGGTATACGCGGGCGCGGTCCAGGCGGCGTGAATCCCGTTGGCCGCCAGATCCAGGGTCAGAGCCGTGGGCGCGGGCGGCGCCTGGGAATCGGAAACCACCGTCACCGCCTGGCTGCGGGCGCTTTCGGCGGTCTGATCGTTTTCCTGGCGCAGGCTGGTTATGGCGTAGGTGTAGTCGCCGTCCGCAGCGGGCTGATCCACCAGCTCGGTCACCGTGCTTTCCAGCAGATCGCCGCAGGCAGTCAGTTCGGTTTCGCCGGGGGCCTGGCGATAAAGTTGATAGCCCGCGGCGCCGGCCACCGGGTTCCAGGTCAACCGGATCGCACCGCCGGGCAGGGAGGTGCCGGTCAGGCCGGTGGGGGTTTCCAGGGGCGGCAGCTCGCCCTGGTACACCTGAAAGGCGTTGGCCGCAGAAATCGTATCACCGGTATTGCCCAGGCTGTCGGTGCCCTCATAGACCAGAGAAAGAGTCTCCGGCGCGGTCAGGCCGCCGTCGGCCGGCAGCATGAAATCGGCCTGCCAGGTCTGGGCGTCGTCTTCCTGAGCCGGGATTTCCACCAGGGCGTCAACCGGGATGGCCACCCGGCCTTCGCCGGACAGCAGCCACTGGACCAGCGGCGTTTCCCCCACCGGCAGAGCCTCGTCCAGGCCGAGGATGACCGTGACCGCGGCCGGGGGATCGTTTTTGATGGGCGTAGCCGGGAACACCGTCAGGCGGTAGACTTCCGGCGCCCGGGTATCGATCAGCACCGACTGGCCCTGGTTGACCTCCGTGCCCCGGTTGCCCACCATATCCCGGGCGGAAAAGACCGCCCAGGCCGTGCCCGAAGGCGTGTTGTCGGAAATGGTAAAACTGCCGCTGTAGGCGGTCTCGTCGGTCCGGGACAACTCCACCGGCAAAGGAATGCCGCCTTCGGGGGTCAGGCTCAGAAAGGGAGTGGCGGACAGAGGTTCGCTGACGGTCAGGGTGATGTCCACCCGGCCGGCGGCCATGGCCCCGCTGTCCGGATCGTATTGCCCCTGAGGCGCATAGCTGATGGAAACGGCATGCGGCGGGATACTGTCGGAAACCGCCGAAACTTCGCCGGACGGATTGCTTTCATTGCCGGCGCTGCTGACACAGGTCACCCGGTAAAAATAGGTGCCGTCTGCATCGGGCAGATCCGTATAGATGGTGCCGCCAACCGGGCTGGTGTTGAGTTGCGTGGCCTCCGTGAGCTGGCTGAAGGAGGCGGTGTGGCGGTAGAGGTTGTAGCCCTCGATATCGCCGGAAACCGCTTCCCAGGACAAGCGGATGCGACCGGTGTCCCGGGCTTCGGCGGTCAGGTGGGCGGGCGTCTCCGGGATGGTTTTGTCCAGGGTGACGGAGACGGAAGCACTGAAAGCGCTGGTTCCGGCCCGGTTTGCGGCCCGGGCTTTGATGATATTGACCCCTTCGGTCAACGTAACGGTGCCGGTAAAATGTCCGGAGGCATCGGCCGTAACGCTGTCGCCGAGCTGGGCGCCGCTGTCGTCATGAAAGGTCACGGTGGCGTTCTTTTCACTGGTGCCGGAGACAACCAGTTCCGTCTGATTGGTGACATACCCGGTAACCGGGCTGGTGATGACCGGGGCCGCCGGCACGGGCAGGTCGACGGTAAAAGCGAAGACCGCCGGCGGGGTGGTGCAGTTGCCCAGGGTATCATGGGCGGTCACCTGCAGGGTGTGGGCGCCGTCGGCCAGCAGTTGGATATCAATGGCGCAGCTATAGGGAGCGGTATAGTCCGTGGCCGACAAAACAGTGGTGCCGGAGGCGTCTTCCACCAGGGCGAAAACAACCCGGCTGACGCCGGCCGGGTCGGTGGCGGTCACGGTCGCCGTTCCGGAAGCGGTCAGAGTGCTGCCGGCCAGCGGGGACCCGTTCAGCAGAACCTCCCCCAGCGCGGGGGCGGCGGTATCGGATTCAGGGGCCCGGGTCACGGTGGTCACGGCGGTTTTTTCGCCATTGGAAATATTGACCGTGGTGACGGCAAAGTAGTAGGTCTGGCCGTTGGTCAAACCGGCGATCCTGGCGGACGTCCCGGCCCGGGACAGGGCCGGCGTAAGCCCGGCCACCGAGGTAAAATCCGTATCCGAGACATACACGGCGTACCGCTTGACCAGGTTGGACGGGCTGACGGAATCCCAGGTCAGCTGCACATATCCGTCAAAGGGTTCGGCGGACAGATTGCCGGGGTTGTCCAGCAGGGTGGCGGCGGTGATTTGCAGGCCGCTGCTTTCATTGCCGTCACCGTCAACCGCCGTTATTTTCAGAGAATAAGCCGTGGCGGGGGACAGGCCGGTTTTTTCCCACACGGTCTGGCCGGCAGCCACGGTTTCACCGGTAGTGGCGCCGTTGAAATACATAAGGTAGTGATCCAGATCGCTTGCCGAAGAGGCGGTCCAGGAAACGGTCAGGCCGGTTTCCTGGCACTGGGAGACGGACAGGCCGGTTACGTTGGGCGGCGCCTCCACATCCATGGGGGTAGCCGTCACGGACGTTACGGCGGACGCATACAGTCCGCTGGCATCCACCGGAACAACGGCGAACCAGTAGGGGGTGCCCTTGGACAGGCCGGTGCGCTGGCAGGTGAAGGTGCCGGAGGAGACCACGGCGGCGCGGTTGCCCGGCCCGGAAACCTCGGAAAAGGAAGTGGTGCTCTGATAGATATCGTAATGGTCGATATCGTTGCCCTGGGCGGCCTCGTCATAGGTCCAGCTCAGAAATACGGTGCTACCCGGACCGGCGCCGTCGGCGGACAGGGTGCTCACCGCCGCGGGCACGGTATCGTCGTATACAATCTCCACGGTTTCGGCGGCGTCGCTTTCATTGCCCGCCCGGTCCACGGCCGTGAAAACCAGAAGATTACTGCCTTCGGTCAGGGAAACGGGGCACTGCCAGGTGGTTTCGGCGGTATGGTCCACCACCTGGCTGCCGTTCAGATAAATGGCGTCATAGGCCCCTTTGGTGCCGCTGACCACCTGGGTTTCGGCATTGGTCGGCGAAGTTACCGCATTGACGCCGGGCACGGCCGGGGGGGTGGCGTCCACTGCAAAGGAACAGCTTGTCTGGGCGGCCTGATTGCCCAGAATATCCTGCAATTGAACGGTGACCCAGTAGATGGATTCGGTAAATACGCCGGCCGGGGTAAACACCAGATGACTGCTGTCGGTCTTCTCCCAGGCGCCGTTGACCGTGCCGCCGCCGCTGTTGGTGACCGTATGCAGGGAATTATCAAGGTCCAGGCCGGTGCCGGTCTCGGTAAAGGTGATGGCGACCGTGTCCGGGGCGTTGTCCAGCCGGAAAAAAGTGCCGTCCGCCGGGGAAACGGCAGTCACTGCAGGGGCCGTGGTATCCACAAAAACATCCACCCAGACCGAAGAACCGTTGTTGCCGGCCGCGTCCTGCAGCCATATCTCCAGGGCATTGTCGCCTTCGTCCAGGGTGCGGCTTACCGACCAGTCGCCGGAGCCCAGGTATTCGACTTTCCCTCCGTTGATCCAGACGCTGGTATTATCTTCCCGGGTACCCTCCAAAAGAATGGTTCCGGTGGCGGACAGGTTCGCAGCCGGCCGGGCCTGAAGAACACCGGAGGTCACGCTGCCGCCGGTGATGGCCGGGGCGGCCGGGGCGCTGCTGTCAACGGTAAAGGTAAAGGAACAGGGCCGGGTATTGCCGGCCACATCCGCGGCCGTAAAAGAAACCGTGTAGGTTCCCGAAGCCAGGGGCAGGGTTTCCGGAATATAGGTAAAAACATCGTTGGATTCGCTGACATACGCGGAAACATCGCTGCCGTTCACGGTTACGCCGGCGATCACCGCGGCATCGTCCACCTCGCCGTCCGCATCGCTGAGGGCGAAAATGACCTGGCTCAGGGCGTCGGAGACACTGGCGCCGTCTTCCGGGACGGTATCCGTGAGAACCGGTGCGGTGGTGTCCAGCACCGTGGGGAAAGCAACCGACAGGGTATTGTTGTCTTCGTCCGACTCGGTAATCACTTCGTTGCTGTCGGCCTCTGCGCCAAGGGTATGATCGCCGGCGCCGGCGGTCCAGATATGGGTAACCGCCAGGGTGGCGCCGGCGGAAAGCACCTGGCTGACAGGGGTGGTGCCGAGCGGGCTGCCGTCCAGGCTGAACTGCACTGCAAAATCATCCACCACCGGGCCGGTGCCGGCGTTTTCCACCATAGCCGTCAGGGTGACCGTGGTCCCGGCTTCCACCGGCGCGGTTACATCCCAGGTGATCTCAGAGATCGTCAGGTCGGGGAAATCGCCCAGGGTGGTGAACATCCAGACGGGGCCGGCGGTTTCCGCGCCGGAATCGTCCCGGGCCGTGACCTGCCAGTAGTAGGTGGTGCCCTCGGCCAGGCCGGCGGCATCGCAGGTGGGCGCAGTCAGTCCCGTGCCTACAGACGTGGTAAGAGAATCCGGGGATTCGCCCATGATCACATCAAACACCAGGGTGTCCGCCGGGTTGGGGTCGGTGGCTTCCCAGGCCAGCGTCACCGGAACAGGGGTGCCCTCCTCCATGACCGGAACCTCCACCGCCCCGTCGGCGGGGGTGGGATTGGCCGGGACAAACGGCGGGCTGTTGGAAGGCGGAGCGCCAATACAGCCGCTGGCCCCGGTCAGATAGGGAATGGCGTCCACATCGCCGTTGGTGGCATCCCCGCCCTGGTTCGGGCCGGCGGCGTCATTCCACCAGTTGTCTTCCGCGATTACGGTGGCCCCGGCGTTGTTGATACCGTAGCCGGAATTATTGATAAAATTGTTGTTTTCAATCTGCGGCTGGGCGCCGTTGGCGGTGTAAATGCCGTTGATGTTTTCCGTCAGATTGTTGCAGGCAATCACCGCACTGTCACAGCCGTCGCCGTTGGCATATATGCCGGAGTGGCTGCCGGCCCGGACCGTGCAATACTGGACAACGGGCGAGGCGTGATTGAAATAGAGGTTGGCGCTGGTGCTGCTGCCGCCGTATTCGACCCGGCAGTATTCCAGTTGGGTCAGGGTGTCGTCTGCGGAATTGGAAAAATAGATGCCCTCCCAGTCGCCGGGCGCGGGCGAACCGGCATGGGAGGTGAATATAATCGGCGAAGCGGACGAGCCGATTGCCGACAAGGCACCATAAAAGTTATAGTTGGGGTGCCCGATCGTCAGCCGGGTATCGGCATGAAAGCGCACCTCTACGCCGGGTTCGATGGCCAGGGTGGTAGTCGCGCTGTTTTGATCGGGATAACGGACGATTACATCGCCGGTAACGATGTAGGGACTGCCGTCTGCGGACCAGGTGGTATCGCTGAAAATGGTTTCTCCGAGCACTTCCACGCCGCCCTGGCCGTTTCCGGACAGGATATTGCCGCTCAGCAGCAGGGCGGCGCCGGTGCGGATGCCGTAGGAAGCATTATCGGCAATGATATTGCCGGTTATCTGTGGATAAGGGTCAGCGTTGCTGCAAAAAATTCCATAGCCGTTGTTATTGCTGATGATGTTGCCGGCATCGCTGACGCCGATGGTCGGCTCGGAGGCACCGGCGAGGTAGAGACCGGCATCCATGTTATCCGTAATATCGCACCCGGTGATCGCCGGTGACGAAGCATTCAGATAGGCTCCGTGGCCGCTGCTGCGCCGGATCGTGCAATTGGAAACAGCGGGAGAAGCCTGGTCGAAATAGAGATTGGCGCTGGTGCTGCTGCCGCCGTATTCGATAAAGCAATAATCGAGTTGCGTAAAGGTGTCATCTGCGGAATTGGAAAAATAGATGCCGTCCCAGTCGCCGGGCGCAGGTGAATTTGCCTCGGAGGTGAATGTGATCGGAGAAGCGACCGTGCCGATTGCCGACACGGCGCCATGAAAATTATAGTTGGGGTGCCCGACAAACAGCCGGGTACCGGACTGAAACCGCATCTCCACCCCGGGCTCGAGGGTCAGGGTGGTGGTCTCGCTGTTCTGGGCGGAATAACGAACCGTTACATCGCCGGCAAGCAGATAGGGAAATCCCTGTTTTTCCCAGGTGCAACTGGCAAGTATGGTTCCCCCTCTTGCCCGGATACAGTCCTGGCCGTTCCCGGTACCGCTGCTGCCGGTGATGTTCTTTATATTGGAAACCAGCATATTCACCGGGAATCCGCCATTTCCGGAAAAGCTGTTGTTGGCCATCACCGGCTCGGAATTATCCGTGGCATAGACGGCGTCCGTCTGATTATTATTTACAGAGCAGTTGGAAATAAAGGGAGACGACCCGTTCAGATATATTCCATCGCCACTGCTGTACCGAATTGTGCAATTGGTGACAGGAGGCGAAGCATTGTTGAAATAGAGATTGGCGTTGGTGCTGCTGCCGCCGTACTCAACAAAGCAATAATCGAGTTGCGTTAAGGCATCATCTGCAGAATTGGAAAAATAGATGCCTTCCCAGTCGCCGGGCGCGGATGAACTTGCCTGGGAGGTGAATATAATCGGTGAAGCGACCGTGCCGATTGCCGATACGGCACCATGAAAATTATAGTTGGGGTGCCCGACAAACAGCCGGGTACCGCTCTGAAAGCGCACCTCCACCCCGGGTTCGATGGTCAGGGTGGTAGTTTCGCTGTCCTGGTCGACATAACGCACCGTTACATCGCCGGTGACATTATAGGGGCTGCCGTCCGTAGACCAGGTGGTATCGGCGGTAATATCTTCCCCGATAACCTCCACGCCGGCGCTGCCGTTGCCGGACAGGGTATTGCCGCCCAGCAACAGGGCTGCCCCGGTACGGATGCCATAGGAACCGTTGTCGATAATGGTGTTATCCGTAATTTGCGGATAAGGGGCGGCGTTACTGCAATAAATTCCATAGCCGGTATTATTGCGGATGGTATTGCCGGCCCCGCTGCCTCCGATGGCCGGCCCGGAAGCACCGTTAAGGTAGAGGCCGGCATCCCCGTTATCCGTGATATCACACCCGGTAATCGCCGGTGACGAAGCATTCAGATATGCCCCGTGGCCGCTGCTGTACTGAATGGTGCAGTTGGCGATAGAAGGCGAAGCATTGTTGAAATACAGGTCGGCGTTGGTGGCGCTGCCGCCGTACTCAACAAAGCAATAATCGAGTTGCGTTAAGGCATCATCTGCGGAATTAGAAAAATAGATGCCGTCCCAGTCGCCGGGTGCGGGTGAACTCTCATGGGAGGTGAATATGATCGGAGAAGCGGCCGTGCCCGTTGCCGACAAGGCGCCATGATAATTATAGTTGGGGTGCCCGACAAACAGCCGGGTGCCGCTCTGAAAGCGCACCTCCACGCCGGGTTCGATAGTGAGAGTGGCGGTTTCGCTGTTGGCATCGGCATACCGCACCGTTACATCGCCGGTGACGATATAGGGGCTGCCGGCCGGGGTCCAGGTAGTATCGGCGGTGATATGGCCGCTGACTTCGGTCTGAGCAAAAACGACGCCGGGAAAACCCGCCAGAAATAACGGAAGAAAAAACAAACACAGCAGAAGACAAACGCTGGTATGAAAACGGTAAGACGGTTTTCCAGAGGCTCCCTGTCTCTTGGTGGTAAACAAAGCCTTCATGGGGTATGCCCTTTCCTTATCAGAAAATTAATAATTTCCGAAATTGAGCGTTTCAAACTTTAAAAAAGTTATCTTTCCTGTTGATCGCCACACCGTTTGCATCCCTTTTTTTGTACGGATTGCATACGCTGACTTCTGGGGGTGCGGGCGCTTTCCAGATTATCAAGATAACGCCGGTAAGCATTTGCGCCCCCTTTCAGAAAAAACAGATTATCCATACCGGCCGACCGGATCTGCTGCCTGAGGTCGTCGTAACCGGTGCCGTTTTCGTTGAACACCAGAATCCTTCCGGTCGGATGGGTTTGGGTGTACCCGGCCAGGGTGGGGTAAAATCCTTTGTTCTTTGGCCTCAAATATACGGCTTCGGAAAACAGCGGCGGTTGTTTTGGCCCGGATAAATCCACCGGCAGAAAGGAATCAGGTTCTGTTTCCTGATACACCTGACGGGGCGTCACCAAAGAGAGTTCGTCGCGGGCAAACACATCCCCTTTCAGCGGCCGCTGGTGCTCCTGCCAGGCGTTTAACCCGCCCAGCAGGACAAACGCCGCAATACCCGTTTCCCGGATTTTTTCATATTCCGGAAGCAGCGGCTGACGAACGAAACCGTTGTTTACCAGAACACAAGTCCCGGATGTAAGAAACGCTTTGGTCTTGACGGCATGCAGCGGAATATGAATGGCTCCGGGGATATGGAGCGTGTCATAATCGGATTTGCTGCGGACATCCACAATTGTAACCGGCTGATTTTTCTGCAGGTGGTGCCAGAGGGTACTTGCGCTCATAAATTCCGGGGAGACCGCGCCGGCTGCTGTTGGCCGGGCGATAAAAATCAGCAGTGCAATCAGTGTATATGCCATGGACACGATTTTCATAGCAACAAAACCTTTGTTTTCTCTAATCCAGGTCAATCTCCAGGCTGTTGGACCCTCCCGCCTGAACTTCAATGGCCGAACTGTAAACCCGGTCGCTACCTTCATCCGCCCGGAACTTATAGGACTCTTCCGGAAGAACGAACTCCGCCAGCCCATTGGCGTCCGTGGTTTGGCTGCGATTCAGATAGGAACCGCCGCCGGTGAACAGATACACAACGGCACCGGCCTGGTCGGTCCCCGAGCGGTGGACGTGTACAACCACATCCTGATGGGGAATGGTAAACACTGCGGACAGGGTGTCCGGCACCGTGAACACTTCCGTCCAGAACTGATATCCCAGATAGTCCACCCGGATTTTATAGTCTCCGGAAGCCAGATCAAAAGCGACCTGGCCTTCGCTGCTGGTAACATCCGACAGGCTTAGATAGCTGCCGGTGTCGCTGAAGAGGTAGCAACCGGCGCCGGCCAGCGCATCGGTGGCATTTTTCAGCACCGTCAGGGTAAAGGTACCGCCGCCCACCGAAACGTTGATGGGATTTACCTGGTCCGCGGTCAGGGCGGTGGTTTCACTCCAGTATTGGCTGCCCTGGTAATCCGTGCGGAACTTATAGTCCCCGGCCGGCAGCCGGAAGGTCACCTGGCCATTGGTGTCGGTGGTGCCGCTGAGGTTGAGGTAAGTATCGGCAGCGGTAAAAACATAGACCGGAACCCCGGCCTGAGGCAGTCCGCCGCCGCTGACGGTAATTTCCGCATCCGCCATGGAAATCTCCATGATCTGGTCGCCCCAGGTGAAAACGTCCGACCAGTACTGCCGGTCCAGATAATCGGCCCGCACCTGGTACGGCTGTTCCGGAAGGGGAAAAAGCACCTGACCGCCGGCGTCGGCAGCTTGATTCTGATTCATATAAGTGCCGGACTCGGTGAAAAGATAAACATTGACGCCCGAAAGCGGTTCCGGCACTCCCTGGTAGACAGTGTAGAGATTGACGGCCGTTTCCTGGTGCGCGATGGTCAGAACTTCGTCCAGCGTATCCGGAACCGGAAACACCTCCGTCCAGAACTGATATCCCAGATGGTCCACCCGGATTTTATAGTCTCCGGAAGCAAGCTCAAAGGCCACCGTGCCGTCGCTGTTGGTGACATCCGACAGGTTCAGGTAGGTGCCGGTATCGTCAAAAACATAGCAGGTCACCCCCACCAGCGGATCGGTGGCGTTCTGCATGACTGTCAGCGTAAATTCGCCGCCGCCCACCGAGAGATTAACGGCCTTTACCGCGTCTGCGGCCAGAGGGGTCAACTCGCTCCAGTACCGGCTGTTCTGATAATCCGCCCGGAACTTGTAATCACCGGCCGGCAGCCGGAAGGTCACCTGTCCATTGGCGTCGGTGGTGCCGGTAATATTCAGGTAGGTGCCGGTGTCGGTAAACACATAAACCGGTATATCCGCCAGGGGAACCCCGTCCGTTACGGTAATTTCCGCGTCCGCCAGGGGAATTTCCACGATCTGGTCGGCCCAGGTGAAAAGGTCCGACCAGTACTGCC
>CAZWCS010000133.1:0-10635 GCA_964632805.1 uncultured Desulfobacterales bacterium
CCGGTCTTCAACGTTTCAAAATACCGTCCATGATATCGGCGGCATCGAGACCTTTTTGCAGGCTCAATACGGTATTTCCGAGCCGTTTGCACTGGAATCTTCTTTTAAAAGAATCGCCGCCCCGGAAGATCATTTTCCGGATATCAATTGTCAAATCGGTTTTCAGGTGGTCCGCAAAGAAAACAAACGGCTTTTGGATTATTCGGAAATCATGACCCGCATGCTGACCGGCGGCAGCAGCAAGTTCGGTGATTTTATCACCAATTATATTAACGGGAAGGTGGAAAACACCCAGGACCAGATTGACAGACAATACCAGGATCAGTATCCGCTCAAAAGCCCCCGGCGCTATGTGGCAGACAATCCGCTGCCGTTAAACAACGCCCAGAAACGCATCCTGCTGTCACTAAACAACCCCAAAAATGAAATCGTGGTGGTGGATGGCCCCCCCGGAACGGGTAAATCCCACACCATTGCCGCTCTGGTGTATTGGGCCAACCAGGAGGCCAAATCGGTCGTCATTACCTCCCATAAAAAGGAGGCGCTGGACGTTATTGACCGCATGCTCACGGAAAAGTTCAAAACCCTCCATCCCAAGGCCAAACCGGCCATCATTCGTTTTGGCAAAAACGGAAAATCCCTCAATACTCTTGAAAATACGTTGCAGAACGCCGTCATCAACGCCGCCGGCAACCGTGCCCACGATTATAACGAACAGGCCACCACCAAGGACATGGAAACCACCACGAGCCAGGTAGCGGAAAAACTCCAAAGCCATTTGTCTTCCGCCGAAAGCTATGCACAGACCATTGCGGATTTATCACTTTTTGAACAGATTCAGCAGAAGCTCGTCGCGTCTGCGGTTTTTACCCCGGAAGACATCAATCTTCCCAAGGTAGATCCCGGTGTTCACATTCATTTCGAAGAACTTTTGCACTTTGCCGCTGATGAACATTTTGCCGGCGTAAAACATATGACGCTTACCGAGCTCAATTTTTTGTTAAAAAACAAGTCCGATATCCCCCGATTTCTGGAAGCCTGTGAAGCCATTAACCTGCACGGAAAACATTTCCCCGCCGATATACAAGCCTCCACCATTCCCCAGGACTTTGAAACTTTGGTGGAAGCCGGCCTGACCTGTTTCAAACCCGCAGTTCCTCTCTGTCAGCTTACCCCCCGGGACCTTGCCGGCGGGTTTGTCAAAAAGCTCCTTAAAAAACGACCAGCGGAAGAAGAAAGGCAGACCACGCTCAATGCCTTAAAAAGCCTTCAGTATAAACCCATTATTGAGGACCTTGCCGCCATTAAAGGAGTTTCGCCGGACACCATCACCTTGCACGATATCTCTACCGGCCTTGACGATTTGCGGGCCGCCCTGGCTGTCAAAGGGCACCAGGATATCATTGACGAATACCGCACCCTGAATCCCCAAAACGAAAAAACCATCGCCGATATTTACCAGACGTTGAATGCCGTCAAACCGCTGCTGGAAAACCTCAACGCCAAGCTGTTAACCACCATCAGTGAATTGTTCACCCATTACGGCGGCATTTTGGCCAAACTGCAAATCAGCCGGGACAACCTCTATTCCCTTTCCCGTCTCAATTATTTAACCGGCCAGGAAGCCGATATCTGGCAGTGGATCCGCCTCCATCACCGCCTGTCCCGGTTAACCGCCTTCGACACCATCACCAAGCAAGACCTGGACGCCTATTATGTGTTGAAACAGAAACAGGTGGAGCACCAAAATGACACCCGCCTGAAAAACCTGAACAACCATTTGACCGACATGGCCAAAATCAAAGTTTCCTTTGAAGGCGGCAAGCGCTTTACCAGCGAACAGGCCAAGGTTCTGCTCCAAAACATTTCGGCCTTGATCGCCGAGCCGGATATGATTGCCCGTTTTTTTCCCATGGACGAAGACATGATCGACCTGTTGATCATCGACGAAGCTTCGCAGGTTTCCATTGCCAATTCCATTTCTTTGATTTTGCGGGCCAAACAGGTAGTTGTTTTGGGGGATGAGTACCAGTATGGGGCGGTCAGCGCCGTTCATGTCAGTTCAAAATATTCGGCCAGTTATTTTCGAGAAATCATTCACGCTTACAGCCAGGATTACCATATCTCTGCTTCGGAGCAGGAAGCCGCCGCTTTAATCGAAGAGGTTTCCAGGGAAAGCGATGACGAAGAACAAAAAGTGGAGCCGGTGCTGCGCCCCCAGGACCTGGAAGGCACCATCCTGTGGCTGAAAACCTTTAATATCCGGACATCCACCCTGCATTTTGCCAAAGCCATCGCCAACTATACCGTCTCCCTTCAGGATCACTACCGCAGTTTTCCGGAACTCATCGACTACTCCAATGAATTTTTCTACAAGCCCGCCCAGCTGGAGCTGACCCCCAATCGTATCCGCACCCGCCCCATTGGTCAGGTGCTGCAATTTATGCCGGTTGAAACCAAGGGCAACTCCGGCCGCAACGTCAATCTGGATGAAATCGACGCCATCATCAATGACATCAAAGCCCGTATCAATGGCGGTTTTAAAGGCAGTATCGGTATTATTGCCTCTTTCAAGGAGCAGCAGGCCCGCCTGGAGCGGGCGCTGGGGGAACAAACCAATCTGCCGGAACTCAAGCGCAACCATAATCTTACCGTCTGGTTTGTGGGAGACGTGCAGGGCGAAGAGCGGGATCTGGTTTACTACTCTTTTGTGGAAGACAAACAATACGGCAACGCGGACCTTCGCAGCATCTACCCAGTGATTGACGGCACGGCCGACAATATCCGCAGCCTGAAAATGCAGCGCCTGAACGTCGGTTTCAGCCGGGCCAAAGACGCCATGGTCTTTGTTCACAGCATGCCCATAAGCGATTACAGCCGTTCCCGCCTGGGTGATGCGCTCAAACATTTTAATAAACTGCTCAATGAAAGCAGCCAGAACGATTTTTTTGTGGAAGATACTTCTGTTTTTGATTCTCCGGCTGAAGAACACCTGTATCAACTGCTAATCAATACTGAATTTGTTAAATCCAACCGGTCAAATCTGAAAATCGTACCCCAGTTTCAGATCGGAGAATACATCCGGGCCGAATTTGCCGCCCAGATTCCCCAATACCGGGTGGACTTTTTATTAACCTTTTCCAGAGACGGCCGGGAGCAAGGCCTGATTCTGGAGTATGACGGGGTGGAGTTTCACACCAAAAATCCGGATACAGTCACCCGGCACAATTTTTCCCAGCAATACCTGGATTATGATATCAGCCGCCAGATAGAGCTGGAAAGCTATGGCTACCGGTTTTTGCGGCTGAACAAATTTACCCTGCGGCCGGAGCAACCTGGACAGACTGAAGTTGATGTGCTCGACCGGTTGCTGACACAGTCTTTTAGAATCGGATAAGAAGAATCAGGCCCATATGTTGCTGCAAAAGCCAAAGAGGGATGCATGCACAGTCTCAGCCATATAAGAATAAAAAATTTTAAATCGTGTCATGACATTGACCTTATTCTTTCCGATTTTACCCCCCTTGTTGGCTATAACAATGGCGGCAAATCAAACATCTTGGAAGCTATACGATGGCTTCTACGTGCAACAGCTTTATCCGAGAAAGATTTCCATGATCCTTTACAGCCTGTTGAAATTTCTGGGCAAGTGGATGGTATCACCGATCAAATTTTAGAAAATTTGATCCCACAGCATAGAGATCGCATTACTCCTTTTTGTCAAAACGGAATTTTACGCATACGAAGGGTGCAACCCGGCCCAGATGTCCCCGTTCGGAATATACGTTTAGAAATACGTAACCCTGACATTGAAGATGAGCAGGCGGAGAATGCTTGGGCAGTTAATCCAAATGGTATAGACGCTGCTATAAAAACAATTTTTCCAGAACCCATTGAAATCAGTGCAATGCAAGATTCTATAGAAGACGTCTGTAAGTCAAAATCGACTACAACAATAGGCAAATTGATTTCTGAAATAATGGCGCCCATAGAACAACAGCATGGCGCTGCCCTCCACGCTGCGCTTGAAGGTATCAGAGCCAAATTTGAAGCAGAAGGTGAGGAAAGGGCCAAAGAATTAAATGATTTTGATCAACGTGCAAATGAAAATTTGAAAGAGCTGTTTCCTGGTATACAGGTTCGGATCCATGTTCCATCGCCCGAAATAAAAGAGCTGTTCAAGAACGGGACCATTAAGATCATCGAAGACGGCTTTGATAAATGCCGAGATGTCCAGGCACTGGGTCATGGCGCACAACGATCAATTCAAATGGCCTTGATTCGTTACCTTGCCGATATCAAGGCTCACGGGAACCAAAACCCAACGCGAACTCTTCTCTTGATTGATGAACCTGAGCTTTACCTTCACCCTCAAGCTGTTGAATATGTTCGATCGGCATTAAAATCTCTTGCTGAAAAAGAATACCAAGTTATTTTTGCGACTCACTCGCCGTTGATGATTAGTGCAGATGATATTGGCACTACCGTAATTGTCTGGAAAAACAACCACAATAAATCATATTCCCGTAAACGACTTTCAGATGCCATAAAAGAAGTTATCGACGATGCACCAAGCCAGCTTCAAACGCTTTTTGAGTTAAGCAACTCAAGTCAGATTTTATTTTCAGACAAGGTCATTATTACAGAAGGGCGCACCGAACAGCGACTGCTCCCGGAAATTTATCATCTCATCAATCACCAAACGTTAAGTACGAATAAAACTGCGCTGGTTAGCCCCGGCGGCGCTGGTAACACCATAAAATGCATGAAAATTTTAGCCGCAATGGGAATACCGGCAAAAGCAATTGTTGACCTGGATTTTGTTTTTAAAAATGCAGTGGGCGGACATCTTCTTCCAGATAATGATCTGGATGTTATTGCTTGCAGGGATATCTTCAAAGCCTTATCACGTGATCATGATTTTCACTTGTCAGATGATGGTTTTCCCCAAAAAGGGGGTAGTCTTCATCCAGCCGCTGCCTTCGCTTTGTTTGCTAAACAACCTGAATCATCGCAGCACATAGAAAGTCTGCATCAAAAAATGCTCGCCCATAATATCTGGCTTTGGGAAAAGGGGGCTATTGAGGAATATTTGGGCATCGAAGGAAAAAATGAAAAAGCTTGGGCACACTATAAGATTCGTTTGCGCCAAGATGGTTGCCAAGCCACTCTGTCTGATTTTAATGGAATGGTTGAGATGTTGGATTGGTTACAATCATAGAACCCGACGCGATTACATCTGAAAAAAACGATTAAATGCAATCATGATGCAATGCAATATATATAGATATTTGATTTTTATATAAATAAATTGCTTTGGAATTTTATATAAAACTTTTTTTGACGCAAACGCCGACGCAATAAGTCCGCCTTGAACATAATTTCCGGAAATTTTGTCGGACTGACTTGGATTAAACCCGGAGAACGAAAATGGCCAAAACAAACCTGACCGATGAAGAAAAGCAGCAGATTATAGAAGCCTTAAATCAGGAGGCCGAGCCCCCGGGCGAACTCATGCCCAGGCTCTTTCCCCATGTGGCCGAAAAATATGACGTGGCCACCCTGGACCGGGCCAAAATCGCCACCCTGGAATATGCCGGCAAGCGCAGCGAGGCCGCCATTTTAAACCAGGCCTTTAGCGTGGAAGGCGGCTCGCCCTTGCAGGCGGAGCGGTTTTTCAAAGACGGCAGTTTGGCCGGTCAGACCCAGATGGACATCCTGGACTTTATGCAAAAAGAAAAGAGCGACTGGATGAACCTGATCGTCCAGGGCGACAACCTTCAGTTTTTAAAAACCTGCTATCAAAATGAAGACCCTTTGATCAAAGACAAGGTCAAGGGCAAGGTCAAGCTGGTCTATATTGATCCGCCGTTTGCGACCAAGAGTGATTTTAGTGGTTCGGGGGAGGAAAAAAGTTATGCGGACAAAGTGGCTTCGGCTGAATTTCTTGAAGGTATTCGAGAACGGTTGGTTTTTATTCGAAATATGTTAGCAGAAGATGGCCACCTATTTCTTCATATAGATTATCGAATGAATCATTATATACGATCTGTTTTATCTGAAATATTTGGTGAAAATAATTTTCGAAATGAGATAGTATTGCCAGGTCGTGCATCTAAAAATTTGCAACAGCAGTTTACAAAACTATCAAGATTAAATGTTCGTCATGATTACCTTCTTTGGTTTACCAAGAACCCTGCAACTAAAATTGATTTATTTTGGACTGAAAAGCATGACAAAGGGAATCCTGAAGGGCATTGGCATCATTTCTGGAGTACAGCTAACCGCCCCACAATGAGGTATGAGCTTTTCGGTATTACCCCTACAACAGGCCAATGGACATGGAAAGAAAGTAGGGCAAAAATAGCGATAGAAAACTATAAACGTTTTTTACATGAAAGTGGCGGGCGAACATTAGCCGAATATTGGCGAGATACAGGCTGTAAGTTAGAATTTATTAGGGAAAACCCAGATGACGGCACCCCTCAATATTGGAGGTCACCTGCAGGATATAGATTAGCAGATACAATTTGGGCAGGAATTCCGGTGTACAGTAATCAAACGAAGTATCCTACTGAAAAAAATGAAAGTTTATTAAATGAAATTGTAAGGTTGTCGACAAATAAAGGCGATCTGGTCATGGACATGTTTGCCGGTTCCGGCACTACCGCCGCGGTAGCCGAAAAACTGGGCCGCCGCTGGATTGTGTGCGATTTCGGCAAGCACGCCATTTACACCATGCAAAAGCGCATCCTGCGCATTGGCGAATCCAAAGCCCTGGGCAAGGATGCCTCCCCGAATCAGAAGCATGAAAAAGGCCCGCAGCCCTTTGGCGTAATCTCCTGCGGGGCCTATGATTTTTCCCGCATCATGAACCTGCGGGAAAACAAAGAGACCTATATCAACTTTGTGCTGGGCCTGTTCAAGCTGCCCCGGGATTCGCAAAATTTGAACGGCAAATACAAGCTGGCCCATATTTTTGGTGAAAAAGACGGGGACCCGGTGGAGGTCTACCCGGTCTGGAACGACGAGTACCTGAAAGATATCCGCATTGACGAAGATTATCTCCAGCAGATCATCACCCAGTCCGGCGGCAAGCTAAAGGGCAACTATTATATCATCACCCCGGAAACCTGCACCGTCATCGGCGACACCACCGTAAAAAACGACAGCGGCCAGGAAGTTTATTTCAAACTGCTAAAATTCCCCTATAAAATTTTAGAAGATGTCTCCCGCAACTTTCAGATTATCGAACAGCCCGACACCCAGGACAATGTCAACAACCTCATTAACGCCACCGGGTTTTATTTTAACGATGCGGTGGACATCGCGGTGAAAAAGATCAAGGGCGGCTTGAAAATCACGAAATTTTCAACCGGCATTCTGGACAAAAACGGTGAAAAATACCAGGGCACAGACGGCCTGGCCATGCTGCTGGTGGATGTGGATTATGACGACCATATTTTTGACATGGAAAAAACCATCTTTGCCAAAGACATCAATGACAAGCAGGAAATTAAAATTCCCGGTCTGACCGACAGCGTGGCCGTAATCGCCATTGACAAACACGGTAATGAAAGCGACCCGTTTATTCTGAAAGGGTAAGCCCGTATGGCCAAAAAGAAAAAAACAAAAACCGCCGCCCGGCAGATGAATCTGTCCGAACACACCCTGGATATCAATATCCGGCGCTGCAATTACGAAAAGTTCAACTTCAAAGAAATTGAAGAATATGTCAGCGCCTTGACCGGTACCCGGGAATACCAGTTTCAGGCCATCAAGCAGGTCATGATCTACCTCTGGGGCGGGGCCTATACCTCCATTGTTGACCTGGCCCGGGAAAACTATCGGAAAAAGCTTCAGGTTCAGCAGCGCTTTGGCGACGAAAAGATGTTTTTGGGCCATATCCCTCTGCCGGACCGGCTTTCCGGGGTGGTCCACATGGCCACCGGCACCGGCAAGTCCTATGTGATTTTTGCCGTTGCCTATTTGTCTTTGGTTATGGGCCTGACCCGGCGGGTGCTGGTGCTGGGGCCGGCCTCCACCATTATCGAGCAGGGCCTGCGGGAAAAATTCAAGGCCCTGATGAGTCGTCCGGACCTGGTGGAAAAACTGCCGCCCAAGTACCGCGGCAAGGCCATTAATGTTTTAAACGATAACGATCCCATTGAAGACGATTCCATTGTCATTGAAAACATCAACGCCGTCTATACCTTTGGTTCCATTACCGACACTTTGTTTGCCAACACAAAGGAAGTGCTGGTGCTGGGCGATGAAATTCACCATGCCTATTCCCACCTGAAATTCTCCCAAAACCAGCTGGTAATGGACCAGGAAGAAGACACCGAAGGCAGGCGCACGGATGCCAAAGAAGAGCGGTTGTGGATGCAGTTTTTACGAAACAATCGGGAAATCACCCGGCATATCGGCTTTACCGGCACCCCCTACAACCAGGATGACTATTTTGCCGATGTTATCTACAACTACTCTATCAAGGATGCCATAGAGCAAAAATATATCAAAGACATCAACAACAATGTTCGCACCCAGACCGAAGAAGGCGAAGACAACCTGACCCGCGAGCAGCGCTTTCAGGTGGTTCTGGAAAATCACCTGGAAAACCGCGAAAAATATGCCTACCGGGATAAGGGTGGAAACCGCCGGGTCAAACCCATTACCATTTTTATCTGCCCCGGCCAGGAGAATGCGCGGAATAGAAGCGAAGAGTTTATTGCCTATTTGGCCGATTATGAAAAAAAGCACAACAGCGCCACCGGCCCGGATTCGGAAATTATCGACCAGGTTCGCAAAAAGGTGATCTGCGTGGTCAGCCGCGTATCGCAATCAGCTTATAAAGACCAACTGGACAATATTGAAGAGATTGACCCCGAAAAACCCGGCGGCAGCGTGGAGTTTATCTTTGCCGTCAACAAGCTCACCGAAGGCTGGGATGTGGACAATGTGTTTCAAATCGTGCCCATGGAAGATCGGGTGTTTAAGTCCAAGCTGCTCATCTCCCAGGTACTGGGCCGGGGTTTGCGCATACCCCGGGATATTTCCACCGCCCATATTCATCAAACCTACCCCTACCTGACCGTCACCAACCATGACCGCTTTGCCGATTACATCAAAGAGCTGGTGGATGCGGTCACTCAGAGTGATATGTACCTTTCTTCCCGGCCCCTGCCGGTCTCCGAAGATATCCGGGGCAAACATCATTTTTCATTGTTTAACCTCAATTATATTGCCGGAGAAAATTTTGTGGCTGCGGAAAAAAAGGCGCCAACTCGGCGCGCCTTGAAGCTGACGCCCTTTGAGGAGCACCTGGGCGTTACCATCACCCGCACCAAAGATGAAAAGCATTACGCACTGGACAGAAATTTTTACACTATCGATGAAGTGGTCTATGAGATCAATAATCGTTTCAAACTGCGCACCTTTGAGTCCTGGCATTTTGATTTCGGGGATGTTGCCATTAATGACCGGTACCCCGATGAAGAAGATATTGAAAAAGTGATCCGCAAGGCCATGGCCGCGGCAAACATCGAAGGCAACCGGCTTTCCCGCAAAAACAAAAACGAAATCGAGTTGTTTTTCAACCAGTTTCTTCCCCGGGGCAATAAAAAACGGGTGTTTGTCAATATTGAAGGCGATTTGCAACCCACCGCCACCCATGAAATGGTGCTCCACAGTCTGCGCTTGAGTGCCTTGGATAAAGATGCCACGGCCTTTTTAAGTGAAGATTACGAAAGCGAATTGCAGAACGATAACCGGGCGGTGCTGGAATATCTCCACGGCTGGCGCGGGGGATTGGAAAACGATCAAAAGCAGTTGTCCCTGCCCGGCTTTCAGCCGGAAATGTTTGTACAAACCCATAAGGATATCATTCGCACCTTTGTGGAAAACGATGGCCGCTCTCCCTATGTGGTCAATACCTCCAGGTTCAAAACCCCCCAATCCCTGGTGCTGGTTTCCCATGCACCAGAAAAAGACTTTGTGTTTCAGTTGATTGAACACGCCGGCTATATTGATGCCTGGATAAAATCCCCGGACAAGGGCTTTTACAGCATCGATTATGAATACTGGCGGCGTGGCAAGGACCGGGTCAGAAGAGGTTTTAATCCGGATTTTTGCATCCAGTTGAACCTGGACAATTATATGGCCGCCCTGGAAATCCAGGGACAGACCAAGCACCTGGATACGCTCCGAAACCTCCAGGATGAGGGCATCGAATATCTGATAAAAGTGGTGGAAATCAAAGCCGACGACGATGATGACGAAGCCACCCCGGCCAAAGCCGAATATGCCGCCGACCACTTTGGGAAAGTAAATCAGAAATTACGGGCCACCAACATCGCCGATATCCCCAAGCCCTGTCGGAATGATGCCGCCCAGCACTATACCTTTAACCTGCTCAAACCAAAGGAATACGAGCAGTGGTTTGCCAATTTACGGAAAGGGAAATTGTAGTTTGGCACTTGCAGGGGACTATTGGTTATTGCTAAAATTCTTCAGTTGTTTCCGTAAGATGCGCTTGTGTGTGCCTGCTGGATGCATATTTACTGGTAAACTGGCTGGCGGAGGAGGTAGGATTCGAACCCACGGAGCTTTCGCTCAACGGTTTTCAAGACCGCC
>CAZWCS010000134.1:0-10420 GCA_964632805.1 uncultured Desulfobacterales bacterium
TGCCCATCCAGTTGCCGCCCACAAAGGCCATGTTCCGGTGTTCGGAGTCATAGGGCGTGTTCACGAATTTGGCCACGATTTTGTCGTCCGTAAGATTGGGGGCCACCTGCCGGATTTTCGTCAGCATGGAATCCACGATTTCGTCTTTGGCTTTGTTGACCGCTTCCGGCCCGTCCCGGTGATACTCCGGCGGCGGCACCTGCTGGTAGATGGGTGAAAAAATGTGATAGCCGTCCGGGCAGCGGGTCCGGTCGTAAGTGTCGTGGATAAGCAGGGGAATAATAAACTTGTCCGGGTCCAGAGGGTGCATATTGCGGCCGTGAATCTCCCGGGCCATATCGTAGATCGGCTCCCGGGAATCGCAATTGATCATGATGGTGCTCGGCCAGCGGCCGTCGCCGAAATCCTCGTTGGCCGTACCGATGAATTTCGGCAGTTCCTTGGCAATGATTGACAGAACAAACAGGCTGCCGCCCCGCAGGTTGGTTCCCCGCACCTGCTCCAGAAAATTCTGGTCCAGTTCCCGGGAAGGCACCAGATCCAGAAAAGTTTTCTGGACATGGGTGTTGGAGATGACCGCCTTGGCAGCATAGATTTTTTTGTTTTTCACCGGGGCGTTGTCGTTGAGGATGACCCCCTTGGCCTCGCCGTCTTCCACAATGATCTCTTCCACCCGGGCGTTGGTGTAGATTTTGGCACCGTAATGCATGGCACAGCGCACCAGGGCATGGGTCAGGGAGTGCATACCGCCCCGGGGGGAGCCGCTGCTGTATTCAAAGAGCATGTCACAGGCCAGTCCCTGAATGCCGGTGCCTTTCCAGGCGGGAAAGGGCCCATTATACCAGGCCCCCATACCCAGGATAACTTTCATGCACTCGGTTTCAAACAGGGTGTCCGCTACATCAAAGGTGGACATGCGGTTCCACTCGTCGTCATAAAGGCCGGGCAGGATCTCGTTCATGACTTTGCCCCAGGGCAGTTCCTCCGGGCTGAGATGAACATGAGGGGGCGGCGGCGGAGTCCAGTAAATGGAGCGCAGAAATTTTACCAGATTCGTCATGTCCCCTTTTTCCCCCATAAGGGCTTCATGCAGTACTTCCCAGATTTCCGCGTCCTGTTCGGAAAATTTCCGCAGTATTTTGGAGGAGGTCTCCATGTCGTGCAGACTGAAGGTAAATCCCCGGCCGTCGGAAGTTATCCCCCCGCCGGCACTCCAGACATTGACCAGGCGGAAGCCGAATTTGTGCAGTTCCAGTTGTTCAAAGGCCGGGGCCGCCGCTCCGTACAAATAGGTGGCATGGGGATCGATGCGGAACCCCGGGATGGGCTCGGCGTTTTCGGCGCCTCCCCCGCATTCGTGGTGGTCTTCACAGATGCAGACCGACAGCCCGCATTTGCCCAGGTAGGCGGCCAGGCTGAGACTGTTGGTTCCGCCACCGGCAATGACGACGTCATAGACTTCTTTCATAGTGCCCTCCTTGGTTTGTGTCAGAGGATGTCTCGCGTGGTTTGCGATCGCTTGTTGCTATCCCTTTTTTTGTCTTTTGGAATAAATTCGTAAAGCGCTCAGCCGCGATATAATTATAAATATCTATTATAATTACTCTTTTATGAAGACAGCAACATAAGAAGGGCATTACTGAGGAGGAGCGGGAAGTTGCTTTCTGAATGTTTTTTATATACCGCCTGCGGGGGAGATGTCAAGAAAAAACGGGAGGGGAGTTTTTCAAACTTGAAGGATAATCCCCTGTGTTGTAAAATGTTTTATCGGACCGGAGGTGGGATTGGGGCCTGCCGAAAAACGATTTTTTCTTGCCGCAGCGGAATTTTCCCCTCTTTTGTCGGAAGAACGCTTCTTTGTCTGCCAATCACGACGAGAAAGGATCAGAAGATGACCGGGAAACGCAAAAATTATCCGCTTGATAAACGTCTGTACGGCTATTTTCGCTCCATGGCCACCATGCTGAAAAACAGCACCGACCGGGAATTGAAGGCCGCGCTGAGTCCCATGTCGTCCGGAGAAGTGGACTTTTTTGAAATTATAAAACAGCATGGCGATATTATCCAGATTGCTTCCGAGGCCAATGCGGAATGGGCGGAGGAACTGATTCACTCCCGGGAGCGGAATAAAAAAATTGTCCTGACCACCTATTGCTATCCGGTAGGGGTAATGTATGCCTTTGACTGTGTTCCCGCTACTGCCGAAGTGCTGACCGGCCATGGCTGTGTTCAGTTTCGGGCGGGGATGTCCGATTTTCTTGATTACTCGGTAGAAGCCGGTATGACCGAAACCTCCTGTTCGGGGCAACGCGCTTCTCTGGGGGCATATCTTTCCGGATTCGGTCACAAGCCGGATTTCTGTATTGCCAATACCGCGGGAATCTGTGATTCCAATGCTAATGCCTATCATTTTTATTGTTCTCACGAAGATATTCCCATGTACATGCATGACATGCCGCCGACCTTGACCGGAAAACGGGCCACAGAATATCATCGCCGGGATTTTCGCAATATGATTGCCTTTCTGGAAAAATACAGCGGAAAAAAAACGGATTGGGATAAACTGCGGGAGGTTGCCGTTGAAATTAAAAAACAGGATGAACTCATCAACGAGATTCAGCAGTTGATGACCGCCCGGCCCTGTCCTGCGCCGCCTTTGGTGCAGGCATTTATTTATCTGATAAAATTTGCCATGAACGGTACCCGGCACGGCACCCGGGTTCTGGAAGAAATGCTCACGGTTACTCGAACCAATTATGAAAAAGGGCTGGCGGGCACTCTTTCCGGAAAAGAAAAAGCACGCTGTTTAAGCAGTTATATTGATCATTATACTTATAATATGCGGTTTTTTGCCCTTTTTAACGAACTGGAAGTCAGCACCCTGGGCAGTTTTCTCAATTATTTTTTTTCGGAAGGTTCGCCGTATGCCGTGGGACGGGAAGAGCAGTGTTATGCCATGGATCTGTCCTCGGAAGAAGCGGTGCTTGACAGCCTGGCGGATCAACTGGCGCGGATGCCCATGCTGAAACAGATCCGGGGTCCTTATGATGCCCCGGCCATGTGGCTGGAGGATACTCTGGCCGCCTGTAAAATTTATCAGGCGGATTGCACCCTTTATATGGGAACCCTGGGATGCCGTAACACCTGGGGGATGGTGAAACCCTGCATGCGGGATCTGGAAGCGGCGGGATATCCTTCCCACGCCATATTTGCCGACTCTTTTGACGACCGGGTCAAAAGCTGGGAACGATTCCGCAAAGAGATGATCGAGTTCTTCGAGGTCCGGAAAATCATTTAGCCGGGGTAAAAAAAACAGGCGGGAAAAAGCGATTTTCCCCGCCTGCCGGGTCCATCCAGGCTAAAAAACGGTGTTTGGGCCGGAACTAGGTGTTCAGGTTGGCCAGAACCTTGCCCATTTCTTCGTTGAGATTGCCGAAGTATTTCGCGTTTTCCAGGCTGTTGGCCTGATCCCAGTTGTCCCGCACATCTTCAATGCTCATGCCTTCAGACAGCGGTTTGGTATAGCCGGGGCCTTCCATCACGGCGATACGGCCGATATAGCCGCCGCCCACGGAATAGATGCCGCCGCTTTCCTGACAATCTTCCGAAGACAGGTAGGCCACCAGCGGAGAAACCAGTTCCGGTTTCAGTTTTTCCAGGAAATCGGGGGGCATAATGTCTTCGGTCAGACGGGAACCGGCCAGGGGGGCAATGGTGTTGACTTTGATGTTATATTTGGCACCCTCAAGCTTGAGAACGTTCATGAAGCCCACCAGCGCCATTTTGGCGGAGCCGTAGTTGGTCTGGCCGAAGTTGCCGAAAATCCCGGCCGCCGAGGAGGTCATTACTACCCGGCCGTAGCCGTTTTCCCGCATATGGGGCCAGGCGTGCTTGGTGACATTAAAGGCGCCTTTGATATGTACTTTGTAAACCAGGTCCCAGGAATCCTCATCCATTTTCATGAAGGACTTGTCCCGCAGAATACCGGCATTGTTGATTACGATGTCGATTTTGCCGAAATTGTCCACGGCGGTTTTAATGATGTTGGCCCCGCCTTCCATCGTATCCACGCCGTCGTAATTGGCCACGGCTTCTCCGCCGGCGTCTTTGATTTCCTGAACGACTTTGTCGGCCATCTCACTTCCGGCACCGGTACCGTCCCGGGAACCGCCCAGATCGTTGACCACTACTTTACAACCACGGGAGGCCAGCAGAAGGGCGTGGGATCTGCCAAGACCGCCGCCGGCACCGGTTACCACCGCAACTTTGTCGTCGAATTTGATGTCGCTCATTTTGTTCCTCCTTTTCTCGCTTTGCGTCGTTGGCCCGAAAATTGTTTCATGGCCGTTGTTTACATTTTAAAATCAAATAGTTAATGCATTTGCCCATGCAAAAAATTTGACGGATGTTAAATTTTTACTATCAGGTATTTTTTTCAAAATCAACATAAAACCGAAAAAAACAGCAGCGGTTTGCCTGTAAAACAGGTCCGTTTTTTACTCTTCGTCTTTTTCTGTTTCCGGTAATTCCCGGTTCAGGACTTTAATGATTTCGTCCGTGATGTCGATACTGTCAGCAATAACGGCCGTATCCTGTTTTTCCAGGATAATGGTATACCCCCGTTCCTGAATAAAATGCTGTCTGAGGATTTTTTTTACTTTCTGCCGGAGTTTGTCCGCAACTTCCATATCTTTTTTTTGCAGGCGCCTTTGCAGAAGTGTTTCGATCTGTTTATACTCCTCGATTTCCCGGGCCAGTTTTTTTCTCTGTTTATTGATGGAGGATTTTTCGTCATCAATCTGTTGGGCGAGAATAAGGCTGTCTTGAAGGATTTTTATCCGTTTTTGTTTTTGGGCCAGAATTTTTCGGATATTTTCCAGTTCGGACAAAAACTCCCCCTTGGCTTTTTGGCCGATTGCTGTTTCTTCAATTAACCGGTCCGAGTCAACTACCCCCATCTTATATGTTTCCGCAGGGAGGGGCCATACCAGCCCGATGATCAGCAGAAAGCAGGTAAAGAGGGTTGACAGATTCTTTGTAAAAGACATAATGCGGCTCGTCTGGCGGTTCGTCTTTGGCTTTTTATTGTTTTTCGATTTGTGTATTCTAAGCACATTTCCGGGTTGCTGTAAATTGTTTCTTTTTTCGTTTCGTAAAAGGGGATTGTCTCCGGAGGCCAGGGTGATTATATTCCTTTTACAGGAAGGAAGTTGGCATTTTGCGCAGCCTTTCGTAGAAGGGTGAAGGAAGGTGATATCATGCAGTTTTATCAGTTTCGTTATGGACAGGATAATCTGGCCTACCTGATCTGCGGCAAGAAAACGGCCCTGGCCGTTGACCCTGGCGCGGTGGAGGAAATTCTCTCTTTTCTGACGGCGTCCGGTCTGAAGTTGCAGGCGGTAGTCAACACCCATTCCCATCCGGATCATACCGGCGGCAACGTCGCTATACTGGCGGCAACGGATGCGGAATATTTTACCTGCGAGGAGTTGATCGGCCGGAACAGTCTGGTTTTGGAGGGGCATCGTATTTGTATTTATCACACCCCCGGCCATACGGAAGACTCCTTGATCTTTCATGTGGATTCTGCCTTAATAACCGGCGATACTTTGTTCACCGGAAAGGTCGGGCGGTGTTTTACCGGTGATCGGCAACAGTTTCTGCAATCCATCAAGATGATAATGCGTTTTCCTGAAGAAACGGTCATTTACGGCGGCCATGATTATGTGCTGGAATATCTGAATACGGCGGCGAAGATTGAGCCGGGGAACACGGCAATTGAAGAATTTCGCCGGAGGTATGACCCGCGACGGGTTTGTTCCACCCTGGCCGAAGAATTTCGAATGAATCCCACCCTGCGGTTCAATACGGACAGTATGATAGCGGTCTTGAAGCAGAGAGGTCTGGCTGTGGACACCGAATATGACCGCTGGTGCTCGGTTTTGTCCATTGTGTGAGCCGTTCCAAGAGAGGGTTCTGTATGTGCGGTGTTTACGGTATTATCTCCCGCTCCCGGTCACCGGAGATGTTGCAGGCGGTTCTTTCGGAAATGGGAAAACTCCTGCGGCATCGTGGGCCGGATGATAACAAAGATATGATTTTCCCGGTTTCCGGGGGATATCTCGGTCTGGGTTTGACCCGTCTGGCCATTCTGGATCTGGAGACCGGCATGCAGCCCCTGGTCTGTTCGCGGGACGGCAGTGCCATTATCTGTAACGGTCAGATTTACAATTATCTGGAGTTGAAGCCGCTGCTGGAGGAAGAATTCCTTGTGTCCCGGGGGGACATCGAGGTGGCCCTGCATCTTTATCGTCAGTGTGGCCTGGATTTTTTGCATCATTTGAACGGCATGTACGCCGGAGCCATTTATGATCCGCCCCGCAATCGTCTGCTGTTGTTTCGGGATCGATTCGGCATTAAACCGCTCTACTACACCCGGCAGGCGGAAACCTTTTTTTTTGCTTCCGAGATTAAACCCCTGCTGGCGGCTACCGGTCGGCCTCCCCGTCTGAATACCGCGGCCCTGCCGATTTTTTTTACTTATCGCTATCTGCCGGGAGAGGACACGCTGTTTGCAGGTATCAAGCGTTTGCCGCCGGGATCCTTTCTGGATTACAACTTGCAGAGGGATCAATATACCATTCGCCGCTACTGGGAATATCTGCCCGGGCAGTCCCCGGATCAATCCATGTCCAGTCTCAGTCTGGATGAGGCCGGGGAGCGGTTTCTGGAACTTTTGTCTGATGCCGTACGTCTGCGCCTCCGTTCGGATGTGGAAGTGGGTACCCTGCTCAGCGGCGGTATCGACTCTTCGGCGGTTTCGGCTCTTGCGGCCGGTCACCAACCGGATATTCGCCTGTTTACCATGTCTTTTGCCGAGGATAAATATAACGAATTGCCGCAGGTGGAGCGATTTTTGCGGGCCAGCGCCTCCCGTTTTGCTTCGGCCCGAAGGCACAACCGGTTGTGTGGACGGGAAACCCTGGAAAGCCTGCCCGGCATTGTGCGTTCCCTGGAAGAACCGATTTGCCTGGGAACCGTCCTGCCCACCGATCAGGTTTGTGATCTGGCCGCCGGTCAGGTCAAGGCCGTCCTGACGGGGGAAGGAGCGGATGAGATCTTTGCCGGCTATCGTAAATTTCTGCTGGAAGCCGCCGCTGGCCGGTATCCCGATTTGCCGCCGGAAAAACAGCGGGCGCTGATCGATATGTACCCGGAGTTGGTCGATTATCTGAAGATACGGCAAGCTGATCCCGTGCAGCGGTATATCCAGAGCGAGTTGCTTTTTTTGCCCGAAGAACTGGAGCGCCTGCTGGGCCGGCATGTAGGCTGTGTGGTTTTTCCGGAAAATGCCCGGCCGGCGCTTACCGGTCGGGAGGATGCCTTGAACGCAGCCATTGCTGTGGAGTGCCGGGCCCGGTTGCCGGATTATGTGATTTTACGGCTGGATAAACTGTCCATGCGCCATTCCCTGGAAACCCGTACCCCCTTTCTGGATTATCGATTGGCGGAGTTTGCGGCGGCTCTGCCGTCGGTTTTCAAGGCCGATGCCGTCCAGGGACGGGAAAAGCGAATTTGCAGCCATGCCTATACTACCTGCGGCCTGCTTGATTCGAGGACAGCCGGGCGGAAGAAGCAACCTTTTACGATCCCCCTGGCGGACTGGTTGGCCACACCGGAGCATCTGCCGGATTGCCTGCAGGAAATTCTGCTGGGAAATATGATCCGGGAGCAGGGGATATTGAATCCGGATATGGTCAGAGCGGATCTGCAGCGGATTTCCATTGCCGATACCGGCCCGGCTACGTTGGTTTCGGCCGCGGATCGGGTCTTTGCAGCGATTATGTTTACCTTGTGGTATCAAGAATTTTTTGATATCAGTAGCGGATAATGATTGTTACCTGAAAATTTTCCGGCCGGAGAGCCACTCATGACGCCATCTTCACAGGCGGATAAGCTGATCAATATCTATACCGACCGACTTCTGGAGCTGATTGCCTCCAAGTCCTTTGCTGGTCCCAGAACCTACGGGTTCGAGTATGAGTTTCTGCCCGCCGCCCCGTTAACCCCCGCCGATGTGCAGCGAGTGGCCGATTTTTTGCCGCAGTGCGGTTTTCAACCACAGGGAAACGGGTTTTATCATCCTTCCGGAATGGGCGCGGCTTTTGAGCCGGGGGGGCAGATCGAATATTACAGTCCGCCGTTGCTGCCGGAAGACATGCAGGGAGTGGAGGCTGCAATTGCAAACATTGCACAGACCAATCGCCGCATCGAAGAGAATCTGGGTATTTCTTATCTGGCGGTAGATTACCTGCCGGACCGGGGAGAAACGCCGCTCTGTCTGCTATCCGAGCGGTACCGCTTATTGCACGAACGCCTGGGAAGCAGCGGTACCCGGGGACGCGAAATGATGAAAGGAACGGCCTCTATTCACCTCCATGTCGTCATGCGGCATATCCGGGAACTGGTCCCGATATTTACGGCTCTGTGCCGGATTTCCCGGTTGCCGCTGTTTCAGATGAGCGCGCAGCGACGGGATATCTGGGAAAATACCGATCCCTCCCGGTGCGGCTGGCTGTATATTGTCATTGATATGGCGCTGGCGCCCCGTAATGTTGTGGAGGAACTGGTGCGGGTAGGAATGTATGCGGATGTACTGGGAGAAAATCAGCCGTTCTGGCAGAGCAGCGTCAATGATTTCGAGCAGTTTTTGTATCATTTGACCACAATTTTTACCGATGTCCGGCTGAATATCAAGGGGCCTACGCTGGAACTGCGAACCCCTGACAGCCGGCCTTTGGCTGAATTTATGCCGGTCTGGCAGCAGTTTATCGACAGCGTGGAAGCGACGGATATGGAATAGCCGGATATTACCGCCGTCTATCCGGGAATATAGAAATAGAGAGGAACCGGAGGAAAAAATGAAAGAGGTGCTTGTTTACACTTCGGGGGCGTGTCCCTATTGTATGCGTGCGAAAAATCTGTTGGCAGCCAAAGGCGTGATTCCGGAGGAACGCCGCGTGGATATTTATCCGGAATATATGGAAGAAGCTGTGCGGCGCAGTGGCGGCCGACAAACCGTACCCCAGATTTTTATTGGCGAATACCATATCGGTGGTTTTGATGATATGAAGGCACTGGATGATAACGGGGAGTTGGATACGCTGTTGCAGGGCTGACATTAGATTAATATTGAAAGGCGATGTCAATTGAGCCGAATGTTTCCGGATCATGCTGATGATTAAACGATTTGGTTTTCCAGACAATGCTGCAGACAATTTTCATGCGGCCGGTGGTGATACCGATCCCCGTCATGGCGGAGCCAACCAATGGCTTTTTGTCGACACGATGGCTGTCCCGGAAAGTGTTGCCGTCCAGAAAAATATCCTGCAAAACGGCTTTCGCGCTCAGTGAGAGAAAGAAGTGACAGCCCAGCATGTTTGGGTGCGAACAGGTGATTCTGGCAGTTTCCGCATTGAAGCAGGTAGCCGGTTGAATGGGGAAATTGCCGCAGTCATCCGGTACATTCCATCCGCCGCGGAGGGATATCCCCGCCTGGTAACAGGTCAGGGCATTTCCCAGACAGCCGCCGGTGTGGAAAATAATATCTCCCCCCCATCCTTGATTGAGATTGGCGGCCAAAAGTTTTTGTTTATAATCATACACCAAAGCCAGTACCGGTTCGTCTTCCAGTTGATTCTTCCAGCCGCGGGGCATATCATTATTGAGAACTTCATGGCTATATGTCTGGATTTCATCCGCATAGGAACTGGGGCCGACAACTCCGCCGATTATTCCCACCGTGTGCATGCGATGGCTATGTTTTTTGTGAAATCCCATTTCAAAATACGTAATGCCGGTATAGGGCCGGTCATCTTTTATCAGCTCTTTTTTTTCAATCTCATTGGGGGTGTAAATATTCTGCCCGATGGAGAAGGTAAGCGCTTTATCCGCTTCAGCAGGAGCGTCCATGCCGATGTATCTGATAATCGGATAGAACCATTTGTGCACGGACGCATCCTCCGGGAGCTCGGACAGGCCGTATCGGCTCCAGGATAATTTCAGGCCGTTGGTATATTGACCGTCGGTGCCGTTCCCCAATAAAGCATCGTTTTCCATGTAGAGGCTGAAGGTGCGGTGCTTTTGGGCCAGGCAGGTTTTATCGATTGTGGGTTTTCCGGCAGTCTGGAAGCCGTATCCAACAGTCGCAGAAAGAAAAAGGATCAGGTATGTCATGATCCCCCAGGTAGTTATAGAACGAATCGGTGGGCAACTGTTGGTGGCCATTTTATCTGTTTTCGGATCGAGTGTTTTTCCCCGGAAGCTTCTGAAAATTTTTATGTTATAATAATGCCACTGGTAATAGGGTCTGCGACAAAAATATGGATGGATTTGACAAAGGGTTTTTTTTGTCCTATTA
>CAZWCS010000135.1:0-10228 GCA_964632805.1 uncultured Desulfobacterales bacterium
TTCCTCTTGAACGATATATTTATTTAATTTTTAAAGATAAACGGCCGTGTTCCCCATTTAGGGGGGGAGGGGAGGAGGGGATGGGGAACACAGCCGCTATCTATCGGTAAGCTGGTGAATGCCAGCCAACTTTTTATCTGTACCTTATAAATTAATTCCATAATACCATTTGTCAATGGGAATATCCATATCTAAATTGCCGGTCTTGATAAAAGTCATCGGAGCGCCTGATGAACACAATATGTGGTATCTTTTGGTATTTTATATACACTATAATGAATCTAATTACAGCAGCATACCCGCCAGAGTTCCGGTCATGCAGGTGGCCAGGGTTCCGGCTACAATGGATCGCCAACCCAAGGCGATGATTTCTTTTTTTCTGTCCGGCGCCATGGTACCCATGCCGCCGATCATAATGCCCAGGCTGCCGGGGTTGGCAAAGCCGCACATGGCATAGGTCATAATAATCATGCTGTGGGAGGTCAGCGCTCCGGACGGTAATTGGCTAAGGTGAATATAGGCCAGCAGTTCGTTCAGTACTGTCTTCGTGCCCATCAGCGCGCCGGCGGTAGATGCTTCCGCCCAGGGAATCCCCATCAGCCAGACGACCGGGGCCATGATAAAGCCCAGCAGACGTTCCAGGGTGAGCGCAGCGGCGCCCACATCCGGCAGCAGTCCCAGCAGGAGATTGACCAGGTGTACCAAAGCCACCAGGACGATGAGCATGCCGATAATGTTGATAAGCAGTTCAATCCCTTGAAAGGTTCCCTTGGTGATGGCGTCCATGGCGCTTTGGGTCTCCCGGTCCGGCGGCAGTTCGCCGGTGGTGGGGGGAGCGGTTTCCGGAATCATGATTTTGGCGATGGTGATGGCCGCCGGAACACTGATCAGAGAAGCGGTCAGAATATGACCCATAACGTTGGGAATGATGTTTTTCAGAATGCTGGCATACAATGCCAGAACAGTACCGGCAATGGTCGCCATGCCACAGGTCATGAGACAGAAAAGTTCACTCCGGGTCAAGCGGTTGAGATAGGGGCGGATCAACAGCGGTGATTCCACCATACCGACAAAGATATTGGCCGAAAGTCCAACACCCTCGGCGCCGCCCAGGCCGATTGTTTTCTGCAGCAGCCAGGAAAAAATTTTTACGATCAGGGGCAGGATTTTCCAGTAAAACAGCAGGGCGGACAAAGCGCTCATAACCAGAATAATCGGCAGTTTTTGGAAGGCCAGAACCACGGTAGCCGCGGGGCTGGTTATGTCAAAAGGCGGCTGGCCCCCACCGATATAGCCGAAGACAAAGGCGGTTCCTGCTTCCGTGGATGTTTCCAGGGCCAGGATAGCCCGGTTCAGCAGGACGAAAAATCGCGTACAAGCGGTAAATTTCAGCAATACAACGGCAATAACCAATTGCAGCCCCACTCCGGCAAAGATGGTTTTGATTGACACCCGGCGACGGTTTTCGCTGATCAGCCAGGCAGCAGCAATAAAAACCGTCAGTCCGATGATGCCCTTTAGTATTGTCATATGTATTTCCCCAACCAAAATTTTATCCTGCTGGATTTTGTTTCCTCAAATTTTTTTATCATCATTTTATAGTAAATACAAATTCTTAATTTAATGGGCAACAGGGCCGAAGGGATTTCGGAAAACCTGATTGTTGTTTCTGGTATTTTTTTGTTGTTTTCGGTATTTTAAATTTAAAAATAACTTTTTAATTGACAAAGAATCCTTGTAAAAACTATATTTACTTTTTTGGACCAGTCAGGCGGAACCTTATTTTACAGGAAATAAGACAAGATTTTTTCAATACACCAAAAAGCAAGGAGGCTGGTATGTGGTGGATACGGCTGGGAATCGTTTTCTGCTGTATGATGATGCTGGCGGGCACAGGGGTGGCTGCCGAAAACGGTACGGATGAAACCTACACCCTGGGGGAAGTCGTGGTAACCGGGGAAAAGGCCAGTGTGGCGGATGTCGGCCTTACCCATATCCTGACGGCGGAAGATATCCAAAAGTTTAACAGCGATACGGTAGCCGAAGCCCTGAAGTTTGCGCCGGGGGTAGTCATGACCCGTGGCCGCAAAAATGAGCCGGAAATATCCGTACACGGCTTTGCCCAGGAAAAGACCCTGTTTTTGATCGACGGTATTCCCTACTATGAGACCTATTACGGCAAGCTCAATCTGGATCAGATACCGGCGGATGTTATTTCCAAAATCGAGATTACCAAAAACGCGCCGTCCGTACTTTACGGTCCCAACGCCCAGGTGGCGGTGATCAATATCGTGACCCGGCAGGGTACCGAAGATCCGACCTTTAAGGCGCAGGTAGACATGGGGCAGGATGATACCTATACCGCTTCTGTTTCCCACGGGAACCAGATCGGGGCGGTTAATTACTGGCTCAGCTATAATCACCAGGAAAGCGACGGCTGGAAGTTGTCCGATGATTTTGATCCGGAAATCGCCACCCGGATGAGACGTTGGATGCCGGACCAGGACGGTATCCACGAGGACGGGGGGCGCCGGGACAATTCCGATTATGAAGAAGATAAATTCTGGGCCCGCATCGGTGTAACCCCCACGCCGGACAGCGAGTATTTTGTCAGTTTTCATACCCTGCAGTCGGAAAAAGGTCACCCCTTTGCCACCGATTCTTATAAAATATTTCCCCGCAGTGGGGATAATCCAGCCTTTTCCACTTTTGCCCGGTTTGAAAAATATGACGACTGGGGCATGGATATCAGCGGCCGGCAAACCTTGGGGGACAACCTCACCCTGCGCGGTAAGCTTTTTTACCACGATCATGAAGATGAGTATGTTTCCTATGACAGCCCCGCCATGGATACGGTGATCGCCAAAAGTACTTATGAGGATGATATTTTCGGCGGTTCCCTGTTCGTCGATTTTTCCGGGGCCGAATGGCACACCGGCCATGTTTCCCTGCATTACAAACGGGATGCCCATGACGACCGGGCGGACAGTTATCTGCCGTTTAATAAATACATTTCTTATACCGGTTCTGTGGGCACCGAGCATGAATTTCAGGCCGGGGAAATTTTGCGGGTATATGCCGGCATCAGTTACGACTGGTTTGATGTAGATGACGCCGAAGATTATGAATTTGACCGCGACGATAATTTTACCGGTCAGGCGGACAGGGACACCCCCGGCACTGAGGATGAACTGAATCCCATGATCGGTTTTGATTGTCTGCTGGGTGATCAAACCACGATTTACGGGTCTCTGGCCCGCAAGACCCGTTTCCCGACCCTCAATCAGCTCTATTCGTCAAGCGGCGGAAATCCGGACCTTTCTTCCGAGCAGACTGTTAATTATACCCTGGGTGTGCGGCAGCAGGTGGGATCCTGGATGATCGCGGATGTTTCCGGTTTTTACCACGATATTTCCGACTGGATCTCCCGGGATTATTATGAGGCCGATTATACCGGTGATGATATCTATACCAACACGGAAGATATTGCCATGATGGGCGTGGAAGTTTCGCTGGGACTGAGACCCTTAGAGATGCTGGAAATGAATTTTAATTATACCTACAACCGGGCCAAGAACCACAGCAGTGGACGCGCTACAGATGAAGTCAGCGGTGTTCCGGAGCACAAACTGGGCGCAGGCTGCGGGATCACCATTCCCAAAGTGCTCGCCAGACTGGATCTGCAGGGTATTTATGTGGATGAAGTCTACGAGGATTTGCCGACAACCAGCGATCCTGCGGCGGACAGCACCAAGAGCGATGATTATTTTATTGTAAACGGGCGCATTTCCAAAACCTTCCAGGAAACGGTCACCTGTTACGTGGAAGTGGATAATATTTTCGACGAAGATTACGAGCAGGAGATCGGTTTTCCCGGGCGGGGGTTGAACTGGCGCGTGGGTGTCAGTGCCGAGTTTTAAAAAATCAAGTTCTTTGGTCTTTTCTTTCGGATGTTGACGAAAGTTTGAATTGATAATATGTATGTGCCATTATGGTATCGGAAGCCGGCCTGACAGTGCCGCCGGTCCGGGACATTGAACGTCCGGCGGTCGGCCCGGCAGGATCGGACAGTAAAACTTTGCATGTTTGCGGAATATATCGATGACGGGCACTTTTGTCATCCCGAATGCCATAGCGCTGCATATTTGTGCAGCGCTATGTTTTTTTATCACCGCGGTATTGGCCGGAACACGAAAACAAAAAGCGTGGAGCCGGATGACAGCGGTGGCCGGATGGTTGCTGCTGTCGATTCATCTGCTGCTGCTGATTGTCGTTATCCGCCGTCTTCCGCTGTACGGCGGATATGAATCCCTGACATTGGTTCTCTGGACCAGCGCGTTGCTGTTCGCATTTTCTTCCCGGATTCCCGATCATCGGCCCCACCGGCTACTGTTTGGCTTTGTCCTGGGCGGAATCAGCCTGTGGCCGGTCTTGTCCGGGCTTCAAATCAATCATGACTATTTCATGTACGCCAGTTACTGGGTGCAGGGATTTTTTTTCTGCAAGCTGCTGGCGGCGGGGGTGATGCTGAGCGCAGGGCTGTCGGCTTTGGCTGCTCTGATCAGCGGTCGGGCCGTATTTGACAAACAACTGTTTATGGTGGGTGCCGTCCTGTTTTTGTGCAGTGAACTGTCCGGTTCCATCTGGTGTCTGCTGGGATGGGGGGATTCCTGGCACTGGAGCGGCAATTTTTTTCAGTCCACCCTGATTTTTTTCATCATGATGCTCAATCTTCACATCCCTCCGCTGTCGCATCTTCGTCGGCAATGGGTGTCTTTTCTTCATTTGCTGTCGCCGTTTATTATTGCCGGGTTTCTGCTATGGTAGATGTTTCCTCGCCGTCATCAGATAAAGGGCGCCTGGTGCTGCAGCGCCTGTCCTCCCTTCCCCTGAGTGCGGGGATCATGGCCGCTTTGATTGCCTGGCTGAGCCTGGGCCTGATTCTGGCCCACCACCCGGTCACCGATGCGGCGGTCCAGCAGATGAACGACCGGTTACTGCTGTACTGGCTTCTGCATAACAGCCGTGAGCACTGGCTGCTTTCCCTGTGGCTGGGCGGCTTGTTCATCCTGTCCGGCTTTTTGCTGGTTAATCTGATCGGCTGCAGCCTTACCATGCTGCTGCCCAGGCTGCGGGTTCGCCGGGATAGGAAGTCTTTTCTGTCCCTGCTGCTTCATGTTTTGCTGGGGGTGGTAATGATCGGCCACGGGGCCAATCTGGTGGTGGGCTTCAAGACGGCCTATCACAAGCTGCTGCCGGAGCAGTCGCTTTCGTTACCGGATGGACGGGCCATACGACTGGAGGCGGTGACGTATTTGTCTTCCCGGGAACTGCTGGCCATGGATCATCATCAGGGCCGGCAGAAAATGACACGTGCGCGTATGGGTTTGAAAACCAATTCCGCCGATTTTTCCCTGCATAAAAACGGTCAGTCTGTGGCTGCCGGCCGGGCTTTTTTGCTTCAACCTTTTCGTTACGGATCCTTGCGGATAACGATCAACCGTTTTTTTCTGGCGGCAGGAGATGCGGAAACCGCCCCCGTGGGGGTGATAGTGACCGTGGCCGCTAATCCGATCCATGAAGTGTTTTTTCTGGTTTATGCGCTGATGATTGCCTCTTTTCTGGCGTATACTGTTGTTTCCGCAAGAAACGATCTTTCCGGTGATCCCGCCGGCCCTCTGCGAGGCGGTAACGCGGGCTGACTTGTCTTGACGGGCGGGACCGGGAATGATAATTACCGGAAAAGAAATATTCCCGCAAAATGGAGGTATGCCGTGTGTCTGAAAATCAGGGTGAGGCGGTGTTTCGTCGGGGTTTTTCTCCTGGTTCTGGGTTTCGGGCTGCTTGCCGGCCCCGGTTTTTCCGCCGCAGCCGTTGCAAACCGGACGGTGATCGATATGGCCGGACGTACCGTAGCCCTGAACGGGCCGGTGCAACGGCTGGTGACCACCTTTAAGCCGGCGACGTTGTGCGTCTTCAGTCTGGGATTGCAGAAGAAGCTGGTGGGTATTGATACGGAGTCTACCCGGGACCCCCTGCAACGGGCGGTTTACCCCGAGGTGACCGGGATAACCACCGTCGGCAGCAAGTCCAGCGGTATCAATCTGGAAACCCTGGTTTCTCTTCAGCCGGACCTGGTCATTCTGTATGCCCAGAAAGACGGCCGGGAGCTTGCTGACCGTTTGGCGACCATGGGGATCCCGGCGATTGTAATTTTGCCGGAAACCTTTTCCAGCATTCAAGCGACCCTTGATCTGATTGCCCGGGCGGGGGGGAGAGCGGGGCAGGGGGTTCCGGCCGCAGAAGCGATGGATACCGTTCTGGCATTGGTGGAAGCGCATCTGGTTTCACTGACACCGGAAAAGCGGAAAACCGCTTATTTCGCCTCTCCCCGGGGCCTGTTCAGTACGGCCACCGGCAGTATGCTGCAGGATGAAATTCTGCATAAAGCCGGGCTGGTGAACGTCTCCCACGATTTGTACGGCTATTTCCGGGATGTTTCTCCGGAGCAGTTGATTCGCTGGAATCCGGAAGTGATTGTCCTTTCCCAGTGTCTGGGGAAAAGTGTTCTGCGGCATCTGGAAAATCCCGCTTTGCAATCCATTACGGCCGTTTCCAGGAAGGCGGTTTACCGAAGTCCCTCCTCCTTGTCTCCCTGGGATTTCCCTTCGCCGCTGTCGGCGCTGGCGGTCCTCTGGCTGGCGGAAAAGGCCTATCCGGAACATTTTTCCGATGTTAACGCGCGATCCGTGATCAATCAGTTTCATCGGCAACTGTTCGGAAAATCATTGGACGAAATGAACGGCACTTTATCGGACACCATTTATCCGGCTCCATGAAAAACGCTTCCCAATATGCCCCTGACGGGCGCGGCCCCCGCAAGTTGATTGCGGTGCTGTCTACGACGCTGGTGGTCGTTTTCGGCATCTCGGTTATGATCGGCCGTTTTCCTACCGGCGCAAAAGAGATTGCCGCCCTTTTTTCCCATCTTTTGTCCGGTGCTTCCCTGGCCGACGCCCCGGCTTCAGAGACGCTGGTGGTCTGGTGGATCCGGATTCCCCGCTGCCTCATGGCTGTCATGGTCGGCATGAGCCTGGCCCTGTCCGGTGCGGTGTATCAGGCCCTTTTCCGGAATCCCCTGGTTTCCCCCGATATTCTGGGCGTAGCTGCCGGATGCACCTTCGGGGCCGCGCTGGGACTGATTTTACCGGGCGATTCTTTTTTTCTGGTGCATCTGCTCTCCTTTGTTTTCGGTTTGCTGGCGGTTTATACCGCTCTGGCCATCGCCCGCCTGGTTTCGGTCAAGCCGGTAATCGTTCTGGTTCTGGCCGGCATGGTGGTGCTCTCTTTTTTTAATGCCCTCCTCATGATATTGAAATATTTCAGTGATCCCCATGACGAACTGCCCACCATTGTCTTCTGGATTATGGGCAGCCTGACCCGGGTGACCTGGACCGATGTCTGGGTGACCACCCCGTTCTGTCTGGCGGTGCTGTTGCTGTTTCTGCTGCTGCGTTTCCGGCTCAATATTCTTTCCCTGGGCGATTTACAGGCCAAAGCCCACGGGGTCGATCCCGGGCTGTTCCGAATGATCATGATTTCCGCCAGTTCTTTTATCGTGGCCATAACTGTTTCGACCTGTGGCCAGATCTGCTGGATCGGCCTGGTCATTCCCCATATCGCCCGCACCCTGGTGGGACCGGATCACAAGTATATGCTGCCGGTTACCGCTCTGCTGGGAAGTCTTTTTCTGCTGGTGGCCGATGATGCCGCCCGGACCGTCACCACCGGGGAAATCCCCGTAGGCATTATCACCGCCCTGATCGGGGCGCCGGTGTTCGGATACTTGCTTTACCGAAACAGGGGGAGCGGATGGATGTAAAGCTGGCCTGTGAATCCGTCAAATTTCGATATGACGGCCGGGTGGTTTTGTCGAATATTTCCTTTGCGCTCCGGCCGGGCGTATTTTGTGCCCTGCTGGGACGCAACGGTTCCGGTAAAACCACCCTTCTGCATTGCCTCAATAAGCTGCTTCGCCCCTGCGAGGGACGGATTCGGGTAAACAATATCGATATCGCCGACATGTCCCAGAAGGAAGTGGCCCGGCAGGTCAGCCTGGTCCCGCAGGAGCATGTGGATATTTTTCCCTTTACGGTTCTGGAAGTGGTCGTGATGGGCCGGGCCCCGTATCTGGGCATGACCGCCAGCCCGGGAGCGGAGGATTATGCCATGGCGGAACGGGCCCTGGATATGTTGAACGCCCGTTATCTGGCGTCCAGCAATTTCAACCGGATCTCCGGCGGGGAACGGCAGATTGCGCTGCTGGCCGGAGCGCTGGTACAGACCAGCGATATCCTGCTGCTGGACGAGCCTACCAATCATCTGGATTTTCATAACCAGTACCGTCTTCTGTCGAAAATCAAGAATGTCTGCCGGCAGCAGGGGACCAGCGTGGTGGCCGCCATGCACGATCCCAATCTGGCCCGGCTGTTTGCCGACCAGGTGATTATGATCAAAGACGGGGGGGTGCTTTTTTCCGGAGCGGCCGATGCGGTGATGACCAAAGCCAACATGGACCGGCTGTACGATTCCGAAACCGTACAGATTGCCATTTCCGAATCCAAGCAGGTGTTTCTGCCGAAAGAAATTTTTTATGACTGAAGCGGTGCGGCGCATCATTCTTACCGGTGCCGTCCAGTCGGGCAAGACCACCCTGGCGGAGGCCCTGGTAAAGGAGCTGCGCCGGCACCGGCAGGAGGTGGCCGGAATCATTGCCCGCGGGTTGTGGGAGAACGGCCAGCGCTCGGGTTTTGACCTGGTGGATATCGGCACCGGGCGGGTTACTCCGCTGGCGCGGCGCAAAGTCGTGTCGGGGTCTTCGGCCTCCCTTACCGGCTTTGATTTTTTTGTCGCCGGCTGGAAAGCCGGAAAGCGTGCCCTGGCGGTTGAAAACTGCCGTCAGGCCGAGGTAGTGGTGGTGGACGAGGTAGGCAAACTGGAACTGGCGGGCCGGGGCTGGGCGCCGCTGCTGCCGGCGCTTTTGTCCCTCACCCGGCCGGTTCATGTCTGGATTGTCCGGGAATCCCTGCTGGCGCAAGTCCGCCAGATCTGGAAAGTCCCCTCGACTGTTGTTGTGCGGCCTGATGCATGTGGGGATATTCGGAAAAATGTAGATTCTCTCTTGTCTGCGGTAAAAGGGTTCGATTAATCGGATTCGGGGCTCAGAGCTTATAATGACAGCAGGTTATCGGGTGCTCAGAAGGCAATGGTAGGACCCGGATATTTCATGAAATATCCGGGCCAATCCGATTCAATCACCAGATCGTGAAAAACAGGATCTCAAAAATACCGGTTTGAAGGAAGAGCACGATATATACAACCCATAATACTTTATGTTTTAAAAACGCATTCTTAATGGTGACAATGCGTTGGGAGGCAGGGACAATCAGCAGCAATGAAATAAAAAACCATATCCTGCCGGTTTCCAGATGATAAATATTGCTTATTGTAATTGTTAATATTAATAAAAAAGAAGCAATTGAAAACAGGTCAAGCAGATTTTTTTGTTTCGGATTTTTATGAAACCCTGAAATAACGGATCGTAACCATAGAGCGATTACAGGAAAGCCGGTATACAGAGAAAAGGCCAGTATGTTCCCCGCCATCGTGTAGCATCGCAAGTCTGATAATGAATAACCCGTGGAAACGCCTACTGCTTTGTGCAGTAATTCTTTTTCCAGGCATACAGCGGTAAGAAAAGTGGGAATAAAACGGAACCCGGTAAAAAATGTAAGGAGAAGAACAAAAAGCAAAAAACCTGTTGCTACCCAAGCGAAACTGGCCAGATACTGTTTCCCTCTTGTTTGTTTATCATTACAAACAGCCAGGAAAAAAAGCAGGAGAATAAAAAATCCGTAAACAACAGCAGAAAAGCTCATAAAAAGAGCCAATCCCAATAGTAACCCGGAAAACATTGCATTCTTTCGTGCCGATTCATTATTGAATGCCTTGATAAGAAAAAACAATGTCCAGAGAACAGGAACGGCAAAAAGCGCATCCAGACTGACAGCTCCGAAGATTATTGAATTCGGCAAAAGAATAAACAATCCGCCGCCGATAAAAGCAGCCTCCTTTCCCAGCCAGTTTTTTGTCATAAGATATAAAGGAACAACTCTGGATATTCGATATAAGGGCATAAATTTTTTTCAAATTTTTTCGCCAGCGTGCT
>CAZWCS010000136.1:0-10152 GCA_964632805.1 uncultured Desulfobacterales bacterium
GGGTCAAGCCCGGTATGACAAAAAAGCTGTTTTCCGACTTTTTACGAGGGCATCATAATTTAACCCGTTATAAAAGGACGTTCCAGCATTTTTTCGTACAAATCGATATACTGCCGGGCGGTCACGGCATGGGTAAAGGTTTCCCGGCCGGCCGCCATGATTCGTTTGATCTGTTTCTGTTTCTGCTTCTGCGGCAGGTTGTGAAAGGCGATGGCCTGCTCCATGGCCCAGAAAAGGCCGCCGGGGTCATAGGTTTCAAACAGAAAGCCGTTGCCGGTCTCCTTTTTCAGGTCCAGGTGGTCGATGGTGTCATGAATGCCGCCGGTATCATGGGCCACCGGCAGGGCCCCGTAGATGGGGCCGATCATCTGGGGCAGGCCGCAGGGTTCAAAAGCCGAGGGCATGAGAACAAAATCCGCCGCCCCGTAAGCCAGACGCGCCAGTTGCTCGTCAAAGTCGCATACCGCGACCCGGTTCTGCAGATGAAATTTCCAGACGATGCTGTGGAAATGCTGCTGAAATTCACCGTTGGCCACAAAGACAATTTGCAGGGGCAGTTCCCAGTACTTGGAAACCACTTCATAGAGAATGTGGGCCAGCAACTGGGTGCCTTTTTGAATCCGGTCCAGGCGGGAAGGCCAGAAAAAAACGGCGGCACCGGGGTCTTCAATCAAGTCCAGTTTCTGCTGCAAGCGTTGCTTGTTTTTCTTTTTGCCCTGGACGACGGTTTGGGCGTCATAGCGGCAGGCAAGGTCTTCGTCGGTGGCGGGATCAAAGGAAGGATCGGGGCTGTTTAATATGCCCGCGGCGCAGCCGGCGTGCCATTTATGGGTCAGTTCCTGCCGGACCGGGGGCTCAATAAAGGGATGGCGCCCTTCGATAATTTCGGTCAGAAAGGTGGGGCTGACCGTGTTGACAAAATGGGCGGCGAAAACGCCGCTGGTCAGAAGATCCACTTTATTGGTGTCCCGGCTTTCTTCGTAATTCTTCGGGGGGTGATCATAATACAGATAATGCCAGAAAGAGGCGGCATCGATTCCCCGGTCTTCGATTTCCGCCAGGGCGATTTTCACCGTGTAAATATTATGGATGGTAAACAGGCAGGGGATGTCCAGTTCCCGGGCCATGGCCGGAATCAGGCCCGTCATCCAGTCGTTGCAGTGAATCAGGTCGGGCTGTACCTCCGGCACGATGTTGTTGATGACTTCCCGCTGGAAGGCCAGGGCGATTTTGATGTTTTCCGAGCTGTAGGCGGAATAGACACAGTCCAGGTAAAAAAAGGCCCGGTCCTTGGCCAGGTGGACGCGGTCATCGGGCATTTTTTCCCGGATATAGTTGAACTCTTTTTTTAATACCGGTTCGGCGTTGCCGTCAAACAGGCTGCGGTAATCGGGCAGGGCTACATGGACATCTCCCCCGTGGGTAAACAGGGCGTTGATCAGGGCGGCGGAAACATCAGCCAGCCCCCCGGCTTTGGCGGTCAGGTGATTGGCGATGTTACCCATGCCCGGCGGCAGGTAGGTCACCTCCGGGGTAACGATCAACACGCGGGGAGTGGTATGCATAAGTCCTCAAAAAATTTATGCAATTTCGGGTCAGGCCCAGGTGATCAAGCCGGGGATGTTCCGGGTGAAATCATCTCCCTGGGGGGTCACCCGCACGGTAAAACCGAAACGGCCGGCATCGTGACAGGGCAGGGCACATTCATACCGGTACCGGCCCTGGCCCAGATCTTCTTTGACGGACATGGACAGGGTGTGCCCCTGCGCAATATGCTCCACATCTTTGACATGTCCGTAATACAGTTCAATATTTACTTCTTCCGGTTTCAGTTCGCCCAGCGTCACCTGGGTGGAGATTGTCAACGATTCTCCTACTTTAAAAGGACCGTCCTCTTTTCGAACCGGCTGTTCAATGGAAATTTTTCCCCAGCAGCGCCGCAGGCGTTCGTGCAGTTGTTGTAAGCGTTTTGCTTCCGCCGCTTTTTCCCGGATCAGTTCCTGATAACGGTTTGCAGCCGGGATGTAAAACCGGTTATGGTAATGGTCGACCATATGGTGGGCGCAAAACTGGGTCAGGGCCATGGTCATGGAAGCTTTCATTTTTGCCAGCCACTGGGCCGGGATGTCGCCGTTTTCCCGTTCATAAAAGCAGGGGATGACGTCATTTTCCAGAATGTTATACAGGGCCTGGCTTTCCACCGCATCCTGATACACGGTGTCGTGGTATTCTCTGCCGTCCCCGATGGCCCAGCCGGTCTCCGGAGAGTAGCCTTCACACCACCAGCCGTCCAGGATACTTACATTCAGAACGCCGTTGGCGGCGGCTTTCATCCCGGAAGTGCCGCAGGCTTCAAACGGCCGGCGGGGGGTGTTGAGCCAGACATCGGCGCCCTGCACCAGGTGCCGGGCGATGTTGATGTCATAATCTTCCAGAAAAACGATTTTGTGCCGGTATTCCGGTTTCTTGGCAAACTGCACGATCTGCTGGATGAGGGCTTTGCCTTCATTGTCCCGGGGATGGGCTTTGCCGGAAAAGATGAACTGCACCGGCTGCTCCCGGGACTGCAGAATGGCTTCAAACCGTTCCAGATCATGCAGCAGCAGGGTGGCCCGCTTGTAGGTGGCAAACCGCCGGGCAAAGGCAATGGTCAGCACATCCTGATCCAGCACGGATTCGGCTTCTTTCATAATGGATTTGGGGGCATTGCGCCGGCCGTACTGATTGACTATCAGTTTGCGGCAACTGCGGATCAGGCGGGTCCGGCTCATTTCATGGGCCCGCCACAACTCTTCGTCATAAATGTCGGTCACCCGTTTTTCCAGATCGTCACTTTCCCAGGCGGAGAGATACCATTCCGGACCGAGATAGCGGTCAAACAGCAGAGAGTTTTCAATGGATATCCAGGAGGGGATGTGCGCTCCGTTGGTGACATGGCTGATGGGAATTTCCTCTTCCGGCCGGTGGGGCCAGACATGAGCCCACATTTTCCGGGCCACGGACCCGTGCAGTTGGCTGACGCCGTTGCAATACTGGGCCAGCCGCAGGCCCAGGACAAACATGGAGAAGGGGCTGTCCGCCGGGGCCCCCTGATCCTGTCCCCAACTGATCAGTTCTTCCATCGACAGGCCCAGTTTTTTCGTAAAAGGATGGAGATAGGGCTTGACCATATCCGGGGGAAACTCGTCATGTCCGGCGGGAACCGGCGTATGGGTAGTAAAAACGGTGGTCCGGGCGCAGATTTCCACGGCCGTCTTCAGGTCCACCTGATGGGCGGACATGATCTGTACCAGCCGTTCAATATTGGAAAAGGAACAGTGCCCTTCATTCATATGGCAGACTGCCGGGCGGATATTCATGGCAGCCAGCGCCCTTTGGCCGCCGATTCCCAGAATCACTTCCTGGGCCAGGCGGATGGCGGCCGTGGCCGGATAGAGGCGGGCGTTGATATCCCGGATCGTCTGGGGGTTTTCCTGGATGTTGGTGTCCAGCAGGTAAAGACGGATGCAGCCGATGCGCAATTGCCAGACCACCAGTTGGATATCGCCCTCCGGACCGGTAATGGAAAGGCGCAGTTCGTTGCCGTCGGCATCTTTGACCCGGCGCATGGGCATATGGAAAAGTTCGCTTTCCGGGTAAGTCTCCTGTTGCCAGCCCTCGTGGTTCAGGTATTGATGAAAATATCCGCTGCGGTAAAACAGGCCCACACCAATGATGGGAATTTGCAGATCCGAGGCCGCCTTGAGATGGTCGCCGGCCAGAATCCCCAATCCGCCCGCAAACTGCGGCAGGCTTTCATGGATGCCGAACTCCATGGAAAAGTAGGCAATGACCTCCTCCTTCTCGGCAAAGCGTTCTTCCGGTTTCAGTATCTGGCTGGTATACTGTTTTTTCACCCGCTCCATATGGGCCAGAAAGCTTTCATCTTCGGCCAGTTCTTCCAGCCGCTCCTGAGAAATCATGGTGGAAAAGACAATCGGGTTGCGGCCGGAAGAATCCCACAGTTTGGGGTCAATCCGGCGGAACAGGTCGATGGCGTCCATATTCCAGCACCACCAGAGATTGCGGGAGAGCACTTCCAGAAATTTCAGCGAGGCGGGGACATCGGGAAACACTTGAAACGTTTGCAGAAAACTCATGAGACCAATCCTTTACGATAAGCGCTTCGCAGAAACGGCGAATTGCCGCCGGTGCAAAGTCACCTCAAATTTCAACACCGTTCCGCAGTTCGATGGACCATCGGGAGAAAACGGAACAAGTGGAATGTGTTATAGCTGCCGGGGCGCAGCCTGTCACCAGATGACCGGCCCGCCTACTTCGTTGTTTATTATTTCAGGAATACAAGACAAAATCAAGACGGTATTTGAGATTTTTTTTACTGCAGTTTTTTCCAGACCCGGATGAATTCACTCAGTCCCCATGCCTGGGCATCGCATCCCCGTTGCGCATGGGGGGCGTCGCCATCCAGAATTTCCGGAAGATGGCCCACGCAGCCCCGTTCCAGCAGCGTCAGACTGCTGGACAACCAGGACCGGGCAGCCGGCAGCCCGGGTTTTCCGTAAACCTTCGCCCAGGCTTCGCAGAACACCGGGAATTGCCAGGTCCAGGCGGTGCCGTTGTGATAGGCCGGCTTGCGCCGGGTGTCTTCATCGCCAGTGTAATGCCCCTGGTAAGGGTGGCGGGGGTCGTTTACAAGCCGGTCATGATGATAAATGGCCAGTGGCCGACGCAGCGGACGGTCGGCCAGACTGCGGATGGCGCCGGGAACCAGCAGGGATTGGCAGGCCGCCAGTATGGATTCTCCCAGCGCGGTATCGTTTATGGCCTTCAGGGTTATGGCCAGCAGCTGATTCGGCCGCAGGGCGTCGTCCGCTTCCGCCTGATCCGCAGATTGACCGGGATCAGCATGCAGGCAGTCCGCCAGATAACCCGCTTCCAGGGGAAAGTGTCGTTCAATGGACCGGCGTACCCTCTGCGCCCGGCGTTTCCATTTTTCGGCGTTATTCCCGTCGATGTCGGCCAGAAAATCCAGGGCGGCGTGCCAGAGAGCCTGAATTTCGATACAGTACCCCTGGCGCGGGGTTCCGGCGGGATAATTGGTGTCCATCCAGGTATAATGGGCCGGGCTGAAAATAAGCTCCGAAGGCGCATCCATGATAATACCGTTGGGTGTTCCCTGCCTGTAGGCCCGGGCAATGGAAAGCAGAATATCACCGATGGTTCGCCCGCCGCAGGCGGATTCCAGGAAGTTTCGGGATTTTTCCGCCTCCACAATCTCCCGGCAGACGGTGAAAAACCACAGCGGCGCATCGGAGGTGTCCCGGTTACCGGCGTCTTCGCCGCAGATCATATTGGGCAGGGTTCCCTCCTGTTCAAAGCGGCCGAATTGTTTCACCACGGCTTTGGCGGTCTCCAGACGTCCGGCGGCAATCAGCCCCCGGGCCGCGATCAGAGAATCCCGGCCCCAGTCCAGAAACCAGGGATAACCGGCAATAATGGAGGCGTTTTGTCGGCGTCGCACCACATAGTGGGCCAGCATACTTTGCAGATCGTTGTCTCCGGCGGTGCCGCGGTTCCTGTTCTCCCGGCGGGACTGCCAGACCTGATGGACGGGATTTTCCGGAGAAAGCGGTATCGTCCCGGGTTCATTAACCGCCGCAGTGAGAACTGCGGTCTGGCCGCCGGGCAGGGACAGGGAAAAATAGCCCGGGCTGAAGAGGTCCGAGGCGGCTTCCAGGCCGCGTTCGGCCTCCACCGGCAAGGGCACCATATACTGCCACTCCGGTTCCGGCACATACCTGCTGCCGGGCAGGGAGATCCGCAGTTGGCGCCGGGGCGCGGGGGAAAAAATAAAACCGTCCGTCTCCGGGGTGATTTGTCCCGGCCAGTGGTGTTCCGGCCCGGTGTAGGCTTTGGTCACCTGGTGAAAGTTGCGGTCGTCGATATCCGGCCGCAGGATCAGGGTGACCGGGGTGGCGTCCGCCAGCCGGTCGGCGGCTTTCCCCGCCGGTGGGCGGTAAAAAGAAAGATGCACGGCATTTTTTCCCGTTACCATTTCCGCGCTGATGAGCAGGTCGATGTGCTGGCCCTGACCGGTGGGGGTCCGGTGGTGCCAGAAACCGCTGCCACCGCAGTCCTGAAAGCTTTCCAGGCAGTCGATGCCGATTGCCTGATAATGTCCCTGATAGGTGACCCAGGCCCGGCAGCGGCTGAACATGATCCAGCGGTCTTCCGGAAAATCGGGGTGCAGATTGGCCGCCAGCAGGGCGTCATATTTGCTGCGCAGATGTGCCCACCAGCCGCAGGCCCGCATCATGGCGCCGGAACCGTTGGTGGCCAGCATCATTCGGGGATCGTTTTGCAGCTCCGGGCGGGCAAAAACGGTTGGGAAGGCCGGCTTTTCGATAGCGGCCGGGAAAAACAGGGAAGCGTCCCGGTGATGGACCTGCTCTCGTTCATAAACGGTTATTCGCAGTGTATGAACGGCGGCCCGCCCGGCGGCGGATAAGGGGGGAAAGAGGGCGAAAAAGGACCCGTCCGGCCGGGGCAAAGAAACCTCCCGGGCCAGTACCCGGCCGTGACCGCCTTCCGGCCGCAGGCGTCCTTCAATGAGCGTGGCCGCGAAATCATGATCTGCCGTCAGCAGCAGAAAATGGTCCGGCGGCACCATCACCTGGCGTTTGCAGTCCTGCGGCCAGTCCCAGCTGATCGTGCGGCTCTCCGCGCTCTCCGGGTTACAGGTGCGGCAGAATGCGATCGGATCGGCGGCCAGTTGTTTTGCCAGTTCCGGGGGAGAAAGTTTTCCCAGATCACTGAGGCCGGTATACCGGCTCCGGATTTCCAGTGCTTTGGCTTGCAATTGCTGGTGAACCAGGCGTTCCGGCCGGCCGGCCAAACTTCCCGGGGCTTGGAACAGCTCCCGATCCGCGGGATCGGCGGTAAGACAGCGCACCTGACCGGGGGCCAGATCGCAGGCGCAGCCGTCGTCCAGCAGGGTGATGAAACAGGGGGCGTCCGTCAGCAGGTCAGTATATTCCGCGGCCGGATCTGTCCGGGAGTGTTTCCAGAAAGCGCGGACAGAATCCTCTTCCGCCAGGTTGACCAGCACCAGCAGTTCTTTCCCGCTGGGCCGGTGTCGGCGCAACAGCACCAGAAAGTTGCCTTCGCCCGTTTGCAGCATCTGCAAAGTGACTTCGGGGAAAAAGGCGGGATGGCGGCGAAGAAGGATGTTCAACCGGCGGATGCGTTCCACCTGGTTTTCTCCGGCGCCCCAGTTCAAGGAAGCGGCGTCATGAACATCGATTTTTTCCGTGGCCAGCCATTCCACCCCGTTGGCAAAGCCGAAAGCGCCCTGATGGGAAAACAGGGCGCAGAGAGCGGTTCGCATACGGGCGTACTGCGGGGAGCGGGCGGCCAGCCGGTTGTTGTCATGGGTTTCCGCAAAGTGCAGGGTGGTTCCGTCCTGTTCGGAGATTTCATCGGCTTCGGCCAGGTAATGTTCAATCTGGCCCCGGTCATAATTTTGAAACAGTTCGGAGTAGGCCCAGTTGAAATTCCCCCGATTGAGAATGTCCCGGGTCACGGAGATTTTTCCCCCCAGCCCTTCCAGCAGAAAGATCGTCTCGGGAAACTGTTCCCGGACCATCGCCGTGATATACCGCCAGGCCGGGACCGGGATCATATAGCCGGCGTCACAGCGGAATCCGTCCACGCCGCGGCGGCACCAGGTGAGCAAGACTTCGGCGATGTATTCCCACAGGTCTTGACGGGAGTAGTCCAGGCTGGTCAGGTCGCTCCATTGTACCCCCCAGGCCCCCGGCACCTGGATTTCGCCGGAGGCATCCCGCTTCAGCCAGTGGGGGTGGGTCTCATGCAGGCCGGCCGCCCAGCCGGTATGGTTGACGGCAATGTCCAGAAGGAGCAGGGCGTGACGGGCATGAACCGCGTCCACCAGTTCGCAGAACTGTTCCAGGGGGGTGGCCTTGGGATCAAAAACCGCCAGGGCCGGATCAATGCCGGTGAAATTCAGGGCCGCATAAGGACTGCCGAACCGGCCCATGCGGGCATAGGTAGTGGGGGTGGGGTGAATGGGCAGCAGTTGGATCACCCGGCAGCCCAGCTCGCCGATGATGAAATCCAGGCTTTCGATCAGGTCCCGGAAGGTTCCGGAAGGTGGTATGACGGCATATCCTCTGTCGTCCAGACTGTGGAGGCACGCCTTTTCCGCCGCGTCCGGCCGGAAATCGCCGGAGCGGTTGGGGCCGAATTGCCGCACAAAGGCGTTATATACAATGTTGGCACAGCAGGTTGCGGCCGGATTGACATTAACAGTGGTGTTGCGTCCGTCCGGCCAGAGGGGGCGGTCTTGTCCCTGGGGGATAAAGAGGGCTTTGGCTTCGAAATGGCCTGTTTCCAGCAGCGGCAGGCGCACCTGAAAGGTTTTGTCGTCCATTCGGGTCATGGGGATATCGAACCACTCGGTGCCCAGCGGCGGCTGGTTCTTCTCCACCTGTTTGATGACGGCCGCTCTGGCAATGGCGCCCCGGCCGATATTGGTACGCAACCAGGCCTGACCGCCTGCGGTTTGGCTCAGTGACAGCCGGAAGGTCAGCGTGTCGCCCCGGAATACAAGCCGGCGGGCGCCCGGGGCGGGGTCTTGAAAAACGGTTATCATAATTTCTTCTTATCGCGATTTCAGAGATTGTCAAGCACTGATGGACTCGTAAAAAATCGAATTTACATACCCGTCATCGCCGGGCTTGACCCGGCGATCCAGTAAAATCAGATACTTCTGGATTCCGGCTTTCGCAGGAATGACGAAGTAAAAACTTTTTACGATGGCATCAAGCACTGGTTGTCACCGGATACCAAACGGAATGGTTGGGAAGCACCGGATAAAGTGGGGTGCGGCCGCCTTTAATCCGTTTTCATCCCGACGCGGCCCGGCCCCCCCGGACTGGGCGGTTATCACGGCTGGCCGGAGAGTATCTGCTTGCGGGCGGTCTCCATCAGTTCTTTCAGGTTGTCATCCGTATACCCGGTCACGGCAATGGGGGGGTGAATGATCATCTCCGCCGCACCCGGCCACAGGTCCATGGTGCCCTTGGGGAGAACATCGCGGGTCCCTTTCAGGGTGATGGGCAGCAGAGGGATGTCCATGTCAATGGCCATTTTAAAGGCCCCTTTTTTGAAGGGCCGCAGTTTGCCGTCCGCGCTGCGGGAACCTTCCGGAAAAAAAATCACCGAGGTGCCGCCTTTGATTTCTTCTCGCGCCTCCTGCAGGGAAGCAATGGCTTTTTCCCGGTCGGAGCGGTCAATAAAGATGTGGCCCAGCATTTTGCAGGCCGGGCCGATGATGGGAACTTTCTCCAGCTCTTTTTTCATTACCCAGCGAAAATCAACGCCCAGCCAGCCATACAGAACAAAAATGTCATACAGGCTCTGGTGGTTGGCTACGATAACATAGGAGCAGGCGGGGTCAATATTCGACCTTCCGGAAACCCGCACGGTCATGGGCGTAAAAAAGCTGTTTAAGCGGGCCCAGAAGACCGCGATGCGGTCGGCCGCCGCCCGGAATTTCAGGGCGGCCAGGCTCATGGCTGCGATTCCCAGCAGAAGGGTCGACAGACCCAGTATCAGGGCCACCACCAGCCATTTATAGGGCTGATAGGCCAGCCAGGCGAAAATGTTGATCCGGTTGCCGGTGTTGGCTTGCCGATACTCCATGGTCAGCAATGCTTTTCCTGTTTCCCCCGGTGTCATGGTTCCCCCCGGTATTTCTTTTGTATTTCCGGGCCGGTTTCCGCCGGCGGCATCGGCGGTACGGCCGCTGTACCACCATTGCATCTGTTTCATTTGAAAATAGTAAATGATTGTCCACCATGATGCAACGGTTTTTGTCAATCAAAGCCGGGACCTTGCCCCCTTTTTACTATTTGGCAAGAAGGTTGCGACGTGATACCTTAACCCGGATATGCAAGGATTTTTCGATAAACAAATACAGCTCCGTCAGCAGTATCATCGGGAGGATGGAAAAACGATTGACCGAAGATAAAAAGCTGCGGAAAAACATCGAGTTGCTGAAGGATGAGATGAAAAAGAGTCAAGGGCAGATTTGATAATCATATAGAGGGGTTATGACGCAATAGAGAG
>CAZWCS010000137.1:0-7812 GCA_964632805.1 uncultured Desulfobacterales bacterium
AGGCCGGATGACATGATTGGCCGGAAACAGCAATTCGGTGGACACAATATCCTCCCCGGCCCGCCGGGCATGCTGCCAGGGAAAAGCCGGGGCGATAATCTCCACCGTGCGGGCATCACACATATGGACATCCTCAATCATGATCACGGCATCGGTTGTCGGCGGCAGGGGATTACCGGTATTGACAAAAAAGGTTTGTTCCTCCAGAACCAGCTGCCGGGGCGTGGTCTCCCCGGCGCCGAACGTGTCTTCGGCTTTCACGGCAATACCGTCCATGGCGGCCAGATGACAGGGGGGCGAGGAGGTACGGGCGGCCACGCCCTCGGCCAGAACGCGGCCCACGGCGCCGGAAACGGGAACCGTTTCCGCGGACAGCGGGCAAAGGGCCTGAAATTCTTCCCGGATAATCCGGCGGGCGTCTTCCAGACGCTTTTTTTCCAGATAAATATGTCGATCCGGATCGGTGTCGGACATGTTTTCGCTCAATTCCGGTCTTACCAAAGCATCACCGATACCGGTGTATCGGCGGCAATTCCTTCCGTGTCCGCGTCTATGGCAATCAGGCCTTCAGCGGTCAGCATGGTGTTCAGCAGGCCCGATTTCCCGAAAATCGGGTGCGCCATCCAGATGTCGGCGGACTTTTTCAGTTTAACACGGACATAGTCGGTCCGTCCATAGACGGAAGGGATATTTCGCGCCGCCACGGCCGTCACTTCCGGCCGGACATTCCGGAAAGAGGAAGCCAGGCCGGCGAGATGATCAATAAAGGGCCGGACAATGACGGAAAAAACAATTATGGCTGAGGTTACCTGCCCGGGCAGGCCCCACAGGGCCTTTTCCCCCACGCGGGCCAGAATGGTGGGTTTTCCGGGACGGATGGCGATGCCGTGCACCAGAAGCTCGGCCTGCGGCAGCGCCGCCAGCACCTGCAACGTGTAATCCCGGATTCCCACGGAACTGCCCCCGGAAAGCAGCACCAGATCACACTCGTCAAACGCCCGGATCGTAATTTCCTCCAGGCGCGAAACATCATCGACCACAATTCCGTAAGCCCGCGGCCGGCAGCCGGCCTTTTCTGCCAGCGCCGACAAAGTGGCGGTATTGACATCCCGGATATGGCCGGGCGGCGGGGTTTGTTCCACCGGCACCAGCTCGTCGCCGGTGGAAATAATGCCGATGACCGGCTGCCGGTAAACCGTCACCCGGGTCACGCCCAGGGCGGCCAACAGGCCGCTCTCCTGGGGGCGCAGACGGATGCCGGCGGAGAGAATCCGCTCCCCCTGCTTCACGTCCTCATCCGCGGCCACCATGTTGGCGCCCGGGGCCACCGGTTGATAGACCTCCAGCAGATGTTCATCCACTGCTCTGGTTTTTTCCAGGATGATGACACTGTCCGCGCCCGCAGGCAGCATCCCGCCGGTGGCAACGGGCGCGGCCTCACCGGGACCGAGAAAAAATTCCGGCACCGTCCCCATGGCCACTCCGTCCCGAAGGGTCAAATAGGCGGGCAGCCCTTCGCCGGCGCCGAACGTAGACGCGGCCTGGACGGCATACCCGTCCATGACGGCCCGGGCGAAACCGGGCAGATCCGCCGGAGAAAGCAAATCTTCCGCCAGCACCCGGTCCAGGGCTTGTCCGGCCGGCACCGTTTCCGTGTCCACGGGGGGAAAAATATCGATATGCCGAAAAACCGCCGCCGGTTTCACCACCTGAAAAAACGCATCGCTCATGGATCGACCCGGCTGTTACTGGGGAATAAAATCCGCGCTCCGCTCTTCGACCATGGTGATGGCGTCTTCCGGACATCCGATGGCGCACTGTCCGCACCCCAGACATTTGTCCGGATTCGGCTGGGCCACCTCGTCCGCGCCTACAGTAATCGCGCCGAAATAACAGCGATCCTCGCAGGTGCCGCAGCCCGTACAGGCGTCCGTATCCACCCGGGGAGCATAGCGGCTGGGATCACAGAGGTTGACATTGTCGGAGATGAGCAGGGTAAAAGACTGACAGCAGCAGCCGCAGCAGTTGCAGATAAAATGGCCCACATCGGCCTTGTTCATGGTCACGTGAACCAGTCCGGCTTTTTCCGTATCCTCGATAATCTGCATGGCCTCGGCTTTGGAGACCTCCCGGCCGGAACCGCGATCAATGGTATACTGCGCGCCCTTATTGATCTGCAGGCAGACCTCGACAGGCGCGTCACACTTTTTCATGGTCACCCGGCAGGTGCATTTGGTTACCGCGATTTTGTCCGCGTCATTGATAATCTGCCGCACATTTTCCGGCGCCAGTACGGCGACCTTGCCGCTGTCCAGAGAAGCCTCCACCGGAATGACCCGGGTAAAGGGACGCGGCAGGATACTGGCCAGCCCGGGCGCGAGTTTCGGCCACTCCTCTTCCATGTAAGTCCGCCAGAGATCATAAAATTCCTCCGTAGCCCCGGGCCAGACAATGGTGGCGTCATGGAACTGAGCCAGATGCATGGGCGCCCGCCAGACCATAACCCCGCCTTTTTCCTTGCCAAAGGCCAGTCCTTTGCGGTACAGGTCATCTACTGCCGCTTCCGCCGCTTCCGTGGATATCCCGAACTGCTCCGCCAGCTGATCCGCGCTCTGGGGCATGGCCAGCAACATTCGCGCCTGCTGATCGTCAGCCAGATATTTTAAAATTTCAGGGATATACCTGGAATCCGGCTGCATCATCCGGGCTGCAAAAGCCTGATAGGGATTTTCTTCCGCCATAATCGCCTCCTTATCAAAAAATTTCGGGCGTCAACACCGTTTTCAAAAAACCAGAAAGCATACCTTTTTGATCCCGACCGCCGTCAGGGGAATTTTGTAAAGAATACCAGAAAAGTTCTCCGGTGCCCATCCAGAAAACATATATTTCCGGACACCTTTTACCGATACCCGTCCACCCGCTCCTGGACCATTTTTTCAAAATCGGCCAGGCACGCAAAGGTGCCCAGATTCTCCAGCAAATCCTTGCGGAATTCCCGGTCTTCCCAGAGCCGGGTCCGGAGGGATTGGTCGGTAAGGATGGTCTCCGCCAGATGATCGTTTTTAATAAAGGCCCGGACAGCGGTTTCATCGGTCAACAGCTTGTGAAATATGCGCTGAGCTCTCATGTTTTCTCTATCCAGCAGGCCGCGCAGCACCGCTTGCCGCCGGGCCAGTTCTTTGATCAGCCACTTTTCCTGCATAAAGGCATCCATGGAAAAAAACGCTGCCAGCGGCTTGTCCGCGATATAGGCGAACACCGCCTCCGCCGATTTGTCGGCGGAACCGGCGGCCTCTCCGGAAACCAGCGACAGAATCCCGATTACTCCCTCGACGATACTGTCGAAGGTTACGCCGGCGGCGTGCATCTGGTCCACAAGTTTTTCCACCGACGGTTGCGCAAAAATCCGCGCCAGAAACACCGGGTCGGTGACATAATCCTGCATACGGTTTTTTAACACCTGCGCCACCTTCTCCCGGCTGGCGAGCATACCCTCAATCAGGTCATATTCCGGCGATTGCCGTCCGGCCGTGATATAGGCCTGGTCCCGGACCATCTCCCGCAGTCCTTTGATATTCATGGCCGGATACCGGCGAATTTCCACCCGGTTGGCCACCAGAACCGGAATATTGCCCCCGGGATCGGCTTTATGGAGATAGGTCACCCGGGTCTTGTGCCGGCCGAAATACTCCAGGAAATAACGGCCGGACAGTTCGGGAACCCGGAGGTATTCTCCGGTTTCCGGAAAGGGATAATCTCTGGCCAGCCCGAAGGTGATTTCGGCGGTGCCGTTTTCCAGATCATAGAAGGTGGTATTGTCCACGACCATGTCCCGGTCTTTATACGGGAAAGGGGCGTTAATCACATTGTAGAGAATCTTGGTGTTGCGATCGATATGTTTCAATACTTCCGCTTTTTTGCACCGGGCCATCCAGCGAGGATAGGCGGGGATATCCCGGATGACGGCACCCACTACTTCCATGCCGGCGTCCACAAAGCCCACCCCTTTAAAGGTACAGATGTCGGTACCGGGATGGCGCATCCGGTAGGTATCAATCCCGTCGTCACTGGCAATCAATTCCCATCGGCCCGCCTTATCCTCCGCCTTTGTCCCCCCCGGCAACAACAACAGAACGGCCAGGATAAGGCAGACAACGTTCGCTTTTTTTCTCATCGCCTCTTCCCCCCTTGACAGAGATATGAAATCAGACAAACAGGTTCTGCAGGCTCATGGCAAAGGCCAGATCCCCTTCCAGAGTCAGCTTCCCGCTCATAAACAACTGCACCGGCGAAACCCTGCCGGCGGTGACCTCCCGGGCGTCATCCAGGGGCATTCCGATGGTCACCACCGGTGTCCGGGCGCCGTTAAAAGTCGCCGAAATTTCGGCGGTTTGATCCTCCGGCGTATGCAGCCGGAAGACCACGGTACCGCTTACCCCGGAAAGAACATCATGTTTTTCCCGGCGCAACTGCCGCTGCCCGCCGAGAACCATATCAATATACTCCATCCTGGCCAGAAGGGCCATGGTTTCCACGGGCAGGGTCAAAAACACCATGGGATTATCCAGGGCACCCTCGGTGACCGCCATGGTCATCCCGTCGGTTATGGTGTAACTGTAGATGTCTCCGGAGACATCCACGCTCAGCGTCAGCAGGGTTCCCTTCAGGGTTTCGTCCGGTCCCCGGGTGTCCATGTATTGCCGGGCGAGCTTGGGGACAAAGGCCGTCATCAACTCCCTGACATTGACGGTAATGGTAAAAATTTTTTCCGGCATGACCGCCTCCTCCGTGCCACAGGGGTTTCCGTTTTGTCCGGCGGAGATAGCGCCGGAGCGGTTTTGAAAAATAATTATACAGGCGTAGAATATAAACGAAAAGAAAATTCTACCGCGCCTTGACAAACTGCTGGAATCGGAAAAGGAAAAGGGGGGTAATCCGGACAGCGAAAAGGCTGCAGGCAGAAATCATCAGCCCCAGAGTCGGACCTTATAATGGCTTTCAGGAAAACAGACGTCCCAGAGAAACCGCAAAATCCATATCCCCTTCCAGCGTCAGTTTCCCCTCGGCCAACAACGTCTCCGTCGAAGTCTTACCGGCGGTAAAACGCCGGGCATCTTCCAGGGAAAGATTGACTACGGTCTCCGGAGTCCGGGCATCATTAAAGGTAACCCGGATCCGCACGAGATTGTCCTTCGGATCGCTCATTCTGAAAATAACGGTTCCCCCCAGTTCGCAAAAAAGGTCATAGCTTTCCCGGGTAAAACGGCTCTGCATCCCCAGCAGAATATCAACATATTTCATTTTCCCCAGCACAGCCATCGCTTCCAGGGGAACGCTCAGATAAAGCATAGGAGAATCCAGCTTACCGCGCAGGACATCCAGAACTACCCCGTCAGTTACGCTATAGCTGTATACATCACCGGAGATATCTACGGCCAGCGTCAGAATCGTGCCAACCATGTCCTCGCCCGGGGTCTGGCTCCGGATATATTGACGGACAAGTTTGGGGACAAACTCCATCATGAATTCTTCCAGATCGACCGTAATGGTAAAGCTTTTTTCCGACATGAGGATATCCTCCCTCTAAAGCCTCTACTGTTTTGCCCGGCGGTGATGAAATCCGGGAGCAGTGTTGTCGGGCATTTTCATGGCTTTATTATACAAAAATCGTCTAATAATGTCAACAGCATAAAAAAATTATACATCAAGGCGATGGCGGCTCTTTCGACGATTTTTATGCTTGCGGTCGAACGCAACGGCAGGTCAGCCCCAGGCGGTAAATCAGCGCCAGATCGTCGGCCAGGGTCCGGCCGGTGGTGGTCAGGTAATCGCCGGTCATGATGCCGCTGGCTCCGGCGGAAAAGACCAGGGGATGCAGCTCCCGGAGGTTCTGGGTCCGCCCGCCGCAGACAATAATTTCCCGGTCCGGCAGGAGATAACGGAAAACAGCAATAATTTTGAGACATTGCAACGGCGTTAAAGGCGAAAAACCGGCCGCCGCCGTACCCGGAATGGGCACCAGAAAATTAACCGGCACCGCCTCCACTTCCCGTTCCCGCAGGACCAGGCCCAGTTCCACCACTTGGGCGGGGCTTTCTCCCAGCCCGAAAACCCCCCCGCAGCACAGGGAAAATCCGGCCTGCCGGGCCGCTTCCAGGGTCCGGAGGCGATCGTCATACGTGTGGGTGGTGCAGACCGCGGGGAAATGGCTGGCCGCGGTTTCCAGATTGTGGTGGTAGCGGCTCACTCCGGCCGCCCGCAACTGCTCCAAAGCTTCCGCCTCCAGCGTCCCCAGCGAAGCACAGGTCTGAATCCGGGATGAATCCAGACGGGAAAGGGCCTTGGCCACCCGCCCGGTTTCGGAAACAGACAGCCGTTTGCCGCTGGTGACCACCGAATAGCGATGAACCGGAGTGTCTTCCAGGCGCCGGCCGGCCGCGGCCAGCGCTTCCACGGAAAGCAGCGGATACTCCGGCGCCCCGGTATCGGCCCGGGCATGCCCGGACTGGGCGCAGAAAGAGCAGTCTTCGGAACAGCGGCCGGATTTGCCGTTGCAGATCACACACAAATGAATTGCCCGGCCGAACCGTGCTTCCCGCAGCAGGTCCGCTCCCGGAAACAAAAGGTCGGTGTCTTCGTCGGGGATCTCCATCAGGGACCGGCCTTCTTCCGCCGTCAGGACTTTTCCCTCACGGATCCGGCAGGCGAGCTGCCGTAATTCTTCCCGCAATCGCATGCGGCTCATCAGCCAAACCTTTCAAAGGCGCTTCGCAGCGACAAAGCATCAATCACCGGCAACGGTTCAATTTCGGCCCGCACCGGCACCCGGCCATAGCGCTCCACGGCCGCCCGGTTATCCGGATTTTTCTCACCGTTCATGACCACCCCCCAGACCGGCACCCCGGCCCTTTGCAGCCGCTCCACCGTCAGCAGGGTATGATTGATCATGCCCAGCCGGCTGGGAGCCACCACCAGCGCCGGGGCTTCCAGTTGTTTGATCAGATCCAGCATAAGCTGCCGCCGGTTCAGGGGCACCATTACTCCGCCCGCACCCTCAATAATCAGGTGCCGGCCGAAAGCGGTTTCGGGCAGAGTGATCGTTTCCAGAACAATTTCCCGGTTCTCCTTTTCGGCTGCCAGGTGCGGAGAAACCGGGGTTTGCAGGCAATAGGCTTCCGGATGAAAATGGTCGGCGGACAGACCGGTCTTTTCCCGCACCCAGGCGGTATCGGTCTCAGGCAGGGCCCCGCTCTGCACGGGCTTCCAGTAAACACCGCCAAGGCCCGCCAGAAGTATGGCGGCCACCACCGTTTTCCCGATACCGGTATCCGTGCCGGTGACCAACAGCCGCCCTGGAAAATCCGGATTGGTCATCCCGTCTCCTTGACCCGCCAGGCGGCAATGGCGTCCGCCAGAGCGGTCACCTCTTCCCGGGTATGCCGGGCCGACAGCGAAATCCGGAGACGGGATTTCCCCGGCGGCACCGTGGGCGGCCGAATGGCCACCACCAGAAAACCGCGGGCTTCCAGCCAGCGGGACAGGGCCAGAGCCCGCTCTTCGGCCCCCATCATCACCGGGATAATCTGGGTGGTGGACCGGCCGGTGGCCAGCCCCACCTCCGCCAGCCGGCCCCGCAGATAGTCGGCATTTTCGTGAAGCCGCCGGCGCTCCGCATCCATCTCCGGCATCAGTTCCAGGGCGGCCGTTATCTCCCCCACCACCGCCGGCGGCAGGCCCGTGCTGTAAATAAAACCGGGGCAGCAATTGATTAAATATTCCCGCACCTGCGCCGAACCGGCCACATAGGCCCCG
>CAZWCS010000137.1:7822-9960 GCA_964632805.1 uncultured Desulfobacterales bacterium
TGCCGAAGGTGCCGATGACCACGTCCACCGGCCGGCCGCAGGCCAGGCCCATGCCCTTTTCCCCGATCACACCGGTGGCGTGGGCTTCATCCACCACCAGAATGGCCTGATATTCCTCCGCCAGCCGCAGCAGGCCGTCCAAGTCACAGACATCGCCGTCCATGCTGAAAACGGTTTCGGTAACGATAATTTTCCGGGAGACATCTTCTCCGGTTGCCCGCCGCAGGCGGGTTTCCAGATCCGCCGGATCATTGTGGGCAAACCGTTCCACGGTGCCGCGGGCCAGCCGGCAGCCCTGAATAATGCTGTTGTGGTTTAATTCATCGGAAAAGGTGACCGTCTGCCGGTCGCAGAGCACCGGCAGGACGGTGGCGTTGGCCTGAAAGCCGGCGTTCAGTATCAGGGCGCTTTCCATCTGCTTCAGCCGGGCCAGGGTCTGCTCCACCGTTTCAAAACAGTCGTAATTGCCGCAAATCAGGCGAGAAGCAGTGGAACCGGCCCCGTAGCGATCCATGAACGCCCGGGCCCGCTGAAGCAGCAGAGGATGACGGGACAGCCCCAGGTAGTCGTTGGAACAGAAATTGATCATGGGCACGCCGTCCACCGCCACCCGGGCCTCGTCCAGCGGAACCACGGAGCGGAGGCGCCGCAGCTGATTCTGCTGCCGGCGGCGTTCGAATTCGGCTTCCATAAAGTCCAGCTTGCCCATCACGCCCGCTCCGTCTCCATCCGGGCCAGAGCGACCATGGCCCCGGTCAATTGGGAAAGCTCCCCGGAAGAAATCACATAGGGCGGCATGATATAAATCAACCGCCCAAAGGGACGAATCCACACCCCCATCTCCACCAGCGCTTTCTGGGCCGCCGCCATGTCCACCGGTTTTCTCATTTCCACCACCCCGATAGCGCCCAGGGTCCGCACGTCGGCTACGCCCGTCACCTCCCGGCAGGGAGCCAGCTCTGCGGCCATCTGCTTTTCCAGGGCCGGCACCTGCCGCCGCCAGTCCCCGGTTTGCAGCAACTCGATACTGGCCACGGCCACGGCGCAGGCCAAGGGATTGCCCATAAAGGTGGGCCCGTGCATAAAAGCGCCGGGGTCGGCCGCGGAAATGCCGTCAGCCACCCGATCGGTGGCCAGGGTAGCGGCCAGGGTCATGTACCCGCCGGTGAGGGCCTTGCCCAGGCACATGATATCCGGCGTAATATCGGCATGTTCGCAGGCGAACAGACGGCCGGTGCGGCCGAAACCGGTGGCGATTTCATCACAGATAAGCAGCACCCCGTATTCATCGCACAACCGGCGGGCCTGCCGCAGATACTCGGCATGGTAAAACCACATGCCCCCGGCGCCCTGCACCACCGGCTCCAGAATCAGGGCCGCGATTTCCCGGTGGTGAGCGGCCAGAACCGCTCCCAGCTCCTGAATATCGGTATCCTGCCAGGTTTCTTCAAACCGGGTGCGGGGCCGGTCCACAAAAAAATGCGCCGGCAGAATATTCGCAAACATATGGTGCATGCCGTTGACCGGATCGCAGACCGCCATGGCCCCGAAAGTGTCCCCGTGATAGCCGGAACGAATGGTTACCAGCCGGGATTTTTCCGGCCGACCCGCGGCAAACCAGTATTGTATGGCCATTTTGATGGCCGCCTCCACGGAGACCGAACCGGAATCGCACAGAAATACCCGTTCCAGGCCTTCCGGCGACAGGGCCACCAGCCGCCGGGAAAGCGAAACCGCCGGGGCATGGGTCAGGCCGCCGAACATGACATGCGCCATTTGTTCCAATTGCCCCTCGGCGGCCCGGTTCAGATCGGAATGATTGTACCCGTGAATGGCGGTCCACCAGGAAGCCATTCCGTCCACCAGTTCCCGGCCGTCTTCCAGTATCAAGCGGCACCCCCGGGCGGCCCGCACCGGATAGACCGGCAGGGGCTGACGCATGGAAGTATAAGGATGCCAGATATGCGCCCGGTCAAAATCCAGGTCGTGATTGGAAACGCTTTTCATTTTGTCAACGCCGTTTTGTCCAAAAAGATGATAGCCTACCAGAAGAAAACCCCGCCTGCAAGGACGACACAAACTGGGCAGCAATTCTCGGCCAATTTTCGGCGGCCTTATGGACAAGGCTTTCGAAGGCT
>CAZWCS010000138.1:0-9872 GCA_964632805.1 uncultured Desulfobacterales bacterium
TTATGCATAGACTCCGGGTCAAGCCCGGAGTGACGACTTTTTACGAAACCATCAAAATTGGACAGGAGAAATTTTTCACGACACAAATGGTTCTGCCGGGCCACCGAAATACATCCGTTTCTGATAAAGAATAAAACTGAATAATACAGGTAAAAGGATCGTACAGTTCCCAAACGGGTCAAAAAAGGAGAACAAAATGGCGCAAGTACTTTCTGATCGTCGGGATATGGATTTTGTTTTGCATGAACAGTTGAACATTGGGGAAATTACCGCCCATGAAAAATTTTCCGAATTCAACAAAAAAACCATTGACCTGATTCTCAACGAAGCGCGCAACTTCGCGATCAAGGAGCTTTTACCGGCCAACCGGGAAGGGGATGAAGAAGGGTGTCGCTTCGAAAACGGCGAAGTCAAGGTGCCGGAATGTTACCATCACCTGTTCAAACTGATGCGGGAAGGGGAATGGATCGCCATGACGGAAGAGCCGGAGCTCGGCGGCCAGGGCCTGCCCCAGATGCTGGGATCTGCCGTGGGAGAAATGTTTACCGGCGCCAACACGGCCTTCATGTTCTATGCCGGATTCTGCCATGGCGCCGGCGAGCTTATCGCCGAATTCGGAACGGAAAAACAGAAGGCGCTCTTTCTTGAAAAAATGTATGCCGGCCAATGGGGCGGTTCCATGATGCTGACGGAGCCTCAGGCCGGGACCGATGTCGGCGCTTTAACCACAACGGCTGTGAAAAATGATGACGGTACCTACTCGATCTCCGGGAATAAAATTTTCATCACCGGCGGCGACCAGAATCTGACCGAAAACATCATTCATCCGGTGCTGGCCCGTATTGAGGGAGCACCGGCAGGCTCCAAAGGGATTTCGCTGTTTATCGTGCCCAAAATCTGGGTCAATGACGACGGCAGCCTGGGGGAACCCAACGATGTTGTCATTACCGGAATCGAACACAAAATGGGACTGCATGGCAGCGCCACCTGCAGCGTGACCCTTGGGGGCAAGGGCAAATGCCGCGGGCTGCTCCTCGGGGAGGAGAACAAAGGGTTGCGCGCTATGTTTAAAATGATGAATGCGGCCCGCCTGGGAGTCGGCGTGCAGGGCTTTGCCGTGGCCAGTACGGCCTATCTGTACGCCCTGAATTACGCCCGGGAAAGAATTCAGGGGCGGCATCTGCTCCAGATGCTGAATGAAAACGCACCCTCGGTGGCCATTATCAATCACCCGGATGTGCGCCGCATGCTCATGTACATGAAAGCCCATGTGGACGGCATGCGAAGTTTTCTTTACTACATTGGCAAATGTTTCGATATCCTGAAAATCACCGATGATGGAGACACCCGGGAGCGCTGCAACGGGCTGATTGAAATCATGACGCCCATTGCAAAAGCCTATTGTACGGACCGGGGCATGGACATCGCCACCATGGCCGTGCAGTGTTATGGCGGATACGGATATACCCGGGAATATCCGGTGGAACAGTTGATGCGGGAAGTGAAAATCGCCCAGATTTATGAAGGCACCAACGGAATCCAGGCCATGGATCTTTTGGGACGCAAGCTGGCTATGAAAAACGGCCGTTTATTTATGGCACTGCTTGCCGAGATGCAAACTACGGTTAAAAAAGCTGAGAAACAGGACGCCCTCCGGGAGATGGCCGGCAGACTGGACAAATCATTGGATCGCCTGGCGGAAGTGGCCACGCATCTGGGGAAAACGGCCATGTCCGGCGAAGTGCTGACCGCGTTTGCCTATGCCCATCCTTTGCTGGAAGTGATAGGCGACATCATTATGGCGTGGATGCACCTCTGGCGTGCAAATTTGGCGGTGCCAAAGCTGGAAAAAGACTGCGGCAGTCTGGAAAAATCCGTACGACAGGAAAAAGCGGCCAAAAATAAGGACGTCGCTTTCTATGACGGGGTACTGACCACCGCGGAATACTATATCAATGTCCTTCTGCCGATTACAAACGGCAAGCTCGATTCCATTGCGCAAACCAATGACGCCATCGTATCCCTGCCCGATCCGGGGTTCGGGGGCTGAAACCGTAGAAGCCATTTCAAAACCTCATCTACCCCCCTGTGCCAGCAGGCAAAGCGGAACACGATATTTTACGAAAGTTTTACGACTGACGGAGTGCAAAAACCGACGCGCTGTTGCCTGAAAACTTCAGGATCACACCCGGAATTTTTCTATCAGCGTTGTCAGATGTTCGGCGATACGGGACAGTTCGGCGGCGCTTTCTTTGATTTGGAGGCTGTTGTCGTTCATATGCCGGGAAGCGCCGCTTAAAGCACTCACATCCCGGGAGACCGTATTGGCCACCTCGGAACTTTCGGCCACACTGCGGTTGGTCTCGGTGACCCCCTGGGAAATCTGGGAAACATTATTGGCAATCTCCCGGGTAGAAGTGGACTGTTCTTCAATGGAAGAGGCGATGGTGGAGACAATTTCATTCACCCGGCTGATAATTTCCATAATCTGCCGGATCTCTCCCACGGCTTCGGTGGTAATCGCCCGGTTTTCCTCAATCTGTTGATTGATCTCCTGCGTAGCATCGGCCGTCTGCCGGGCCAGCTCCTTGATCTCGCCGGCCACCACCGCAAATCCCCGTCCGGACTCCCCGGCCCGGGCCGCCTCAATGGTGGCGTTCAAGGCCAGCAGGTTGGTCTTCTGGGAAATCTCCGTAATGGTTTCGGTTACCGAACCGATCTGTTCCGCCGCCCGGCCAAGGGCGTCCACCCGTTCCGACACCCGCTCCGACTGAGAAACCGCTTCAGCGGTGGTCTTCCGGGCCATTTCGGTATTGGTGGTAATCTCGTGGACCGTAGTGGTCATCTCTTCCGTAGAAGAAGCGATGAGGTTGACATTCTGGTCGGTCTGTTCCATGGTGCTCGCGATAGCGGTCATTTTGGCACTCATCTGCTCGGAAGCGGTGGCCACGGAATTGGCGTGGGTGGCCATCTCTCCGGTCTCGGCGGTCATTTTCTCCGACAGGCCGAACAGGCCCTTGGAAGAATCATTGAGGGCCGTGGCATTTCCCCGGACATCCGTTACCAGATCCTTGAATTTATCCATAAACCCGTGAAAACGCGACTGCAAGATACCCCCGATCTCATCCTCCCGGCACTCGTCAATAGACCGGATATCTGCGCCGGACTGCTGCGAAATACTTTCCAGCATCAACGAAATATTGGCGTTGGTGGCAATCAGTTCATCCTTTAAGGCGGTCATCTTGTCTGCAAGCCCCACCGAAAGCAGCGCGATAAAAATGGTGCCGCCGGTATGGATCAGCCAGGGAGTAAAAAAACAGACCGGAATCATGCAGGCTCCGGTCATGATAGCAATAATCGCCGCCAGGCACAGAGGAGAAAAGCTGATCCAGGTAAAACGAACGGCCCGGGTAATCTTGCCTTTTACAATGCAGGCGGTTCCTACGGCAACCACTGCCATGGTGGAATAACCAGTCAATGCCGCCGTAATATAAATCACCAGTTGACTTTTCCCGAGGAGAAGACAGAGCATCGCCCACACCAGATTGGGAGCAATCACTGTGTAGATCCAAATTTTATCATAAATGCTTTCCAGCAATTCCGGCAAATTAATGAAATCCCGGATGAAAATCACGATGGTCGTCATCATCAGGGACAGAAGGATAAGAGGCGCCACACCGGACCATCGGGTTGCATTGGGCCACAGGTACTGGAACGCAAATCCGTCCACCGCCGCTTCCAGCAGCATAAACACCGTAATAAACAGGACCAGATACAAAATATTGAGGGATCGGACCAGACCGTAAAGAATCAGATTATATACGATCATAATAAAAAGCGCCCCGTAGTAGAGCCAGAAAATCGGATAAACGGTATTGAGTTTTTTCAGGTAGGCCTGGTGAGACCGCATGACCGGGTCAAAAATTAACGGATAATCGCCGGCCAGACGAACATAATAAGTCGCCTGACCCGGGGGTTGGGACATGGAAAAAACAAAACTGCGGTCCGGAATATCGCGGCTGGAAAAGGGATACCGTGTACCGGACTTGATTTTTCGGAAAAAGCCGCCGTCCTGCGGAATATAAAGATCAATCGAATCGATATGGGGAAACAGAATCTCCAGGTACCACTGCTTCTCCTGGTCCAGAACATTGTTGACGGTAAACCGGAACCAGTAAGCGGAGGAAGTGAGACCAAGGTTCAGCGCCTGAATGTCCGAGGCTTCCCAGGGGATATCGGGTTGGGTAACATCGGTAATTGTCAGCTTCCGGCTGCGATCCTCCAGAAAAAAGACCTCTTTGCCGAAGGACTTGGATTGCAGCGTCTCATCCAGAATGACCGGCTTGGCCTGCCCCCGGGAAGGCGCCCCACACCACAGGGTCAACAGAACCACCAGAACAATCAGCCAGAATTTTCTTGCTCCCGCCAAAGCCTTTCCCCTCAACCTCACCGCCTGCCATATCAAAATACGGCGCTTTCATTTGCCGAAATCTTTCCCATTCTGTTAATCATGCAAAAATTTTTCTGCTTTTGCAATATAATTTTGCCATTCGTAAAAAATTTTAAAAAAACCGGTGGATAAAAAAGATACAATCCGCCATCGGAATTCCCAGCAAAGCGTTCTTCTTGGAAAAAAAGCGGGAGACCTACAGCATGGACTGAAAGGCTTTTTTGCTGGCTCCGCACACCGGACAGCGCCACTCATCCGGCAAATCTTCAAAACGGGTTCCCTTGGAAATCTTGCCTTTGCGGTCGCCCTTCTCGGAATTGTAGATATAACCACAGTTGACGGTCTGACAGCGATACATATCCGGCTTATTTTCCATGATCTTCTCCTTTACTGCCCCGGCTCATTCGTTTTCCTTAGGCGCGTTTTGGGTCATCACCATCTCCCGAAAAAAATATCGGGAAAAATCGCTCATCGTTTTCAAAAAGGCTGTAATCCAGACCCAGCACATATTGAATCTTCTTTTTGTCTTCCATAAGTTTATCTATTGCCTCGTTGGCGGTCAGCCCCCCTTCAACAGTGCCGAGCACCGCCAGCGCTTCAAGCGGTCCTTCCCTTTCCAGGCGGTAAAGAGCATGATGGATATCTTCGAAAAAGGCCCGACCTGTCGGCTTTGTGTCCGGGGAATAGGCCCGGAAAGTCGCCCGGCGTTCCCGGAAAAATACGTTTATCACCCACCAGCCGTTCTGTTCCTGCTCGTCTTCCGGCTTCACATCAGTACGGACGGCGCCACCCGTCCGAATCGGGTCTTCGGGGGATGTTTTTTTCTCCTGCAGTCGGGGTTTTGGAGGAGGTTGGACAGCCGCCGGCAACCTTTCATACCTCTTTCTCAGCCGCGCCTCATCTTTCTTTACATCCGCCTCGGTAATGGTTGCGCCCATGGCCACTGCCGTGGCCACCAACAGAAACACCAGATGCATCACCCATGCGATCCAGACCCATATCCCTTCTCGTTCAATGTAAATCGCCCCAATGCCGGCGGAACGCTCATAGCCACTCCAGCCTTCGTGCGCCATTAGACTCAAGTATGCCGGAAATCCGCCCCAGGAATGGCCCGTAACCGATTTTACATAAAGGTCAAATACTCTGTTACGATCCAGATTTTTCCAGCCGGAATCAAATTTTCCCGCAATATCATTTTGAACCATTCGCCACACAATATATTTGGTGTTGGTATATCCATAATAATGACCCAGAACAAAAGGACCTGTCCAGGCAATAACCAGAAGCGGAACCCACAACATGGCGGACGATTTTATGCATCTGCTCAGCCGGAATATAAGGTAACAGCAAAAACCGTAAACAATGCAGAACAAAAAATAAGAACCATAATGACTGCTGCGGATAAAGGCTGTGCTGTATACCAGCCCCCCCAAAACAACCAGCGGGGGGATCCCCAAAACAGCGATCATTGGACGTATCATAACTTTTACCAAAGGCCGGTTTTCCCGTTCGTCTTCTGCAACCCTCGACACGCTGATCTGCCGAAGCAAAGCGGCACCCCGGCTCCGGTTCGGGCCAAATTCAATGGTCCGTATATCTCAGTTCCCGGTTTTTGTCGGATCGGCCATCCGTCCGATAAACAGTATGCTGTCCGTCCGGTTTTCCCGAATCAGGAACACGAAGGGGTGATCGGCCCGAAATTGCCGGGATTCCATGGGAGCACAGGTCAATTGCATGGCCACGGCGGTAGCAGCGGCGGCTTCGGTTCCTTCCTCATTGACGTCGACAAAGGCCTTGTGCAGAACTGCTGAAATGTACAGCGATTCCGTCCCGTCCATACCGGAAAAATCCGCATTATTTGTAAATGCGTCGACCATGCCCAGCGCCCGGAGAACCCTGTCCAGCCTGAAATCGCATGTCAGCTTGAACTTCGGAAGCCATATGTCTACTTCTTGCTCACGCAAACGGCCCGTCCAGTGTCGCAAACGCTCAACATCCAGTTTCTTTTCAATTCGGGAAAGCCCGTCGACTTTCGTCGGCAAAAAAACGATCATGGATAACAGTTCACCTGCATAGGGAACCTCCAGTACCTGCACCTCTTCGTCGGCCCAATAGCCGAATCGTCCCTTCTGATACATCATGGGAACTTTGGCCGTGTTGTCCGGTGAGAGCTTGAACAACATATCCCGGGTGTTCTTCCTGTTGAATTGGCTTGCCCAATCGCCTTTGAAATAGATCGCATTAACCAGGACCAGTCGCGTCAACGCATCAAGAACCCCCGGTTTGATGAGATCCGTGATCTTTTCCCGGGTGTTGTCTTCAACCCAGCGATTGATTGTCTTTCGGGCTGTTTCTGTTTGTTTTCCGTAGTCAACGGCGGTGATTTCCGTATCGTAATTCTTCCTCACCAGGTCCAGAAACGCCTCTCTGAAGGTATATTCCGCATGCGGCCACAGGGAGTTCGCGACCAGAAGCTGGACTTGACCGCTTTCCTGTACCCTCTTCAGCTTTTCTTGAAGGTCTGAAAAAGCCGCGTGCAGTTTGCCCTGTGGAAGGGTAAAGTGCATTGTCTTCTCCATCTCCTTCTCGGTGTTGCCGCGGGCTCCGCCGTATGTCATCGCAAGGGCAGTTGAAATGCTGTAAGGCGAAAAGAATATGTTGCCTTCCGATGCGCCCAGGTTCTGATAAAGATTCAACGCAAAGACAGAATTATCCTGTACAAGAACCCTTTCGTTCGCCTGCTCGTTCGCAAAAGCCGGGGAACAAAAAAGCAATAAAGAAACGGCAAACAAGGCCATCGGTTTGTATCGACCAGACATGGTGTATCCTTTCTCATGCAGTTAATGTTCAATGCCCCTCGAATTGCCAAAACGTCTCGCCGGCCCTGGCTGTCACCTGGGTGACCCTTTACTTTTTATAGGCAGGGTTGAGATTTTTCAACATAGGATAGTGTTTGGTATTGAGTGTCTTTAGTTCTGCATTTTCGGATTCAGCGGTTGCGGCCAATATGGCATCTGCAAGTCCAACGCCATGTGATTTGCCATAATCTCGTCTATAAAGCCCCCCGGCTTTCCCGATAGCGGCATCTATCGGGACAACACGGAATAGGGATATAAAGTTCTGCAAAGCATTTTGTTCCGCATCTCCTTTGACACCGGCATACAACTCTGCAACCACAATTGATGACAAAATAATTCGATCATTATATTTATTAATGAAAGCAACCGCTTTGTCGAATCCCCGGAAAAAATCAACAAGAATATCGGTGTCTAATAGAATCGGCTTCACCATTATTATCCCCGGTCCCATTCGGAACGAATTGATTGAAAATCAGGAAGATCCGTTCGATTCTTCCAAATTCCGGCAGACTCACGTAGCACCATATCTCTATGGCTTTGACCGGCTTGTTGGATCAGGTTGTCGATGGCCTCCCTAATGAGTTCGCTCTGTTTTTTTCCATATAATTTAGCGATAGTAGCCAATTCGTTACGTTGTCGCTCTGTTAAATATATTTGCGTCCTTATCATTTTTCGTCCCTCACTTAATGTATACACCCTGATCATACATCATGCGATCAGGATGTCAAGGACCGGATAGAGCAGCAAGGCCTTTCGGCCCCTTTCCCCCCCCTTGTACCCCGCAGGCGCGCTAACAGCGGCCGCCAATGGGAGCCAGGGCTTCCACTGGCTTGATTATATTTGTTTGAGATTCAATTCCCCTCAATTGGTCAAAAGACCGACGGCCCTGGCAACTGAAGCGCCATGTTCTGCGCTCCTGCGTTAATGGGAAATAAGGACTATTTTCTCTTTTTCCGAATCACGCTGACTTCTGCCCAAAATTCGCTCTCAGGATTATCAATTTTAAATCTTTCGTCATTTAATAGTGCCTTAAGAAGGTCTTTTTCTGAAAACAGCAGATATCCCTCTGTAACGAATCGAGTATATAATTCCATTATAGATCGTGGCTTTCGCTTGCGTTTCAAAAATTCATAGCAGGTATCAATAATATCGGCGGACATCCGTAAAATTTTAGGCTTCTCGATCCAATGAAAATCATTTTCAGTTTTGCCTAAGGCGAAAAGAGAATCCAGAATCACATATTGGTAGTCGGTATTCCAAGGGTGTTTTCTGTGATGCTCTGCCATAAATTCAATGGCTTTTTTATATTCACCATTTCGAACATAAGCATCACCTAAATAATATTGCGCATAAAGATCCTCAGGATGTTTCTCGGCCCTTATTTGACAATATCGGACTAAGCCGGGATAATCCTCATTATCAAGGAATTGTTGACAATCCACCCCAGCCTCAAAATCATGATAATTATCGTCTTTATCCGAGGTATTTGCCCTTATTCGATCACGAGGAAATTTTATTATATTAGATTTATCATTCATCTTTTTAATGCAGAATGGAGCCTTCACCCGTTTATCGGGTGAAAGGCATTGTTGGGGCAATTGGTTGAAAGACATAGTCCGTCAAATATATAGGCTGCACTCAGATATTCTACGCTCTTTCATATTGGACAAAATAAAAACGGAAGTACTAAAAAACAAAGGATTCATTTTGTTCAAGGTCTAATAATTGTGGGGTCTGAATGTAAAAACGCTTTATGTATGACTTTTCCCCGGGTTCATAATTAAAAATAACTATCCCGCTGTCGTTCCATTCAACAATACAATCCTTCCAATTTATCACAGAAGTACAGTTTGACATTTTACACTGCCAGATAATTTTCTGATTTGGACCTTTTACAACTAATTCCATTCTGTCCGTATCACTCATGGCAAATGCCTCATATCTGCTGTTTTGCGACTTGCTGGATATTTCACTCCTCCCCTTATATTCATTAATCTGACCCACACACTCTATGTCTGGCGTCACTACTAATATATCCATAAAATCTAGTAGTCCTTGAGTAAAAGAAACTGAACAATCTTTATCATGAAAGTAAATTGCGCTGCCTCTCCAGCTCATACTTTTTGGATACATCTCCGCTGAAAATTGCCACACAGTCCTATGCCCTTCAAAAACTGTCAGATGCATACTTTCCCTAATCCCGCCAAAAAAATTTAAAGATGGTCCTCCATTTGCACTGGCGCGATAATTTTCAATTGGAAGATCAATCTCCCTTCCGCCATAGGATGAAGATATGGGACTTGTAAAAATAATGAACATTCTTACAAAAATCAGAAAACCTACTATACCTATAATAGCAACTGCTGCTTTTATTACATTTTTGCGATTGAAAGGATCCTTCGCCATAATATCCTCTTGCTGTAATAATTCTATGTTAAAAGTTGTCTTAAACGGCCAGTCGTGGTAGGAATGCCGGTTACCCGGCACCCCCCACACCGTCCCGGACGTACGGTTTTCCCGCATCCGGTTCCTCGGTTGTACTCGCTTCCGCGTCAGCCTATCCC
>CAZWCS010000139.1:0-9632 GCA_964632805.1 uncultured Desulfobacterales bacterium
AATAGGACAAAAAAAACCCTTTGTCAAATCCATCCATATTTTTGTCGCAGACCCGAGATGGATTTTGGGGGAAATCCGCTCTATCGTTTCATCTGATAGAACGATGGGTGTGATTTTGTCGGGTTAGGGGATTGAGAGGTATGGAAATGGGCAGGTGAGCAAGGGGGTGCTTTAAAATGTTCAAGATTCCCACGCTCCCTGCGGTCGCTCGGAATGACGTGTTGGCGTGCGGGCGTTCACCGGTATGGGGTCGTTTTAATGTTCAAGATTCATTCGTCGCTTCGCTCCTCGGAATGACGTGTTGGCGAAAAAGCGGTCCTCGGAATGAGGGGTTGGTGGGCGGGTGTAAGCGCCTGGGCAGTTGTTTTTCTTTTAATTGCCTGATCGTACCGTGAGATGGAACGAAGAAGGGTAATATTTCTGCAAAGATATGGTAACGGGGAAGCGGGCAAAGAGAAGCGAATGACGTGTGTGCGAGCGCGTATACCTTGATTGGCGCGGGAATCGGCCTGCCCGCTCTTTCGGCCTGAAACCCATCAATAATAATCAAGAGATGCCATGAACCGAATTGCAAACCCGTTGTTTCATTTATTTGTTACCACCTTGGGCTGGCCTGCCTTGCCGACACCGCCCGGAAAAACAGAAACAGATCTGTTGACGGAAAAGGTACAGGCTGGTCTGGCCGATAGATGGCCGCTAATTCTCACCCATCAACCGGAAAGCGATCCATCCGTCTACCAGGACCGCCTGGACCATGAGCTGGCGGTTATCACCGGCCAGGAGGCAGATACGTTTTTTCTGATTCTGGCGGACTCCATCGACCACGCTGCTGAAAACGGTATTTACGTCCCTCCTGTGGTGGGCGCGGCCTATGGCAGCCTGGTCTGTTTCTGCCTGGGCCTTACCCATGTCGATCCGGTTGCCCACGGGTTGTTGTTCGAGCGTTTTTTTAACGCCAACTCCCGACCGATACCGTGCCTTGATATGAATCTATACGACTCCGACAGCCAGTTGATCTGGCGCGATTTTTTTGCGTTGCGCAACCGGGCTTTGATCGTGGAGACGCTGACCCGCATAAAGAGAAAGGGGCGGGCCGTGCCGGATCTTTTGCGGATAAAACCACCGCCCAACTTCTGGCCAGAGGAGACAGTGCCGGGGTTTTTTCCCTTTTTAAAGGCCCATTTCCCGGTGGAATTTGCCGCGGCACTTGCAAAATCCACTTCCCAGTTTATTCCGTAAAAACTGCTTATTGGTTTAGCAGAGGGAACGATGGGGTGATTTTTGTCGGGATGGGGGATGAGGGGGATGGAAATGGGCAGGTGAGCAAGGGGGTGTATTAAGGATATGATCCATACAAGAACATCCTTGGAAAATGTAGTTGACAACTCCAAAAATATATGTAAAATGGAGTTATGTATTCCAGACTACAACAGTCTCCCTTGCGGCAGAAAATGAGCTTTTTTTTATTCGGACCGCGGGGCACAGGCAAAACCACCTGGCTCCAAACCCATTGCCCCGCTGCCCTGTACCTGGACCTGCTGGATTCGGATCTGTACCTGGATTTGACGGCCCGGCCGGGACGGCTGGAGAATCTCATCCCTCCGGGGTGGCGTGACTGGGTGGTGCTGGACGAAATCCAGAAAATCCCCGCCCTGCTGAACGAGGTCCACCGCCTGATTGAAGCCCGCGGATACCGGTTTATCATGACCGGCTCCAGCGCCCGGCGTCTGCGCCAAAGGGGGGTAAACCTGTTGGCCGGCCGGGCCCTGACCTGGCATATGTTTCCTTTGACCGCCGCGGAACTGGGCGCGGATTTTGCCCTGGAACGATCCCTGCAATCCGGTCATCTGCCCCTGGCCCAGACCGCGGAGATGCCCGATAAATTTCTTTCCGCGTATGTGACCACCTACCTCCGGGAAGAAGTGCAGCAGGAGGGCCTGACCCGGAACCTGGGCAATTTCTCCCGCTTTCTGGAAACCGCCAGCTTCTCCCAGGGAAGCGTCCTGAATATCTCGGAAGTGGCCCGGGAGGCCGGCCTGAATCGCAAGCTGGCGGAAAGTTATTTCGCCATCCTGGAGGACCTGCTGCTGGCCGTCCGGGTGCCGGTGTTCACCAAAAGGGCCCGCCGCCGCCTGGTGGCCCACCCCAAGTTCTATTTTTTTGACGCCGGGGTCTACCGGGCCATCCGTCCCCAGGGGCCGCTGGACACCCCCGCGGAAATCGACGGCATCAGCCTGGAGACCCTTGTTTTCCAGGAACTGCGCGCCATCAACCACTACCTGGAGCGCGGCTATGAGATCTTCTACTGGCGGACCAGCAACGGCAGGGAAGTCGATTTTGTCCTGTATGGCCCCGGCGGGCTGCTGGCCTTTGAAGTCAAGCGCGGCCGGCGCTGGACCTCCCGGGATCTGACCGGCTTACAAGCTTTTGCCGCGGATTATCCCCAGGCTACCTGCTATTTTCTCTATGGCGGCGACCGCACCGAGTATCATGACGGCCTGACCATCATGCCGGTGGCCGCCGCCCTGCCCCGCCTGGCGGAACTGCTGTAGGCAAATCTCTGCCTGTCCCAAATCCAAAAATATTAAGAACATCTCCTATTTTCCCAGGGCGGCGTTTACTTTTTCTGTTAAAAAGGCAAAACCATTGGCCGCGTAATAGGCGCGCAGCTCCCCTTCCAGGATGGAGCCGAGTTTGACCTTGAAATCATTCTGCCGAAACCGCTCCAGGCGGGTCTGCAATTTTTTGCGCTGGTCCTCTTGAAGCGGCGGCAGCGCGATGCCCCGGCGCAGCAGAAATTCGATATCAACCCCGTCCCGGATTTCGGCGCGATCCATCAGCGCGGCCACCTTGTTCTGCATGGTCTGCTCCAGGGTATGGGCCCGGACCACCACCTGCCGGGTGTCAAAGCGGGAAAAGGCGATTTTCTGCTGACAGTCCCAGGAGCGTGCTTCCCGGCGGATTTCGATTTTCAGGCGGCGGGGGTAGCGGGCAGAGCGCAGCTCAATGACAAGGGAATAATGTTTGAGCTGGGCGTCGGTGATTTCATACTCTGCTTGGAGCAGGTTTTCGATTTGGCGGGCATACCCGGTTTCCTGCACCGGCCGGACAAACCAGAAGTCCAAATCCGCCGAATATCGGGGCAGTTCATGACAGAGCCGCAGCATGGTGCCGCCGCCAAAGACCAGCGGATCCAGGAAACCGGACCGGTGCAGGCGGTCCAGCACCTCCATCTCCAACACTTCATGTCGCGCCAGGGTATCCATGGGTCCTCATCAGTTTTCTGGTTTTTGCGGGAAAATCCCGGCTGGCCGCCTCGAGCCTGGTCATATCCAGCCGCGTCGTGTCCAGGGCCGCAAGATCAAGGGCGTACCGGCCCAGGGACATCAGGTAAAAGGCGTCCAGCAGGGCTTTTTCCGGCGGGGCGATGAAAAAGCCTCTTTCTTTTTTAAATCCCTTATAAAGAGAAGGGGCGATGCGGGTATATCGAAAAACCGTGTCGTCGACCTGGATCTGCAAGGTTCGCACAGTGGCCACGGACTCATAATAATCGCGCTGCATCTGGGTGGTGATCTCGTAATAATCCAGGGCCGTGGTCAGGGAGATATAAGATGGCACCTGAACAAGGTTGGCAATGACAAACTTCTCTTCTCTGCCGGCGGCCTGCCACACCTCGCGCAGCATGTACAGGTTGCGCTTGATCCGCACCAGCAGGCCCTGGCGAACAAAGCGGCTGGCAGCCACCCGGGCGGAGGCAGGGGTGATATCCAGAACCCGGGCCAGTTCCTCATATCCAAAGTAGTTCTTTTTAATGCGGCGGAGCTGGTTCAGCTTCATATTTTAAAATACAGAAAGTTAATATTTATGTTAATTTACTGTATTTGATATTTACCGCCTTGTCAAGTAAAAATTGGATTATCACCTCAACGACATGGCCCTGCAACGCTTTGCCTTTACCGGCGCGGGGTATAACATCCGCAAGTCCATCCTGATGCATATCAACAATCAGTATGTCCGCTCCGGCGACCTGGACCTGGCCGCCCTGCTTTCTCTACTAAACTGTCTTTTCTTTTCGACAACGACCCCTTCAGGCGTCATAATTGGGTCATAATACTACCCGATTAAACTGTTTAATCGGGTCAGCATCATAACCTTTACTACTTTTCAGCATTCCAAAAAAATTCTTTCCCGGTCATTCCGGCCAAGCCTGCCCCGGACTCGATCCGGGGAACCGGAACAGTCCCTGCAAAAGCGACCTGGATTGCCGGGTCAAGCCCGGCAATGACGAATTATGGACGCTTGTGCAGTTGCATGGATAATATAACTGAGGAAAATTAAGAGCCATAAAAAAGGATAAAACTCCCTTTTCCTGCCCTGTATGGTATGAGAGGCGTTGAACGGCTTCGGCGGGCTGTGGCTTCTAATACAGCGAAAAATTCACCCCTTCATCCGGCGGCTCATCTTCCGGAGGGCCGGTATAGGCCCAGGCGTCACAGGCGGAGTGGGGGTCCAGGGCCGCCTTGATCTTTTTTAGAACCAGGTGGTAGTCCGAGCAATGGGGCCCGAACAACTCGTTCATGGGTCCGCCGAATCCGGAAATGGGGATCCCCAGGGCCTTGTCAATAGAGCCCTCGATGCCTTTCTGGACGATCTCTGCCGTAGCCCTGATCGACGCCTCATTGCTGGAGGAATAAAAACCGATTCCCTCCAGGTATCCCATATGGCCGGACTCGAAGGTGCCGCCGCAGCCCACGTCGCCGTCATCATCCAGGATATGGCCCTTTTTAATGACGGCCCGCTTGACGTCGGCAATAAAGTCGCTCTGCTCAAAGCCCAGGTCCCAGGTATCAAAACTGCCCACGGAGGTAAACATGCACGAGGACGGCCGGAAACAGCCCTGAACGTTGTTGGCGTGGCGCACCAGCACCTGGAACAGGTTGCTTCGCTGTTTCTTTTTGGTCTCCTCGCTGAGGGGGATCCGGTCCAGAATCTCCTGGGCCAGGGGAATTTTATTGGCCAGCTTCAAGGGATTGTCCAAAAGCCCCATTAATGGTTTGAACGCCGGGAGCATGTTCACGGGCGGATCCATCATGGGAATCCGCAGGCCATTATTCTGTTTGACGATTTCCTTCAGGGCCTTGACCTTCCATGTAAACTCCCGTTCGGAGTGGCCATGCACGCAGGCAATGAGGGCGTATTTGGCAAACTTCTGAACGACCCCGGAACTCCAGACCTTTTTCATATCCAGGTTGGTGTCGGTCAGCCCCTGGGCGATGAAAAAGGCCGGAAGCCGGAAATCCGCGTAATTGCATTCGGCCTCGCCCAACTGGTAGCCTGCGTCGCAGATATCCTGCCGGGTGGGAAAGGTAAGTACGAAAAAATCGGTGTTGGGCAGAGGGGTTTCCAGAAGATAGCGGGGGGATTTCCCGGAGTGCTGGACTTTTTCCGGGCCGTCCCAGCGGTAGAGCTTGACGCTGCATTTGGTGAAAGTACCCAAGCCGCCAAACGTTCCGTGAAACCCCCGTATCAGCCCCCGGGTGCCGGGGCCGGGGCCGTCGGCGGAAAACCATCTTTTCCCGTCCGCGGCGCTGCCCAGCCGGATGATTTCGCCTGAAGGGTCCACCCATTCCACCCCCATGAGATTCCGGGCCTGGTAGCCCATGGAGGCACCCGTGAGCCCGTATCCCCAGGCCGCAGTGGCCGAAGCCAGGGTGGAATGATTGGCCCCGGACGAGACTACGTGGACGTTCAGACCGTGCTTCCAAAGCTCGCTCTGCAAGTCAATGGCCCGCACATAAGGTTCGATGACCGCGATCTGATTTTTTACATCGATATCAATGATCCTGTCCATGCGCTTGAGATCCAGAAGAATGGTCTTGCGGCTTCCGGCCGCGGAAGAGGCAATCCATCCCGTGGAAAAGGCTTTAACCATGTAATCGTGTTCATTGCAGAAACGGTAGATTCCGGCCACCTCTTCGGTGGTTTTCGGCATCACCACCGCCGCGGGCCGGGGGGCCCAGACTTCGCCTTCCGTATTCAGGGAGGAGGAGTTGTACCAGATGGCATAAGCGTCCCGCACGCAGGCGTCCGCGTGGATCCACTCCGGGCCCACAATATCTTCCAGTTTTTTTATTTCATCCTGACGCAGCATGTTATTTCCTTTCCGCGCTGTGGTTCCTGATTTTTTACAAATTAAATTTTCCCGGATGCAATATCCCGGAAGGATCAAACAGCTCCTTGGCCAGCCGGATAAGCTTGTTGTTGCCCGGGTTGTTCTCAAAGGCCATGTTCACGGCCGCGCCGTAGGGCCGGCTGAAAAAAGCCCCTTCTTTTATAAGTCGGGCGCATAAATCCGTTTCCAAAGATTTCATGGCCGCGATTGTTTCGGTATTGTCCGGGTCAAAGGGAACCAGGAGCTCAAAATGGCAGGCATGGTTCTGGACAACGGGCTGAAGGTAAACGCCCGGCAGATCTTTATCCACACCCGCTTTGCCCGCCGCTTCGTAAAAAGATTCCAGATGGGTCGGAGCCCGGTCCATGGTGGAAAGAAAAATCACGGAAAGACAATGGCCGAAAAGACCGTGACGCCAGTCCCGGTCACCGCACACGGAAGTCGCGGTTTTCAAAAAGTCAGCTGCGGAGAGATCGCCCAGCCCCGTCTTCAGCTCCAGACTGTTGTCCCGGGCCATATCAGCGATATCGTCTTTCTGGTATTGAAGCCGTTCCTGTGGCAGGCGTTCAAACCCCGCAATGTTCTGAAGGGCCACAAACGCCGGCAGGCTTTCCTTCATTTTTAAAAAGGTATCCGGCTTCTGGTGGGTCATGAGCATAGCCGCAGCACTGCGGTTTACAATAAAGGCCTGCTCCCCCAGCCAGGGCCGCTGCACCGCGTAAAAAAACGGGATCAGGCGATCAAGGGTGTCGTCGCCGACAAGAAACGTCTCCTGCACGGAAGGGGCCAGTTCCGCGCGCATGCTGATCCAGGTCATAATTCCCAGCGAACCCTGAGAACCCATGACTGTCCGCTGGAAATCCGACTGCCCCGGCCCCAGAGGGGCTTTCTGGGCGCCCAGGGATTTCCGCTGGTCTTCCAGGGACCCGGGACCGCCCGCGGCCCCGCTCCGAAACTTGTGGCCCGTGCCGAACAGAAACTCCGTGCTGGCCACCGGGTCCTGGTAATCCCACTGCTTGTTGGCCCAGGTGGCGGGCTCCCGGTCGACAACAGCGGCCAGGACGCTTTTGGTGCGCCGGGGCGCCAGGGGCATGGGAATGGTCATGCCGTGAGGAGCCAGGGCTTCCGTCAGCTCACCGTAGGTCACCCCGGGTTCAATGAGGCAGACCCGGTTTCGGCGGTTAATCCAGGGGATTTTCTTCCACGAGGAGAGATCCACCACCGCGTGCGGGTGCGGGCAGGCGATGCCGCCCCGGGTATGGGGCCCGCCCGAAGAGACCGGCACCAGGCCGGGTGGGTTTTCTTTTAACAATTCCTGAAGTTCGGGTACGTCGCTGGGGCGGACGGCGCACCGGGGCGGGTTGCTGTCTTCTACCAGGGGGTTGGCGGTGCGGTATTGGGATAGAACCGCCGGGTCCGTTTCCACTTCGCCCGCAAATTCGACACCGTTGAAAAAGTCGTTCGCGCTCATGGCTTACCTCCCTTGGTTTTCTTCAATACCCGCGGCCTGTGCGGTCAAATCGATGATGTCCAGAACGCTCATGTCTTGAGCGGCTTTCCCCAGGTGCTGGCGACAATGGGGACAGGCCGTCACCAGGGTTTCCGCACCTGCGTCTTTGGCCTCCGCAATCCGGGAGGCGGCGGCTTTTTGCGCCATGGCGTCATATTTTTTTGCCTGCCCGCCCCCGCCGCCGCAGCAGAAAGCGTATTCGCGAATCCGGTGCATTTCCGTAAAGGCAACGCCCGGGATGGCTTTCAATATCGCCCGGGGCGGATCAAAGACACCTTCAGTGCCGTAGCGCATGGTTTTGGGCGGATCTGTATAGACCATCTGGCCGAAAACGGTTTTTTCCTGCCCGTGCCAATTATTGGGAGGCTCGGCCTGCCGACCCAGATAGCAGGGGTCGTGATAGGTCACGCTGCGGTTGACCGGGGTGGTCAGCGTCAGACGCTTTTTCCGGATAAGGCGCTCCAGGTATTCCGTGGCATGAAGAATTTCCGCGTCCATGTCAATCCCGTAGACCGGCGCCTTGCTCCGCATGGTGCCCAGACAGGCGCCGCAAACGGTCACCACGGTTTTTGCCCCGCTTTTCTCAATCAGGGTCTTGGCCTTGCGGGCGGATTCAACAAACTGCTCCCGGAAACCGCTCCAGTAGGCGGGAAGACCGCAGCAGGATTCCTCGTCTCCGTAAACGGCAAAATCCACACCCGCTTTTTGCAGGAGGCGGGCCAAAAGGCGCGCTGTCCGGGCCGCCTCCGGATCGTGGCGGGCGGAGCAGCCGGCCCACAAAAGGACTTTGGCTTTGACCCGGGAGGCCTGCTTGAGGCCCAGGCCCGCTTCCCAGGAAATCCCGCCCGTCCCTAAAGGAGACCCGTGGCTCTTCAGGTTCAGGGCGGCCTCTTTATATTCCGCAGGGGCCAGGCCCGCTTCCACCAGGGTCTCCTTCAGGGCCATATTCACCAGATGCCGTTCCGCGTCCATTATATACTTGCAGGCCACATCGCAATAGCCGCAGCTCCGGCAAGAAAAAACAATATCGGCCAGGGTTTCATCCGCCTGGATGCGCCCCTGGGCCAGGGCCAGGGCCATGAACTGCTGGCCGGATCCGGACCAGGCATGGAACTGGTAGTAATTGTTGATGGGACAGTTGTTGGAAAAGCGGACGTCCTGGTACACGGCCAGGGGCACCATTTTGCACAGGGAACACCGGAAACATTTTTTGGTTTCCGTTTCATAGGCTTGGAGTTTCTCAAGGGACATGGTCCGTCTCCTTCTTCCCGGGACAACATGCAACAACCAGGATGTTGGCGCCGTTCTGAATGATTACACAATTCGGTCGGGATTGCTTCGCCCCGCCAGAGGCGGGGCTCGCAATGACAGTTATATAGACAGTTCACAGCAGATGCGGGCGGAATTGCTTCGCCCCGCCAGAGGCGGGCTCGCAATGACAGTTATATAGACAGTTCACAGCAGATGCGGGCGGAATTGTTTCGCCCTGCCAGGGGCGGGGCTCGCAATGACCATACCAGGGGTTCCTCTGCCGCCCGGCGGCCGATTCACCCCTCCGGAACTTTATTTTTTTCCGGATCGGCATGAATTCCGAATTCGTAATTGTCTTACACCCGCTCCACCACCGTGGCGATGCCCACACCGCCGCCGCCGCACAGCATCTGCACTCCGGCCCGGCCGTTGGTGCGTTTCAGGTGATGGCACATCTCCTGGAAATAGACCACCCCGGAAGCGCCAATGGGATGGCCCAGGGCCACGGCCCCGCCGGTGGGATTGATGCGCTCATCCATGCGGTCATACCCCAGCTCGTCGGCAAACTGCAGCAGCGGAGAGGTAAAGGCTTCGTTGGGCTCGATGACGTCCATGTCATCAATGGTCTTGCCGGCTCGTTTCAGGGCTTTCTGCGTGGCCGGGATGGGCGCCAGCAGCATGGGAACCGGTTCCCCGCCG
>CAZWCS010000140.1:0-9601 GCA_964632805.1 uncultured Desulfobacterales bacterium
ACCTTGATGGAGATCTTGTGTTTGGTCAGAAAGCCGATGTCCATCATGTAATGGTCCAGACGCCGCAGTCCCTCATCACTAAAAATCCCCGACAGCACCGGAGAATTCTTGATGCTTTCAAAAGGTCCGCCCAGGTCTCTCAGGAACAGGCCTACACCGGAACCGTCGTGGCCTTCCCGCATGACATCCAGTGCCTCCACGGCAATCATGGGGGACAACGGTTCCTCGCTGGTGATGGCAAATAGCCGGCACATGTTTCTCTCCTTATTGTTGTTGCAAGTTTACGGCGCCGTTTTTTCCCATCCGGCGAGCCACATAAAGGGCGCAATTCCGCCATGGCGAAAAAGGCCCTTTATAAACGCCGGTTTGAAAGGTGATGCCCGCAGCCTCTCCCTGTGGATTACAGTTTGGGCAGATATTCATTCAGTTCGAACTGGCTGACATGAATCCGGAATTTGTCCCACTCCACCTTTTTGTTGTCGATGAATTTGTTGAAAATGTGCTCTCCGAGGATATTTTTCACCAGTTCGCTTTTTTCCGTTTCGATAATGGCGGCGTAAAGATTGCCGGGCAGCTCGGTAATACCCTTGGCTTCCCGTTCGGCCGGGGTCATTTCGAAAATATCTTCTTCAATGGGGTCCGGAAGTTCATATTTTTCTTCGATCCCTTTCATGCCGGCGCCCAGCATGGCGGCAAAGGCCAGATAGGGGTTACAGGAAGGATCCGGGGCCCGGAATTCCATGCGGGTGGCCTTTTCTTTCCCCGGTTTGTACATGGGAACCCGGATCATGGCGGAGCGGTTCCGGTTCGCCCAGGAAACATAGACAGGCGCTTCATACCCCGGCACCAGCCGTTTGTAGGAATTGACCCACTGATTGGAAAGAGAAATGATCTCCGGGGCGTGTTTGAGAATCCCGGCGATGTAATGCTTGGCGGTCTCCGACAGATTGAACTGTCCATCCGGACTGTAGAAGGCGTTTTTGCCTTCTTTGAACAGCGACTGATGGACATGCATACCGCTGCCGTTTTCCCCGAACAGGGGTTTCGGCATAAAGGTGGCATAGATGCCGTTCTGGCGCGCCACTTCTTTGACAATCATGCGATAGGTCATGGTGATGTCGGCCATGGCCAGGCCTTCCGCGTAGCGCAGGTCAATTTCATGCTGGCTGGGGGCCACTTCATGGTGGCTGTATTCCACCTGGATTCCCATGGACTGAAGAGCGAAGATGGTCTGGCGGCGAAGGTCGCCGGCCATGTCCACCGGCCGGGCGTCAAAATAGCCGCCCTTGTCCAGAATTTTGGTGCCGCAGTCGTCGGCGAAATAGAAATATTCCAGCTCCGGCCCCAGGTAAAAGGTATACCCCTGTTCCGCTACCCGGCTCAGCAGTCTTTTGAATACATAGCGGGGGTCGCCTTCATAGGGGCTGCCGTCCGGCTGGAGGATGTCGCAGAACATCCGGGCCACCGGGCCTTCATCCTGACTTCGCCAGGGAACAAATTGAAAGGTGGTGGGATCGGGCTTGGCGATCATGTCGCTTTCCTGAATCCGGCAAAATCCCTCAATGGACGATCCGTCAAATCCCATTCCTTCTTCAATGCCTTCTTCCAGTTCATCCGGGGTGATGGCGAAACTTTTCAGCGTCCCCAGAACATCGGTGAACCAGAACTGAATAAAGCTGACATTTTTTTCTTTGACCAGTTTTTTTACGTCTTCCGTTGTCTGACAAAGCATGGTTTTTTTCCTCCTGCATAGCGGTCAATAATTGGTTGAAAACAAATTTGAGTCAGTTGCTTTCAAGTACAGCAACATGCATGCCATTTTTTATAAAGGTTGAAAATTCTTTATAATCAGTGGAATACGACAGAAAAGCGGTGAACGACAATTGGTTTAAAAATTACATTTTTGTGCTATTGAACGGTTTCTGTGTTGCAAAAATGTAATTAATATTCCGAATCCATGTGCACCGTCCCCAATAATTTCAGGTCTGATCGGAAGCGATTCGCAGTTTACAGTCGGTGATACGCCCGATACAAATATGATATAGCAGGACCTCCCGGAAAGAGCAAGTTTTGGTCGTTTTTTATTTAAAATGAAAGAGGATATTTTTTTCCCCGGAAAAGAAAGGTGCTATACCGTTCATTTTCTTGTTTATTTTAAGCAGCAGGGATGACAATATAGGAAAAAAGGAAAAAAGGTTTTTTTTGCAGGCGGTTCGGCCGCTTACCAGTAAAACGGTTGTTCGGGCACTATGAGAAAAGCAATCAATTATCTGTTCAGCTATCGGATATGGCTGCCGTTTTGCAGTATTTGTGTTTTTTTGCTGACTGCTGAATTGATCCTCCGCGTGATCGATGTTCCCCAAAATATGGATACGGGATTTCGATTTTATATTCGTCAGGTGGACAATGAGATCGCACGTCATGTGGAGAACAAACGCGGCTGTAATTTCATGCGGGAACATGCCCTTCTTATGTGGCATCCGCGTCCCTATTATAAAGACGGTTTGTTGGAAATGAATTCCATGGGGCTGCATGACCGGGAATATTCATTGCATAAACCGCCACATACCCTGCGAATTTTGTGTCTGGGGGATTCCTGCACCTTCGGCTATGGCGTATTATTGAAAGACACCTATCATGCTTTACTGGAAGAACAGCTAAACAGTGATCCCGAAATCTCTCCGAAAGTGGAAGTGATTAATGCAGGCGTAACCGGTTACACTTCTTCTCAAGGCGTCAGTTATTACCGGTATTATGGTCGCAAGTTGGAGCCGGACTACGTGACCTTTTATTTCGGTATTAATGATCCCATCAAACGTTTTCATCTGAGCGACAATGAAATTATGCAAAACGGGATTCCCGGATTTTGTAAGGTTATTGTGAATGAATATCTGCTGAATTGTCATCTCTATGTGCTAATGCAGAAATTCATCAGAAAAATTCCGGCCTCTTCCGATGTTTCTTCCGCCCAGAAGGTCCCCCGGGTTTCTGAAGAGACCTATAAAGATAATATTTATAAACTGAACGCGCTTTGTGAAAAAGAGGGTGCCCGGTTACTTTTGATTTCGCCACCCTTATGTAAATATGCTTTAGGAAAAGAGCGTCGGGCCGATCAGATACATAAATATCGACAGGTGCTTTATGATGCCGCAGAAAAGGAAGGAATTCCGGTTATTCATTGTAAAGCAATGACGGAACTTGCCGCTGATCACAACTGGATGTATTTTCAGGACGCGGTACATCCCAACAAGAACGGGCACCGGTTTATCATGAAGGAGTTATTGCAGTTTTTTGAAAAAAATATTGGGAATTCATCTTAACAGCGGTTCCGGATCGACTGCCGGAATTCAAATCAAGATTGTTTTTCCTTGACCCAGATGCGGTATGTTTTTTCTGCGGCTTCGGTAAAACATTTTAAATCCGGAAATTGCACCTCTTCAATCTGGATATTCTCGGGGCCAAAAATTTCCTCTGCTTGCGCCAGCCAGTTCCGGTAATGCGCGCCACCACCGAAATAAACCTTGAACCATCGGGTACCGTCTTGGTCTGTTTTGCGGCGGATTTGTCCTTCTCCCTGAAGTTTTTTGGCGACCGCTTCGGAAGAACTGCAAAGCTGATCGGTTTGTCGATCAGAAGTGACGTTCATTTGCTTTTTTTTATTGTTCATGTTTTTCTCCCTGGTCAACAGGTATTATCCGTTTCTTTCTATCAAATCGCGGAATACCGGTGCAAATGTTTTTGAATGGGCGTCGGACGATTTATGAGACTGTTTTGGGGATAGCAGGAGAAGGCGGCAATTCGGTAATATTATGGACAGGAGAAAGGAATATCTTTATATTCGGAAAAAGACAGACAGTCCATTCTATGTTTTTTCGGTGGCAAGCGTTGTGTAAAAAGGCGGAAAAATGAAAACAATGATTTATCAGGCAGATGGTGCGGTCGGAATTTTAACTTTAAACCGTCCGGCGTCTTACAATGCCGTCAATTTCGAGATGGTGGCGGAGCTGGAACAATTCTGGCAGGCGCGTCTGTATGACGAAACCGTACGGGTGATCATCATGGACGGGGGAAGCGCCAAAGGGTTTTGTGCCGGTCTTGATCTTAAACAGTTCGGGCCGGAAGTTTTGACCATGAAACCGGTACAGGCCTACGACGCGCAGGTTCGTATGGCCCGGCTGCTTTTGTTGCTGCGGACGGCTCCGCAGCCCGTCATTGCTTGTGTTCACGGTGCGGCGGCCGGCATGGGATTTTCTCTGGCCATGGCCGCGGATGTGCGGATCCTGGCTGAAGATGCGCGATTTTCCGCGGCTTACATTAATATCGGCCTGGGTGGCGCGGATATGGCTTCCAGTTACTTCCTGCCGCGACTCATCGGTTCCGGGCGGGCCAATGAGTTTCTTCTGACCGGCAACTGGATGGGTGCCCAGGAGGCCATGTCCCTCGGTTTTGCCAGTCGTCTGACAACCCGCGGGGAAATGCTGTCGACCGCCCGGGAGATTGCCGACACCATGGCCGAAAAAGATGCGCTGGGGCTCCGTCTGACCAAAGAGGCCATTAACGTGAATCTGGATGCCGGTGGCCTGGCCGCAGCACTGGAGCTGGAAAATCGCAATCAGATTATGGCCGGCCTGGCCAAAAGATTGCCCCTTTCCTGAACCGCCGGCGATATCGCGCCGGTTTTCATGCGTCTTCCGGTTTCACCGCCCCCGGCATTACGGCTTCAACAGCGGTCCGAATGCTGTCTATTTGCTCGGTGTTTTCGATTTTCTGCCCGTAAACGTTACGGACATAGAAAACATCCACGCCCTGGTCGATTTTGGTCGCGATTTTGGCAAGGCGCACGTCCAGGTCCTGCCGGTACAGGGCGTCTGTGATGTGAAACAGCAGACCGGGAAAGTCATAGGCGATTACTTCAATAATCGTGAAAAAACTGGAAGACTGGTTGTCGATAGTGATTCGGTGCGGACGGATGGCGTAATGGCAACCGCTGGGGTTGTCAGGCGGCAGCGGTGTCAAGGAGGCTGCCAGATCCAGATCCCCCTTGATGGCCTGGTGAAGATGGCGCTTGGCTTTCTGCCAGCGTTCCTTTTCATAGAGAATATCCGCGGGGGGGCGGACGGTAAAAATATCCAGGGCGGTGTTGTTTTTCCAGGTGAAGATGTCGGCCTGAAGGATGTCAAGCCCGTTCAGCGCGAAAACGCCCGCAATTTTTGCAAACAGGCCGGGCCGGTCCGGGGCGCAGATGGTAACGGTCCGGGCTTCCAGATTTTCAGCGGGCTGGATATTCCAGACAAAAGATTTTTTCTGCAGCAGTCGATACAGATGCCGGTGCTCCAGGATGACCGCCGCCGGGGTATACAACAAATACCGGGGAGAAAGCAGCTCCAGGTGAGCAAGAAGGGCTCGGCCTTCTTCCCGCGTGACGGCACTGTCCAGAACGGCCTGTTTTTTCTTTTCCAGGGTGGCCACCGCTTCGTATGAGGCCAGCTCGCCTTTTTCCAGGATCTTCAAAGTTTTGAAAAAAAGGTCCCGCAGCAGCGCGGCACTCCAGTCATTCCAGGCCTTGGGGCCGGTGGCCATAGAGTCGGCGATGGTCAGCAGATAAAGCATTTTCAAACGTTTGACGTCTTTAATCCGGCGGGCACAGGTCAGAGCGGTTTCTTCATCTTCCAGGTCGCGCCGGGTGGCCGTTTTTATCATTAAAAGGTGTTCTTCGATCAGAAAGGCCACGGTGGCCACGAATTCGCGTTGATAGCCGAAATCTGTCAATATGCCGGCGGCGATTTTCGCTCCCTGTCGAGAATGATCGGAGCCGGTTTCCCCTTTGCCGATGTCATGCAGCAGCGCCGCCCACAGCAGCATTTTTTGGTGCGGACCGAAGTCTTGCAGAAGCAGGGCCGGCAATGATTCCGTGGTTTTGCCGGCGGTCAGTTCTTTGATGATTTTTACAGTTTTCAAACAGTGCCGGTCAATAGGGTAAAGGTGATAGCCGTCATACTGGATGCGGTTGATGATGGGTTGCAAACGGGGAATGAGTCGTTGCAGCAAACCGGTTTTCCGCATTTCATCAAGAGTATTGAAGGTTCTGGCGGGGGTGGTCAAGATGCGTTCGAAGGTTTCTATGGTCTGTGGATCCCGCCGGAAGCGGGTATCCACCAGATACAGAAATTCTTTTACGGTTCGCCGGGCTTCGGAATGGATCGGCAGTTGCCGGCGGGCGCTTTCTTCAAACAGCTTGATCAGCAGGTGCGGGCTGGCCAGAATGTGTTCCGGAGAAGCAAAACCGAGCAGATTGTCGGATATTTTCAGACCATCTATCCGGCTCTGTCCGGCGCCTGCGGCCCGTCGGAAGATCGCGCGCCGGGCGGCTCCGGTTTCCGCAAGAAAAACCAGGCAGGTTTGTTTGATATAATCCAGATGTTCGTGAAGCTGACCCAGAAAACGCTCCACTGCCATCTGGCCCCGGCTGCCGGTATATCCCAGGATATCGGCCATGGTTTCCTGATGCGCAAAAAAAAGCTGGTCGGATTTTTTCCCCGTCAAAAAGTGCAGCAGGTTCCGGGTTTTCCAGATAAAGGCCAGAGCGGTTTCCAGTTGTTGAAATTCTTCATGGGACAAAGTGCCGTTATATTCCAGGTCGCGGGGCTGAATGATTTTATCCGTAAGGCGGGCAATCCAGAGAATGGTGTGATAGTCCCGGAGCCCGCCTTGGCCTTCCTTCAAATTGGGCTCCAGCAGGTAGCTGGCATCGCCATATTTTTGGTGTCGGGCGTGCGTCCGTTCCAGCAGGGCGGCGATTGTTCTGCGGGAGCGGCTACCTGTAAGGAAGCGGTGCAGCCGTTCGCGAAGCTCGGTATATAAGGGAGACATGCCGCTTAAGAACCGTGCATCCAGAAGGGCGGTGAGGACCTCCAGATCCTCGGCCGCCAGACGCAGACATTCTTTGATGGACCGGGTGGCGTGTCCCACCGTGAATCCCAGATCCCATAGGGGATAGATGATTTCCCGGATCAGGGGCTTCGATTCAGGGGGGACGGCTTTTTGAAACAGAAGCAGAAAATCAATGTCCGAATGAAGGCACTGTTCCTGCCGACCGTAGCCGCCCAGCGCAATCATGGCGTAGGGGGTTTTGTGAAAATTCATTTGCGGACCGACCCGGCTTTCCGCAAAACGTTCCATAAAATAGTGATCCAGCATCGCCGTCTGTTGCAAAAGCAGATCGTTTATTTTCCCTTTGGCGGGCAGATATGTCAGAAGACGCCGGCGGTTTTTCTGCAGACGCGCAACAGAAGTCTGGTTTTTGCTGTCGGTGAGTGTCATGCAGTTGATTTTTTGCAACAGTCATGCCATTTTTATATTTACCTGATATGATGTGAATTTTTGTCTGTCAGGAAACACAGGGGGGCAATTCCATGGCCAGAATTTACATTTTTGTCATTTCCTGAAAAATTGGGGTTGATTTTGGAAGAAAGGAAATATTTTTTTACAAAAATGTAGTTTTTTTTCACAGATATTTCGTTTATAGTTGTAGCGGGTTTCGGATATAGAAAACTGACGACCTGGAAAGGACAAGCCATGAAAGAGATCGAAAAAATCACCCTTTTTTACGAAATCAGCAAGGCGCTGAACGAACAGCTGGATCTGGAAAAACCGTTGTATAATGTGATGGGCATACTGGCCGAGCAGATGGGTATGGTGCGGGGCAACATCGCCATTTTAAATCTCCAGCGGGATGAGATCAGCATGGAGATTGCCCACGGCATCCCCCGGCAGGCCATGAAAAAGGCCAGATATAAGATAGGAGAAGGCATTATCGGTGAGGTTATCAGAACCGGGCGTTCTGTGGCCATTCCCAGAATCAGTCAGGAGCCGCGATTCCTCAATCGGACCGCCTCCCGGGGAAAGTCCGGCGGCAAAGAGTTCTCCTTTATCTGTGTGCCTATTAAGGGCGGCAAAAAAGTGATCGGCGCCCTCAGTGTGGATAAACCCTATGAGCCCCGGTATTCTCTGGCGGATGGGAAAAAGATTCTGGCCGTGGTGGCTACCATGATTGCCCGGCATGTGATTAATCTGGAAAAAATCCGGGCGGAAAAAGAGCGCCTGGAAGATGAAAACAAGCGCCTGCGGGACGAGCTGGAACGTAAGTACAGCTTTGCCAATATTATTGGCAACAGCAACAAAATGCGGGAAGTATTTCAGATGGTATCCCGGGTCTGCCGCAGCAATGCCACGGTAATACTGCGCGGGGAAAGCGGTACCGGCAAGGAGCTGGTAGCCAACTCCATCCACTACAACAGCCAGCGTTCGGATCGACCCTTTGTTAAAGTGAATTGCGCCGCCATTCCGGAGAACCTGATTGAAAGCGAATTGTTCGGTCACGAAAAGGGGGCGTTCACCGGAGCCATTAAGCAGGCCAAGGGAAAATTTGAAGTCGCCGACAAAGGCACCATTTTTCTGGACGAGATCGGTTCCATGAATCTTGATGCCCAGGCCAAGCTGCTGCGGGTATTGCAGGAAAAGGAGTTTGAACGGGTCGGCGGATATCGGATCATCAAGTGCGATGTGCGGGTGGTGGCCGCTACCAACAAAAATCTGGAAATCGCGGTGGAAAATGGTGATTTCCGGGAGGATCTGTATTACCGGTTATCGGTTTTCCCCGTCTATCTGCCGCCGTTGCGGGAACGAAAAACGGACATTTCCCTGCTGGCCGAATATTTTCTGGAAAAGTACGCCCGGGAAAACAGTCGGGAAATCAAACGGCTGTCTACACCGGCCATAGATATGATGATGGATTATCACTGGCCCGGAAATGTCCGGGAACTGGAGAACTGTATTGAGCGGGCGGTTTTGATGTGTGACGGCGGTGTTCTTCACAGTTACCATCTGCCGCCGACGCTGCAGACCGGGGAGCAGTCCGGGACCCTGCCGACTCGTACACTGGAAGAAGCCGTGGCAGTAGTGGAGCAAGAGATGATTATTGACGCGCTAAAAAATACCCGGGGAAATATTACCAGCGCCGCAGCCATGCTGGAAACGACGGTGCGCAAGTTTTCTTATAAGGCACAGAAATATGGCGTGGATTACAAGAATTATCGTTGAAGAACCGTTTCCGGTCGGCGGGCGCAAAATCGGGAAGGACTGCCGGTAAGAGGTCAAGGCGTACCTTTGATTTTTTTTTCGATTTCGTCAAACAGCTTTTTTTTTCGTTCTTCTTCTTTGGATTTCATCTCCTGAATTTTTTTGTCGCGTTCTTTCTGTTTCTGCTGAAACAACGCCAGCTCTTCTTCCATCCCGCTTGTGGACGATTCATCCGGTACGTCCTCAATTTTCAGATGATCGGAGATAAACAGCTTGTCGCCCTCAGCCCTCTCCACCATGTCGATGATTCCCTGTCCCGCCAGTTTCCGGCAAATCATGTACACTTGTTCGGGGGAGGCCGACAAAGGCTCGCACAACTGATCAATTCCGGGCGGTTTGCCTGTCTGATATTCGATCAGCCGAATGGCTGCCACCACCAGGTGCGCCCGGTGGTAGAGAGAGAGATTTTCCATCCGTACTTTCCTTGACAGTTTCGTAAAAAGTCGTCACTCCGGGCTTGACC
>CAZWCS010000141.1:0-9583 GCA_964632805.1 uncultured Desulfobacterales bacterium
GCACGATTAGAGTATACACTATTTATCCGCCGCGAAGCGGCTTCGTTCAACCAGGTCATCGAAGAGGATATCGTAACATCCGCGGCCCACTTCCAAAAGCCTTTTTACGACGGCATTTCCCACTAAGATCCACTTTGAAAACATTGCGTCGGCATCAGGCAGGTTGGTCCGCCAAAGGCATAGCCCCCCGTCTGGGTCTTGCATCCAATCCCCAGAACTTCGTCTGCAACCAGATCAATGTCACGAATTACCGGCTTTTCATATGTTTTCCGGTGACGCTCTTCGGTGGAGTGATTCTCGGTCATAATGTTTTTCCCATCAATCAAGTTGGATAACCCGCCGTAAGCAGCGGGAAATACAACCCCAAAAAATTTGAATAGCAATCAATCAGAACAGCCTGCCAGACAAAGGACCACCCGGTTATCTTGTCCCCCGGATCGTTTTCAATAAAACAGCTTTCACCGGTGCCGCTGTAACCAAAGCCGAATTTTTTCTGACCGCCGCCCCGCGGATGATTCGTAGGACATTGGACGGCCGGAAAACGGATCACCCGCGACGGCATTTTCCGGCATCAGCACCAGCGCCGGATCCCCCAGCAGATTGTTCATGTAAAGCATATGCGTATCGACTCCCTGTTCATACGCCTTTTCTTTAGAATACCGAATTGCCTTGCCTAATATATTTTTTCCGCGTTGAAAGACACCCTGATAAAAGGCTTCCTCCAAAATTATGGCCTGCCCTGGAGAGGACAGCCCTCCTGATGCCCAGACCGCTGCCGCGCCGATATCTTCATTCGTCACAGTCAGTGCTTCCCCTAAAGAGGAGAATCCGGGTAGGCTGAACTGCCCGATAATACAGGTAGAAGCGGTTAACAAAAACGGCATCCCCCGGTTGTTCATTCCCGGTACATCCGCAACAGACAGCAAATTGTTTTTAGAAAACCGGTCAAATCCGGCATGACCAATATAATTAACATAGCCGGTGCCGGCCGCAATGGTATCGAGAATCATCTGTCGGGCGTCGACAACAGTATGGTCCGGTACATAGATTTTGGTCAGGTAATATCCTGCCGGAAAGAGTTCCGCTACGGTATCACTGTCAGCAGCAAAAGTTTCCCCTGAAGCCGGCTGGTCCGCTATTATTGCAACGCCCTGCTTCCACGCCGCCTCTGCTTCAAAGGCCATAACCTTGCGCGCATATTGCGCCAGTTCCTCCGGCGTTAAAACCGGAATCCGGCCAACGGCAAACTCCGGCAGCCCGTCGTTGTGTCTGACATCCCCAAACCGGCTGTCCAGAGCAAACAGCCCGTGCGGCGTTGCTGTCATTATCGGCGGTATCAGACAATCACCGAACCCCTGATTATCTTTATAGTCAAAAGAGCCGTCCCCGGCCAAAACAACATAAAACGGAGGTTCCAGCCAGTTATCGTAGGCGTAGGCCAGAAAATCTTTGATGGCCGAAGGTTCAAAGAGACCACAATTAAATTCATCCATAATGTCTTCCAGCAGAACCACCTGTGTTTTCAGCCCCTGTCCGGACCGGTATACCGCCAGCTCTTCAGCGGCGCTTTCCAGTGCCTCAGTGGTAATGATCAAATAATCAGCGGCGTTGGAAATGTTGCAAAGTTCGGAGGGGTTGTCCGGATACTGATTTGCCACAGGGCCTATTTCAGCGGCAGTGGCCGCGAAATAAACAGCCTCCGGATAATCGGGCGCGATATTGACGTTATAGGTATTGTCTCCCGCGGCATACCCCTGCGTGGCCACGATGCGGGGCCGATCTGGATCGCTTATGTCCAGCACCATAATATCGGGATCGCTGAATCCGGAAATAATGAACTGGTCATTATTGTCCGCGTCGCACAACAGTCTGCCGTTCTTGGCGTGGTAAAAACTTGGATATTTCAGTTCCAGTGAATCAATATAAAATGTGCTGTAGGCTGCGCCGGTATCCAGCGGAGCAACCAGCTCCACCGTGTTACCGCCGTTGTTTAACAGGGACGGGGAAAACAGACAGGGGATCTCTTTAGACTCGATGCCGTCCCAGAAGCCTTCGCCGACATAAGTATTGTTAAGGTAAACTTCTACATGATGGTCCGGATTAACTGCCGTATCCCCCGCGCCCTTCAAGTATACGGTAAGCGTCGCTTCAGCCGCCGCTGGGTCAACACCGGGGCTATCTATATTAAAAGACTTGGCGGCCCCGGGAGAAAAGGCGAGAACATAGTCCCACACCAAGAAATCCGCGTCCGGATCAAAAAACCGGGTTGGCGCCGGGTAAATGTCCTTTTCTTCGATCACCGTACGCATAAATGTTTCCGTACCGGTAGCGCCGGAAACCTCTCTTTGTTCAGATGAAACGTCCATGGTAATGCCCCGGCCGCGCCCCAGCCAGTAGATATCCCGGTTCGTATAAATATTCTGAGGCAGGCCGTTACCATAAAAGTAAAAGCCGTCTCCGCTGGGATCCGGATAATAAGCGGCATCTTCCCCCATGTGCGTCAACGCGACATTCCGGTTCCGGATTTGCCGGCGCAAAGCAGCTGCGGAAAGATTCATCAACTCCGCCAAATCGGAGATACTGACATAATAAATACCCCGATCCACGATTTCCAGTTTGGCCGACGAGGAGCGTCGGAATCTTTTCCGCTCTTGAAATATGTCCCGCAGTTTTCCGGCAGCCCGGGATCTATCCTGGTAGGCCTGCTGGGCGGAACGGGCGCTCCGCCGAAATCCGCAGGCAACACCAGCCTCTGAACGCCCTAAGGTATCAGCTTGTAATGGCCGTATGTTCGACCGGCCCATCCCGGAGATTGCATCTCCTCCGGCGCCGATAACCACCGTAAAAGGCCCGTAGTGGAGCCGGCGACCCCGCACTGTCGTTTCCACTAATTTATAGGTATAGGTCCGTCCGGGAACGACCGCATTGTCGGGATAGCTGTAAGTTCCGCCTTGAGGCGAAAACTGGAGTCCGGACAAAAGGTGCGCATTTACTTTGTCAAATCTGTCGGTGGAGCCGTTGTACCGATAGAGGTCAAAGCCCACGGTGCCGAATTCAGCGGCGGTCTGCCATTCAATAACACCGATGCCGTCTACGAGATGAGTCGTAAAACTGCTGATCAAGGCCAGGGTGGGAATCGGTTCCTTGTAACCGAAGTCCACTCCGGAAGCATCGCTCCCGGTCACATCCACCGTCTCCTCATTATCATAGGAAGCGGCACCGCTGCCCTCACTCACCTCATAAACAGTATCATAGCCGTTTAATATACCGCTGGCATCCACCATGCGAACAACATAGATGCCCGGTGACAGACCGGTAAAGGCATACGCACCGTTGGCATCCGTTTCGGTGGTGTCGGAAACAATACCGTCTCTCAGCAGGCTTATAGTAACGCCGGTAAATATATCCTCGCCGCCGTCATTCAATCCGTCTTCGTCTTCGTCTTCCCAGACCACTCCGGACACGGTCCTCTGGGTGCCGGCCTGGTAGCCGAAATCCGCATTCAAATTGCTGTTTCCCCCGGTCAGGGTTTCTTCCTGCTGATGCCCGGCCTCGGCAGCTTCGTCATCGGCGGTGGTCAATGAAAAGCCGTTCAACGCCGCCTGAGTATCATCAATAGTCACAAAATAGGTGCCGTCATCCAATCCGGAAAACAGGTAACGCCCGGCGACGCCGGTCACCAGGGAAGCGATGGAACCGCCGTCATCGCCGTCCGGTTCGTAAACACCGTCACCGTCCACATCTTCATACAATTCTACTGTCACTCCGGATATTCCCGGCTCATCGAGAGCCTGCACCCCGTCCCCATCGATATCATTAAATACGGTGTCACCGACAGTGCCTTGGGAATAATACCCGAAATTCGGCTCGTCCGGCTCCGCAGTATAATCGATATCACCGGTCAGATTGATAATTTCAAGGTCGCCGGCGACAGCTGCCGAAGTCGTTCCGAAATAATCGGACAAGACATCGCCGGTGTCGGTGATCCGGATGGTGTAATCGGCGCCGCCCCCTTCAACTCCGGAAAACGAAAAATAACCGTCGGCATCGGTAACGGCGCCGGTTATTACGTTCAGGCTGGCATCCAGTAAATCCACCGTCACGTTGGCAAGGCCGCTTTCTCCGTCGTCCTGCGCGTCTTCGTCGGCATCATACCAGACCCGGTCCGTAATGGTATAGGTGGTGTGACCGGAGTCAGTGTAAAAGCCGAAATCATTGTTCAACAGCACATCGCCGGCACCCACGTTTTCCACCAAGCGTTCAACGCCGGCAACAGGGTTATAGTTGGACAGGGCCGCCTGGGAGTCATCAACATAGACAAAATAATCTTCCGTGCCACCGGCCGTGACGTTGACAAAGAGATAAGTGCCATCGGAGGTGGTGGTTGTGGTTTCAATCGCGGCGCCGTCATCACCGCCCGGCTCCAGCACGCCGTCACCGTCGACATCCTCGTACAATGCCACAGTAACCCCGGCCAGACCCGGCTCGCCGGAATCCTGACGGGCATCCTGATCCACGTCATGCCAGACGCGGTCGCCTATGGTGGCGGTGCCTGCGGCGCCGGTATAGCCCAGATCCGCGTCCGTATAAATATCCCCGGCGTCCAGATCAAAGGGATCGGTGCGGTCATCGGAACGACCCGCCGGTATGGTTTGAACCAGTCCAGCCGGCAGGCCGCCGGTGATTTCCACATAGTAATCGTCGTCGGGCTCAATATTGGTAAACAGATAATAGCCGTTGCTGTTGGTAGAAGTAATTGCTACCGGTGTACCATAAACATCTTTCAAGGTTAACTCGACATTGGCAAAGCCGGGCTCTCCGACATCCTGAACGCCGTCTCCATCAACATCAAACCAGACCCGATCACCGGCACTGGCGCTTTGGGTACTGGGATTGACGACGATATTGGTGGCCCGGGATTTTAAAGGTACGGGAAATTCGCTGGAAGTAACGGAAACCGTGTTAACAATTTCATCAATGCCGGTGGCCAGCGGGTCGTCCACAACGACGTCATAGGTCAGGGTCAGGCTGGTCCCCGGATACAGAAAATACCCGTCACTGGCGGAAATAAGATTGGGCGGGCTGTCCACGGCCCGACTCACTCCGGTGACAGTAGCCTGAATCTCCACATTATCCACATAAAAATATTCATCCCCGGCACCATAGTAATCGGCCAGTCGGAACCGGACCCGGGTCGCAGCAGACATGTAACTACTGATGTCATAAGAGGCGCTGCCGGAAACCGTATCAAAGAACTGTTGCAGTACGGTATAAGAGGTACCCCCATTATCGGATATTTCCACCACTGCCTGATCAGAACCCTCCAGATTCCCGGCCGTGCGATAGTCAAAACTTAATGTAGCGCTGTCGGCTCCGGACAGGTCTACCTGGCGGGCGGCGCTGGGGTCATTGGCGTTATTATAATTGATACTGTTGGTCAGGGCCAGTTCATCACTGGCAATGCTGATGCGTCCGCTGCCGGGCCCGGCACCGCCGCCGTCTTCATCGTCTTCAATCCAGTTGCCACTCCAGTTGTCGGTGCCGTCATTATTGTCATAGGCCACCGTGGAAAACTGGTCCAGTACCTGCAGATTGCCATATGGCGCGGTCACATTGGCGGTACCGGCAATATAGCTGACACCGTCAGGCAGGGGGTCATAAACCGCGATGTCGGTCAAGGTCACAACATCGCCCGGGAATTGAATCCCCTGCACCCAGGCCGGAAAATCTTGTCCGGTAAAACGCCGCTCCAGTCGAACAGTCGTGTCGGTCGTATACCGGGCGGAAAAAACCGGCCGGGGATAATATGTTCCGGTGCCATTACAGCCGTTATACACCAAAGCCATGCGATTATCAGACGCCTCATCCACACTAACATCGACAGTTAAACTGCCGGAATCGCCGTCAGCCTTGAAGCGGTAGTCCACGGCCAACTCGTCATGAGTCAGGGCGTAAACCGTAAAATCAATATTACTGCCGAATTCCGTTGCCACGGCGACGGAATCTTCATTGGCATTCTGATTGACGCCGTCTCCCAGTGTTACCAGGACGCCTTCACCGCCGTCCCCCAGGCCATCTTCATTCGTATGTCCGGTTCCCCAGACCCAGGTGTTGGCCCGAGCGACCGATGAGATTGCAGCGGTGTTATATTCGCTGTTATCATCGGCGCCGTTGCCGCCGTTATTGCCGGTCACGTTGACGCGCTGTACAGTCCACTCGCTGCCCCATTCCAATACCATGACCGTGCTGGTAGCCGCCCCCAGGGTTCGTCCCCCCGCGTCTCGAGACCAGTTGATGGTATCGGTACCGGATGGCCAGATACGGGCAAAGCAGGTAACATGATTGTTGTTACTGGTTTCACTGGTGTTACACCCGGCGCCGTAAAAGCCACCCAGGAGCATGACCTGGTCGATATCAGACCAAGCCGTATCGGAGGTGTCTGTATCCCCGGTATCGCCGGCCGTATGGCTGACCCTCTGTACATCCAGCAGAGTAAAACCGCCTGTAGCCTGGTTCTGGAGAGACTCCACTACGGTAACGACGCCGATCCAGTCATCCACACTGTTTCCCCGCTCCAGACGGATAACATCTGATCCTGAGCTGGTAGCCAGATCACCGGTGCCAAAAGGATCGGCGGTCAAGGCCACATAGTTTTCGTCCGGGCCACGGATGGAAGCGCCGGTACCGCCGCCGTCACTGTCTGAACCGCGGACAATCACAAAATAATCATCATCCAGGTCCTGATCCAGGGCTAAGTCATAGACGGTCCCTGTAAAGTCACCCGCTTCCAGATAATATTCCGTGACCCGAAAGCCAGTGGCCGGGGGATTGGAAACCTCGACAGTGTATGTGTATTGATCTCCGGGGCTCAAGGGATCAACACCGCCGGTGGTTTTGCCGACGGAATAATTGCCGTAGGAAATAAACGCAAAGTCTGAAGTGGTAAAAGTCTGAGTAACCCCCTCCACCGTACGCGTACCTGCGGCCTCCACCTGGTTACGGGAAAAGTCACCCGTGGCAAAACTCTGGGTGGTTTCGCCGGTAAATTCAATGGTAATGATCTGGTTGGCGGCCATACTGCTCAACAGCGTGTGCGGCCAGGTCAGCACGTCCTCCCCGTTGGGTCCGCCGCCGTCATTGATGCCGGGATCCGCGGCATTCCCGGAGATCGTGCTTTTGTCCGCCAGGGTAATGGTGGTGCTGTCATCGACATACTGCCAGCCCGTTGGCAGGCTATCCACCACCGCAATATCGTCCACAGCAAAATCATAGCTGTTGACTTCAAGGATAAAAGTGGCCTGAGAACCGCTGGTATAAGGAACTACCCCGGGATCCACGTTTTTATCAACGGTCAGCACCAGCTCCATAAACTGGTTGGTGGGCAAGGTGGTATAGCCGACATCAATGGCCGGGGCCGCGCCCGGAGCCAGTTCCGGGTTTTGCCCATAAGCGGCGACGTAGGGGCCGGTGGCATAGATGTTGGCTTCGGACATGTCGCCGTCATTGGGGTCGAAAATATACTGTGTTTCCAAGCTGTTCAAACTGTAAGTCTGATCAGCGGTGCCGTCATTATCAAAATCCACAAACACCTGGGTGTTGTCTTCCACCGGGGCCAGAAAAATACCGGAATTGTCCGCCGCCGCCCCGGTTCCCACCGGCTCGGACCCCGGCGCCCAGCCCATGAAATGCTCGTTTTCCAGCAACAAGGCCGGGACCAGGCTGTATGCCCAGTCATGCGTCCGGCCGGCCCCGAAACTGTTGCCATCTCCGGCAGAAGTGTCGATGGTGGATATGCCCCAGAATTCATCGGGCGCGGTAAAATAAACAGAAGAGTCCAGCGGTGCGTAATTACCGGTTTTGGCCTCAAAGGAAGCGGTGGTCTTGGTGGCAATAGTGAACGACCCGGATCCGGAAGCTGTACTGTAACTCAACACCAGCGGGGCGTCCTGGGGATTATAAAGATATATATCCACGTCACCTTCGGCGTCATTGGCACTATCTACCGGCGCGTAATATTCATCATCCCAGAACCCCCTGGGAAAAGCCGAAAGTCCGCGCACTTCATAATTGGATCCCTGGTCACCGACGATATATTGGACCTGAATGGTCTGGTTGCCGTTTATAACGGTCCCGCTGTCCAGAGAAGAGATGGCGGTGCTGCTGACATTGTCCAACCGGTAGACCTCACCCTGATCCAGTTCAACCGTAGTGTCATCACCGGGGTCGGTCATATCCCCGTCCCGGTTTTGATCCAACTGATCCGGCGTACCGTCACCGTCAAAGTCAATGGTCACCACCGTGTTGTCCGCTGTCGCCTGAACCAAGGCGTATACCCGCTCAAAGTCCTGCAAGTCGTCTCCGGCCGGATCGGCCAGGTTTTCCCCAAACGGAAGAATATAGGTAATCAACTGCGGCCGGATGGGATAGACCTCCCAGGCTAAAGCCAACAGGGTTCCCGCTGATTCCGTCCAGGCCGAGCGGCTGACTGTGACCGCTCCGCCAGCCACAAAAATCCGGTCTCGGCCGTCATAATAAGTAGCTGTTCCCCGGGGATCGGTGGGGATGTTGGTGCCTTCAAATATTTGACTCTCTCCCCGGTTGGCCAGAGTATATGTTTCGTCCGCCGTAGAGGGGTCGTCTCTGTCAAAATCATACCCGTCTTCCCAGTGATCATAGTAGATGGTTGTATTGTCCGACCAGACGGTAACGGCAATATAGCTGTGAGTGTCGGCGTTGGGTGATGTCTGATCGCCGTCGCCGAGTTCATCCAGGATGGCATGAACAATTTCCTCATCACCGGGAACGATATATTCCGAGTAGCCGGATGAAACAGCGGCAAAAACCGGTGTGCCGCCGAGGAACATAAACAGGAAAAAAAGCATACCTGCCCCTGAAAAGGGGGCCACCGCTTTACTGCGCCTTTTCATAATTTTTCTCCAAATAAAAACATCATACGCTACTGCCCGGCATGGTATACCCTCTCCCCTGCAGTCCGCATATCTGTATTAATGATATAATTATCGAAAATTTTACCATATTTTTTTGATGGACGCAATAATTTTAAGCGTTCTACATCTGCAACCATAACAATACAATACGATCCCAAAACTGCAATCGGATTGCCACCGTCTGGCCTGCTACCGGGAGAATATGGGGTGACAGCATACTCCGTTTCATGATATTATTGGTACAAATCAATTATATCAGCCAGACCAACCTGCAAAAAGGAGCAGTATGTGCACCTTCTCCCGGAAACGATAATCACACGCCGGCAAACAGTTTCGTGATTGTCCGGAATATATCTGCCAAAGCATATTCTTATAAGGCTGGATAATGATCAACGGTCGCGGGCCTCGAAAAAAAGCGGGGAAATCATGCCGTTCGTATCCCAATCACCTCGAAATCGTTCATTATTGATTGTAATATTGCGCGGTAAAAGCCCTCCCCCTCTCTCAGCCGATTCCAACCGGGCACTGGCGGCCTCGGCCGTTGCAAAAGGGCCCCCGGGTGATTTTTTTCACGTCAGCGGCCGTCTTATGGGTTTAATCCTTCGATCAACGAAGCACTCTGGCAGCGCATCCAC
>CAZWCS010000142.1:0-9358 GCA_964632805.1 uncultured Desulfobacterales bacterium
CACAGGGCTTTGCGAAAATGAATGGTGTCCGTTTCTGCAGTGATATTTTCCACGGCGGTGATGCAGGCGGCCTCCAGGTTTACGGCGGTTTTGGCGGCGGCCTGGCAGCCGCAGGCAGTGTGCGGATAGCAGATATGGGTAGCGTTTTCGGCGGCGGCCAATTCGGTTACGGCTGTGGCCAGAAGCTCCGGATGGGGGTAGGCAAAGGCCGCATGCGACAAAGTGCGGACTGCCACACCGGTTTGCCGGGCCAGTTCCGTGGCCGCGGCGGTGACGTCGCTGCCGGCCGCAACATATATGGTGTCGGCTGGCGAGGGGGCAAGCCGGGCGGCCGCGCCGGTGAGTTCCCGGCTCACGGACAGAACCCGGTTTTGCAGACATTCCGCAACCAGTACAACATCAATTGACATCTCTTTGTCCCTATAATAAAGAATTTTTGTATAATAAATGTAAAAATTTATCTGCCTTTTCTTCAGATTTTCCTTGAAGAAATTTTCCCTGGGAACGTTTTTCCGGTTCCCGGACGCTGATAACAGAGAGGGCTGAAGTCGGGAGCCGGGCCTTGTCCGGGGCAATGGTTTCCATTGCCTGGGATTTGGCGCGCAATCGGTTGGACAGGGAGGCATAGCGCGGCCGGTTGATCCCGGATTGGATCGTGAGCAGCGCAGGCAGGTTCAGACGGACGGTTTCCTGCAGCCCCTGTTCCAGTTCGCACACTACCTCCACGGTATTGTTTTCAGGGGACAGCGTTTCTTTGAGTACCCCGGTGGCGCAGGGCAGGTGGCACAGGGCGGCGATCATGGGCCCGGTCAGCCGCTGCATGGCGTCTTCGGACATGACTCCGGTCAGAATCAGGTCATAGGGGTTCGCCTGTCGGATATAATCGGCAATCAGGCGGGCGGGAATATCCGCCGAAACAAATCCGGAGGATTCCAGCCGGATATGGACAGCATGGTCTGCGCCCAGGGCCAGCGCCCGTCGCAGGGTGGTCTCCGCGCCCGGCGGCCCAACGGTGATTGCATCAACGGTGACGTCCGGATAGCTCTCTTTTATTTGCACGGCTTCTTCCAGGGCAAATTCATCGTAATAATTGATGCGGTGGTCAAGATCCATGGCGGCTTCATCAAGCCACAGCCCGTCTGACGCGATTTTTATGTCATCTTCGATTTCAATGACCTGTTTGACACACACCAGGATATGCAAGGTTGGCTTTCCTTATACATGATTTTTTATGGTTGTTTGTACAATCTGCGCTTTTTTGTTTAATCTGAATCTGCGTTTCTGGATTCCGGGTCAGGCCCGGAATGACGGGAGCGAAAAACCGGGTTCATTTCGTCAATTTTGCATTCCACCGCAATTTTGCAGGTTATTACCGTCACTCCGGCGAAAGCCGTAATCCAGAATAAAATGGTATATCCCTTATGGTCATTCCGGGCTTGACCCGGAATCCAGTTATAAAATGCTGTTATATAAGTCTTGCCAATCCGGATTATGTGATTCAATCAGTTCAATTTTCCACTTTCGTTCCCAGTTTTTTAACTGTTTTTCCCGTGTAATGGCCGATTCCATTGTTGAATGCAATTCGTGCCAAACCAGCCTGTGTACTTTATATTTTTGCGTAAATCCTTTTACCAGATTATTTTTATGTTCCCAGACTCGCTTGATTAGGTCAGATGTCACTCCGATGTATAAAGTACCGTTGCGCTGACTGGCCAAAATATAGACGGCTGGTTGTTTATCTGATCTGTTTTTCATGGTTGTTTGTACAATCTGCGCTTTTTTGTTTAATCAGAATCTGCGTTTCTGGATTCCGGGTCAAGCCCGGAATGACGGGAGCGAAAAACCGGGTTCATTTCGTCAATTTTGCATTCCACCGCAATTTTGCAGGTTATTGCCGTCACTCCGGCGAAAGCCGGAATCCGGAATAAAATGGTATATACCTTATGGTCATTCCGGGCTTGCCCCGGAATCCGGAACAAAACGGCTATTTGCCCTGTTGTTTTTTTAATAATAGCGAAGAAAAATTATTTTTCAATAAAAAACGAACGTTCGTTATATTTTTATTGACACGGCGCTCTTTTGACGCTACACTGATTTTCCATGATCGCTGTTTTTCAGACCAACCCCATCGATGCGAGATAAGTGCATGAGCACGCTGTATTTTATCCGGCACGGGCAGGCCTCTTTTGGCCAAAGCAATTATGATGTGCTTTCCGAGACCGGCACCTATCAGGCCCGTCTGCTGGCGGAACATCTTTATAAACTGGATATCCGGTTCGATGCGGTGTATATCGGGCCGCAGCAGCGGCATCAGCAGACCGCGGAGGCCCTGATTGATCGGTACAAAACAGAAGATACCGGCAGGTTTGCTATAAAAGCGCTGGCGGAACTTGCGGAATATGATTTTGGCAGCGTACTGAAAACACTGATTCCCGTATTGTCCGCGGAAAATAAGCGCTTTAATGATGATGTGGCCCGTATGTTTGATAATCATCGGGCCTTTCAGCGGGTTTTTGAAACGGCCGCACTGCGCTGGGTGAAAGGAGAGTATCCACCCGGCGAGCTGATGCCATGGGGCGATTTTACCGCCCGGGTCAACCGTGGATTGCATACAATTATGAAAGAAGATGGGAAGAAAAAAACCGTGGCGGTGTTTACCTCCGGCGGTCCGGTGGCCGTGGCGGCGCAGAAAGCCTTGAAACTTTCGGACGAGATGACCATGCGATTAAACTGGCAGATTGTGAATTGCTCTGTCAGCCGGTTTAAATGCACCGGGGAAAATATCATGCTGGCGACATTTAACGAATATCCCTGGCTGGAGCAGGCGGAAGTTAACGGCTTGGTGACCTACAGATGAAAACGCCCATAACACGTTCTGCCGTTCTCCGGAAGCCGGCATGACGGAGGGAAATCGATGCTTTGTTGCAGAAGATGCGGAACGCGCAAAAACCGGAATAATATTATAAGGCATAAGGAGGAAAACCATGGATTTTGAAATATCGGATAAGATGAAAACCATTATCGAGATGGTCGACGAGTTCGTGGAAAAAGAGTTGATGCCCCTGGAAGCGGAGTTTTTAAATCATGATTTTTCGGAAATGAAACCGGTTCTGGAAGAAAAACGGGACATGGTTAAAAAGATGGAGCTGTGGGGCCCGCAGATACCTGAAGAGCTGGGTGGGATGGGACTGTCCCTGGTGGATCATGGCCTGATGAGCGAAGCCATTGGCCGGACGCCCATCGGCCACTATGTGTTTGGCTGTCAGGCGCCGGATGCCGGTAACATTGAAATTCTGCATCTTCACGGCACGGACGAACAGAAAGAAAAGTATTTAAAGCCGTTGGTGGAGGGGAAAATACGAAGCTGCTTTTCCATGACGGAAGTGGACATGCCCGGCTCCAATCCGGTTATGCTGGAGACAACGGCGGTGAAAGACGGCGGTGATTATGTTATCAACGGCCATAAGTGGTACACCACCGCGGCCGACGGCTCTGATTTTGCCATTGTCATGGCGGTGACCAACCCGGAAGCGCCGGTTTACCTTCAGGCCAGCATGATTATTGTGCCGACGGACACGCCGGGGTTCAACCTGGTGCGCAACCTGCCGGTTATGGGGGAAAAGAGTAATGATTATGCCAGCCACGGAGAGATTCTGTATCAATCGGCCCGGGTGCCGCAGAAAAATCTGCTGGGGCCGGAAGGGCACGGGTTTGTGATCGCCCAGGAACGGCTGGGACCGGGCCGGATTCATCATTGCATGCGCTGGCTGGGCATCTGCCGGCGGTGTTTTGACTTGATGTGCCGCCGGGCCAATCAGCGGCAGATCCTGCCGGACGGCAAAACATTGGGGACCCGTCAGATCATCCGGGAGTGGATTGCGGATTCCGCCGCCGAGATGCAGGCGGCCCGGCTGATGACCCTGCACGCGGCCTGGAAGATTGACCGATATGGCACCAAAGAAGCCCGTTATGACGTGTCCTATATCAAATTTGTGGTGGCCAACACCATGCTCCGCGTTATTGACCGGGCGTTGCAGGTCCACGGCGGTCTGGGAATGACCGATGACGCCATTCTGGCCTTTTATTATCGCCATGAACGGGCCGCGCGTATTTATGACGGCGCGGACGAGGTGCACAAGATGTCGGTGGCCAAGCGCATTTTGCGGGACTACCAGTAAAAAACAATTATGACCTTTCGGGATTTTTCCAAAAAAGTGGCTTTGTCCATGGAGGACATCTGCCGGGATATCTTTCGCGAAAATCGTGATACTATCAAGGTTAAGAAAGAAGCGGTGGTTGTCAAAAACCTGGTCAATATTTATAACGCCACCTTAAAGCTGAGCAACCGGAAAGGCTTTCACGCCATGAGTCTTCGAGAGCTGGCGCAAGAAACCAATCTGAGCCTGGGCGGGCTGTATTCCTATTTTTCCGGAAAAGAACAGTTGCTGGCCATTATTCAGGAACAGGGGTATCGGATTACCGGAAAAATGCTGACGGAAGAAGTTGAAAAACATTCCGCCCCCGAAACCAGGCTGGAAGCCGCCATCCGGACCCATCTGTATTTGACGGAAATCTTGCAGCCCTGGTTCTATTTTTTTTACATGGAAGCCAAAAACTTGAGCAAAGAAGAGCAGAAAAAGGCCATTGCCAGCGAACTGTACACGGAGCAGATATTTACGGATATTTTTGCCACCGGGGCCGAACAGGGCGTTTTTGATGCCCGGCCGAACATGGAGATTGCTGCTGCCGCACTTAAAGCCATGTTGCAGGACTGGTATTTGAAGCGCTGGAAATATACCCGGCGGAAGATAACAGTGGATGAATATGCCGAGTTTGTTTTCGGTTTTGTCAAAAAGGCTTTGCAGCCGGAAATTGCGGAGTAAAAGGGAAGGTAAGGAGAAAAGATAAGGAGAAACGGATATGCGCATGATGGACACCCCCAGGCCGGTTCGGGAAGGCGAAGAACTGGATATCAATACCGTGGAAACATTTTTGAAAAAAAATATTGCCGGCCTGGAAGGAGAAGTGGATGTCCGGCAGTTTCCCAGCGGGTTTTCCAACCTGACCTATGCTGTTACGGTGGGGAACCGGGAACTGGTGCTGCGGCGGCCGCCCTTTGGGAAAAAAGCCAAAACCGCTCACGACATGGGCCGGGAGTATAAAATTCTGCGGGCCCTTCATCCGGTTTTTCCCTATTGTCCCCGGCCTCTCGCTTTCTGCGACGACCCCGGGATCATGGGGTGTGATTTTTACGTTATGGAAGCCATCCGGGGGATTATCCTGCGCAAGGATTTTCCCGAGGGACTGCCCCTTTCGCCGGCGGATGTCCGTCAGTTGTGTGAGAATATGATTGATGTTCTGTGCCGCCTGCATGCCGTGGATTACAACGCTGTCGGGCTGGCAGATTTCGGCAAACCCCAAGGGTATGTAAAACGGCAGGTGGAGGGTTGGAGCCGGCGCTATCGGGATGCCCGAACGGATGACGCCCCGGATTTTGAGGTGGTGATGCAGTGGCTGCAGGAAAACATGCCGGGGGAGGTGACCGCGCCGGCGATTATTCATAACGATTTTAAATTTGACAATCTGGTCCTGAACCCGGACAATCCCCTGGAGATCATCGGGGTTTTTGACTGGGAGATGGCTACCCTGGGTGATCCCCTGATGGATCTGGGATCTTCTCTGGGCTACTGGGTGCAGGCGGATGATTCGGAGGAAGAGAAGATGATCCGCATGCTGCCTACGGTGTATGAAGGTATGATGACCCGGCGGGAGGTGGTGGACTGCTATCTGCAAAAAAGCGGCCGGCAGGTGGACAGTTTCAATTTTTATTATGTTTTCGGCTCTTTTCGCCTGGCCGTGATCGCCCAGCAGATTTATTATCGCTATTATCACGGCCAGACCAGAGACGAACGGTTCGGCATGCTGATTGCGGCGGTGGAAGTGCTGGAGAAAGTGGCCCTGCGGAGCATCCACCAACCGGAATTTTGAGGAAAAATTTTTTGATTATCGACTGCCATTATCATCTGGAGCCGCGACTGGTCGGCACCGATACCCTGCTGCGCAAAATGGATGCCGCCGGGATCGACCGGATCGCCCTGATGGCCCCGCTGGTGGAACCTTTTCCGGAACCTCCGGCGGTGCTGGTGACCCTGCTGCAGTTTTTTCTGACGCATGCTTCCTTTCGCTGGGCGGCCCGGTTGTCCGCCGCCCGCTTTACCCGAAAGGGTGATGTCAAGCTGCCCGGCGGTACCTTTGCCATTTTTTCCGACCCGCCCAACGAAATGGTTTTTCAGGTGGTGGATCAATATCCGGATCGATTTTACGGCTGGGTTTTTGTCAATCCCCGGGGAAACTGCGATCCGGCGGCAGAATTTGAAAAATGGCGGGATCATCCCGGGATCGTAGGTGTTAAAGCCCATCCTTTCTGGCATCGGTATCCCCCGATGGAGTTGCTGCCGGTCGCACAAAAGGCCGCTAAAGCAGGGTTACCCCTGCTGATACACGCCGGTTTCGGCCGGCACGGCGATTTTCTGCCCCTGCTGGAGCAGGTGCCGGAATTGAAACTGGTTCTGGCCCATGCCGGATTCCCGCTGTATGCGGATATATGGGATACGGTCAAAGCGCATCCGTCCGTCTTCGTGGATCTTTCCCAAACCAGTTATGTCAGTGCGCCGGTTTTGCAAAAGGCGGTTTCCCGCCTGGGGGCGGAACGCTGTTTTTTCGGCACGGACGGGCCCTTCGGCCATCAGGAGGCGGACGGCAGCTTTGACCTGGGATATATCAAGCGCCGGATTGAAGCCTTTTTCCCGGACAAAACCGTGCAGGCGCGGCTGCTGGGAGACAATTTTGCCGCCTGTGCGGGTATATCCGGAGCGCCGGTAGGTTCATAATACATCGAATTTTTCGTCTACAATTGTAAAACAGCGCAGGAGGCGATATGGTACATTTTTCCCTGGAAGGCAAAACAGCCCTGATAACCGGCGGCAGCCGGGGAATCGGGGAAGCCATCGCATTGACACTGGCGGAATATGGCGCGCAGTGCATTCTGATCAGCAGAAAGATCGAGCCCCTGGAAGCGGTGGTGGCCAAAATCCGGGAAAAGGGCGGGCAGGCCGAAGCCCTGGCCTGTCATGTGGGCCATCTGGAGCAGATTGAGACGGTTTTTGCCCGGATCAAACAAAATTACGGCAAACTGGATATCCTGGTCAACAACGCCGCCACCAACCCCTATTTCGGGGAACTTTTGGGCGCGGAAGAGTGGGCCTGGGATAAAATCAATGATGTCAACCTGAAAGCACCGTTTTTCATTACGCAGCAGGCGGCCAAGCTGATGATAGAAGGCGGCGGCGGGTCCATCGTGAATATCGCCTCGGTCAATGCCCTCAGCCCGGCGCCCATGCAGGGAATTTACTCCATCACCAAAGCCGGGGTGGTGGCCATGACCAAAGCCTTTGCCAAAGAACTGGCCACCCAGAATGTCCGGGTAAACGCGGTGTTGCCCGGGTTGACCGAGACCAGTTTCAGCCGGATGCTGATTGACAACAAGGAGATTTACGACTACGCCGTCAGTCAGATTCCCTTTGGCCGGCATGCCCAGCCCGAAGAAATGGCGGGGGCGGTCCTGTACCTGGTGTCTGACGCCGCTTCTTTTACCACCGGCGCCTGCCTGCCCTGTGACGGCGGGATGCTGACCTGATTCCGGCTTTGATGAAAGTTACGCCATGACGGTGCAGGAGCGGTTATTGTTATGTCTTCATTTCTGGATGTTCGCGCCGGAAAAACGGCACTTGCCCTGATCCGGGACAACGGGTGGGACATGAACCGGGTCCAGGTCCTGGCCGGGGCGGCCGGGGGGCCCAAATGGCTGAGCTTTTATGCCCTGGACCAGTTGATTTTCGGGGAACTGCTGCAAGACCGGACGGAGCCGCTCTATCTCCTCGGCTCTTCCATCGGGGCCTGGCGTTTTGCCGCGGCTTCCGCTTCCCCTGCCGCCCTGGAGCGCTTGCAGGCGGAATACATTGCCCAGCGGTATTCCGCCCGCCCGGGTCCGCAGGAAGTATCCGCCGAAGGACGAAGAATACTGGGACGACCACGGCGGCACGCCCAAGGCCTTCGTCCTCCTCCGAACCGGATGCGGTCATCGGGAAAGAAGAAGTACGCCGGATATTGCGGCATTCGTGTTTCCGGTTGAATATCCTTTCCGCCCGCTCCGCGCTGCCGGTTTTCAAGGGCCGGTCCCGGTTTTCCCTGGGGGCGGTTCTGGGGGGCGCGGCCCTGCTGAACGCCGTGTCCCGTAAATCGCTGAACTGGTTTTTTGAACGCACCATTTTTCACCATCCCGCAGACGGTGCTTTTTTCGCCGATCTCGAAGATTTTCCGGTGCGTTCGGTGCCGCTGGGTACCGCCAACCTGAAAAAAGCCATCCTGGCATCGGGCTCTATTCCACTGGTTATGGAAGAAGTACGGGATATACCGGGGACCTCTCCGGGTGTCTACTGGGACGGCGGGATTGTGGATTATCACATGAACCTGGACTACCCCGGCGAAGACGACCGCCTTATTTTGTTTCCGCATTACACGTCGCAGATCATCCCCGGCTGGTTTGACAAGAAGATTTTCTGGCGGGGCCCGAACCCGGCCTACCTGGAGCGGGTGCTGATGATCAACCCTGCCGCGGAATTCGTGGATCAACTACCGTACCGGAAAATTCCGGACCGAAAAGATTTTGCCCGGTTTCAGGGAGACGATGCCGGAAGGATTGCGTATTGGAAAGAGGTGGTGGACCGCAGCCGGCACCTGGCCGAAGACTTTTATGAATTGATAACGACGGGGAAAATCCGGGAGCACGTGCGGCCGTTGATATAGCGCCGCCCGGGCCGGAAAGAAAAAAAGGCGGAAAGTGCCTATGGTTGTGGTTATCGGTGAAGTTTTATTTGATGTTTTCCCCCGGCACAAAAGAATCGGCGGGGCTCCGTTGAATTTCGCCTTTCATCTGCATCATCTGGAGGTTCCGGTCCGGCTTGTCAGCCGGGTCGGAGAGGATGCCGACGGGCGGGCAATCCGGGATATCATGCAGCGCTATGGTCTGGATGTGGAGGGTATCCAGATTGATCCGGAACATGTCACCGGCACCGTGCAGGTGACCCTGGACGAAAACGGGGTGCCGGCATACGAAATTACCCGGGAAGTGGCCTATGATTATCTGACGTATACCGATACGGTGGCAGCCTGGCTGCATCGTCCGCCGGACCTGGTCTATTTCGGTACCCTGATCCAGCGGACGGCCCGGGGAAAAGCCTTTATGGAAAAGGTCTGTGCCGCCCGCAGCCCTCGAACCCGGTTTTTCTATGACGTAAAT
>CAZWCS010000143.1:0-7465 GCA_964632805.1 uncultured Desulfobacterales bacterium
CGCCCCTGCCGGCAGAATAATATTTCACAGTATATCAAATCGCTTACAAGAGTAAAGCCTTTTCCCCCCGGAGAAGCCGCCCTTCCCGGAAAAAGCGGAGCCGCCCCTTCGGCCTCCGGCTGCGGCAGACAAAAAAAGTATCTTGACCAGATAGAAAAATGAATGCTTTAATGATTGCCAAAATCCGCGTAACGGCGATAATTCCCGTTATTGGACAAAAAACAGGATCGCCTTGGAAACTATCTTTGATATCATCAAAAATTACCAGACATGGCTCTACTGGACAGGGGCACTTTCGCTTATCATTTTTTTCGGCACTCTGCTGACTATTCCCTGGCTGATCATCCGGCTTCCCGCGGACTATTTTGCATCCCGCCGGCGCCGTCGCGTAACCGGCAAACGGGCTTTCTACCTCTGGGGAATCATCCTCATAGCCGGCAAAAACATACTGGGATGCCTTTTTGTCATCATCGGCATCATCATGCTTATGATACCCGGGCAGGGAATACTGACAATCTTCATTGGAATCGTTCTGCTGGATTTTCCCGGAAAATTCAGGCTGGAGCGTTGGCTGATGCGCCGCAGAACGATAATAGAGTCACTGAACATTATTCGCCGAAAGGCCCGGCGCCCCCCCCTGACGGCTCCCGAGTAAAATCGACAGAAATTTCTGTTCGCCCCTCTGTTATCCGCGCCACTGAACGCTGACCTCGCCACCAGGGCCAAGGTTTCTATATTGGTCTGCAAAAAACGCGGAAAGCTGCGCATGGTTTCCGGGCATGGCCGGCCCGGACTCAGATTGCCCGGTCTTCCTTCCGGTAACAGACCGCCCCGCTTTTTTCCAGCAGACCGGCAATATAAAAAACCACCCAGGCCCCGCACAAATCGCAGTCCACATCATTGCCGTAACAACAGAACGGCCTTACAAACTCCCGCCCGTCCAGATAAAGCGGCAGGACAAACTGCCGGGCCGGGCAATTGTCCGTCACCGCCCGGCAGTGTGCCGACAGCGTCAGTGCCAGCGCCCGTTCGTTGTTCCAGATAAAATCGGGATACAGCGCCTTTAACCGCTGCACTTCCCGGACCGCCCGATCCCTTCTTTCCGGAGTGCGCCAGGTCAGAGAAGAAGGGTCGTTGGCCGGGGGAACATAAAAAGAAAAGGTCATGCCCTCAAACCGGGTCGGTCGCAGGCGTTCGACCAGTTCTTCCAGCATGGTTTCATTTTCCCGGGTGACCACGCACTGACACATGACCCGCGCCCCGAATGTTTCCGGCACTTTTTCAACGGTGCGCATCACTTTTTCATAGGTTCCACTGCCGCGTATGGCATCGTTGTATTCCGGCGGGCCGTCGAGGGAAACCACATAAATACATCCGGGAAAATCAATGAGGTCCAGCGTTCCATTGGTGGTGATATGATTTCTGGCAAAAAGCCTGATGCCCTTTTCCAGCACATCCGGCCGCAGCAAAGGCTCCCCGCCCATCCAGAGCATGGTGTGTATATTGTGTTTTTTCTGCAGCCGGGCCAGGGTATCCAGCATGGCCTCCGTGTCCATCTCCGTTGTGCGGGAGTTGGGATTGCCCTCGCGAAAAACGAAGCAATGCCGGCAGCGCAGGGTGCATCTGTTGGTAATATTGACCATGGCCGCCGGAAACTGCCGGGGAATCGTGCCGGGAGCTGTCATGGCATCCTCTTTCCGTATCTCATTTTCACCTTGCCGCCAAAAGCTAAAACTTGTCGTAGGCGATCATCTCCGGTTCCACCCCCAGATTGTCCAGCATGTCGAGAATGGCGTTCAGCATGGGAGGCGGACCGCAAAGGTAATACTCGATTTCCGTGGGGTCCTCGTGATCTTCGAGATAATGATCCAGCAGGCAGTTATGGATAAAACCGGTCAGCCCCTGCCAGTTATCTTCCGGCTGCGGATCGGACAGGGCCACATAATAGGAAAAGTTGTCGTGCTGCTCAGCCAGTTCCAGAAACTCCTCATGATAAAACATCTCCTGCAGCGAACGGGCGCCGTACCAGAAAGTAATGGTGCGATCCGTCTGCACGGTCTTGAGCTGGTGAAGAATATGGGAACGCATGGGCGCCATGCCGGCGCCGCCACCCACATAGCACATCTCCCGACCGGTGTCCCGGGCCACAAAATCGCCGTAGGGACCGCTCAGAGTCACTTTGTCTCCCGGCTTCAGATTGAACACATAGGTCGATCCCACCCCGGGGGGAATATCTTCCTGCCCCGGCGGCGGAGTAGCAATGCGCACCGTAAACCGCAACTGCCTTTCATAGGGCGGATTGGCCAGGGAATAGGCCCGGAAAACCGGTTCTTCGGTGCCGCCGCACAACTGCATGAAATCAAATTTTTCCCAGGAGGCCAGATAGCGGTCGGCCACATCGAAACTGGTAAAGCATACCTCGTATTCCGGAATATCGATCTGCATATACTGACCGGCCGTAAAGTCAATGGGCTCGTCCGCATCCAGGTCCAGCACCAGTTCTTTAATAAAAGTGGCCACATTGCGGTTGGAAACCACCGTGGCGGTATATTTCTGAATGCTGAAAATCGATTCGGGAATCCGGATTTTCATGTCTTGCCGGACCTTCAACTGGCAGGCCAGACGAATATTCTCCTGCTTTTCCCGGCGGGTGAGATGACTCAGTTCCGTGGGCAGAATATCGCCGCCGCCGGCTTCTACCCGGCAGCGGCACTGACCGCAGGAACCGCTGCCGCCGCAGGCCGAAGGCAGATAGATACGATTGTTGACCAGAGCGGACAACAGGGTTGTTCCCACCGGTGCGCTGACAGCTTTGTCTTCATCGTCATTGATCACGATGCGGGCCTGCCCCTTGGGCGCCACTCGCGCCTCCAGCAGCAAAAGCAGGGCCACCATGGCCATGATGACCGAAGAAAACACACCGAAACTGACGACATAAATCACAACCGGCACTCCCGACTCAAAGGGTGATTCCGGAAAACAGCATAAAGGCCATGGCCATCAGGCCGGTTACCACCATGGTAATGCCGTATCCCTCCAGTCCCTCCGGGACATCGGCATACCGCAGCTTTTTGCGGATAGCGGCCATGGAGACGATGGCCATCATCCAGCCCAGTCCGGAACCGAATCCGAATACCACTGTTTCGATAAAATTATACTCCCGCTCCACCATGAACAAAGAAGTCCCCAGAATGGCACAGTTGACGGCGATCAAAGGAAGAAACACTCCCAGGGCGGTATACAGCCCCTGGGAATAGCGATCAATAACCGTTTCAATCCCCTGAACCATGGCGGCGATGACGGCGATAAAGGTAATAAATTTCAAAAAACGCAGATCCACCGCGGGCAATCCCGCCCAGGCGAGGGCCCCCGGCGCCAGCAGATACCGGTATATCAGCCAGTTCAAGGGGGTGGTCAAAGTAAGCACGAAGACCACGGCAAAACCCAGGCCGGTGGCGGTTTCAATGTTTTTGGAGACCGCCACAAAGGAGCACATGCCCAGAAAATAGGCCAGCAGAATGTTGCCCACAAAGACCGAATTGAGAAAAATACTGATCAACTCCTGCATTGCTTTACTCCCGGGTAATGGTCTTCTGCAGCCAGACCAGCAGTCCGATAATAATAAAAGCCGCCGGGGCCACCTGCATAAAGCCCATGTCCTCGTAACCGATCGAATACATCGCCTCGGGTATGATCCGCCAGCCCATCAGCTTCCCGGCGCCCAGTAACTCTCGAATCCCTCCCACGATCACCAGCACGGAGGCGTAGCCCAGGCCATTGCCCAGACCGTCCATCAGGGCCAGATGCGGCGGATTGGCCAGAGCAAAAGATTCCGCCCGCCCCAGCACAATACAGTTGGTGATAATCAGCCCCACAAATACGGACAACTGTTTGCTGACATCATACATGAACGCCTTCAAAAACTCGTCGCACAGAATCACCAGCGAGGCAATTACCGCCAGTTCCACAATAATGCGGATATTGCGGGGAATAATATTCCGCATCAAAGAAATGATCAGGTTGGAACAGGTGATGACAAAGGTCATGGCAATCCCCATGACCACCGCGGTTTTCAATTGCACCGTCACCGCCAGCGCCGAACAGATACCCAGCATCTGAATGTTAATGGGGTTGTTGGTCCAGACCGACTCCACAAAAATCTTTCCGGCTTGGCTTTTTTTCAATTTCATCGATCAGCTCCAGGCGCAATAATGATTCGGCGCTTGTTCTTTGCTCTCCGGCGACCATCTAATGACCGCCATCACACCACGCTTTCCGGGGCGGCACCATCTCGAAATGGTCCTTGCGGAACCGGATGGAAACCGGTTCGTATTCCCGCAGGACATCCTGCAGCCCCTGACTCAAATATTTCCCGGTCAGCGTGGCCCCGCTGATCCCGTCCACATAATGGGCCTGTTGTTCGGCAGGGACCCCGTCTCGGACTTTTCCCTTGGCCACGGAAACCGCCACCAGTTCCCCGGCCGGGTTGACAATTTTTTTGCCTTGGAAATTTTCCTGAAACCATTTTTTTTCGATTTCCCCGCCCAGCCCCGGGGTCTCCGAGTGTTTATATACGGTAAACCCGGCGATGGTCTTTCCGTCCGCCTCAATGGCCAGATACCCCTTGATCCGTCCCCACAATCCTTGTGTATTGATCGGAATAATATAATTTTCAATGTCCATGTCTGGCGTAACATTGAGATACAGCTGCAGCAACTGCGCCGATTCCATCTCCCGCAAAACCGGCTCTCCGGAGGGGGACAGCCGCAGACAGCGGATACGATCGGTGTACATTCGATTGATCTCCTGCGGCGTATAGGTTTTCCCGGACGCAACCAGGCCTACCGATTTCAATATGTTGGTCTGCCGATCCGTGCGGACATTCCGGCGTTGATACTTCCGCAGTCCCACCGAGGCCGCCGTAAGCAAAACACTGCAGACCAGGCAGAGAATCAACGCAAAAATCACGGATTTCAGATATTCAGACATTGGGTACCCGTTTTTTCAAACGCATCGTCATGGCCATATGATCCAGCAGCGGAGCGAACAGATTCATAAACAGAATAGCCATCATCACCCCCTCCGGATAGGCCGGATTAAATACCCGGATGAGGACCGTCAGCATACCGATGAAAAACCCGTACACCCATTTGACGGATTCCATACCCGGCGCCGAAACCGGATCGGTGGCCATATAGACGATTCCAAAGGCAAACCCGCCCATGACCAGATGATAAACCGGCGGCAGCCCGTACCAGGGCTGGGCCGCCGGACCGGCAAAGAGATTCAGCAGCCCGCCGGTAGCCAGCACCCCGAGAACACCGCCGAAAATGATCCGGTAACTGGCGATCCCGGTACCGATCAGGATTCCCGCCCCGATCAGGCAGCACAGGGCCGAGGTTGCCCCCACACTCCCCGGATACGTTCCGAGAAACATCCGCATCAGGGAAAAATCCAGATTGGCCAGGACAGCGGGCAAATGATCGCCGACGGAAGACAGAGCTGCCACCGCCAGGGGCGTGGCCCCGGAAACCGCATCCACCCCGTTTTGAGAAACAAGCTGTGCGATCCAGACTTGGTCACCGGACATCTGGGCGGGATAGGCAAAAAACAGAAACGCCCGTCCGGTCAGGGCGGGATTGAAAATATTGCGGCCCGTTCCGCCGAAAATTTCTTTGCCGATCACCACCCCGAAAGAAATCCCCAGGGCAACCTGCCACAACGGGGTAGACGGCGGCAGCGTCAGGGGGAAAAGCAGGCCGGTCACCAGAAAACCTTCGCTGATTTCATGTTTGCGCACCGAAGCAAAAAGCACTTCCCAGAAAAAACCGACTCCGTAAGAAATAATCAGCAGTGGCAGCACGATGCGCAGTCCCCGCAGAAACACCGCCGGCACGTTCAGCGACAATCCCGCTGCCAGGGAGGCCTGATACCCCGTATTGTAAATGCCGAACAGCAGCGGAGGAAGGAGGGCCAGCAGCACTATACTCATGAACCGCTTCAGATCCAGGCTGTCCCGGACATGAGGCCGCTGCCTGGTCACCAGTCCGGGAATAAAAAACAGGGTTTCCGTAGCCTCAAACAGGGGCGCCAGTTTTTCCAGTTTTCCGCCGGCTTGAAAGTGGGGTCGCTGGGCATCAAATATATTTTTGATCAGGCGCATTATTTTCCTTTTTCCCGGTAGTAGTCGTGACGGGCCTGCCGTAACTGCTGGGCCAGCTCAATCTTGGAGGGACAGACATAGCTGCACAGGCCGCACTCCACACAATCCAGCAGGCCATGAGCCAGGGCCTCTTCCACCTCCCCGGCCAGAATGCTTTTTACGGTAAACTGGGGCAGAATGTCCACCGGGCAGACCCGGGCGCAACTGCCGCAGTTTATGCAGGCGCGTTCTTCTCCATGCTGACCGGTATCCAGAGACAGGGGCTGCCGACGAAAACGGGAAAGAAAAGTCCGGGATTGGGTGGGCTTTTTCCAGCCCGGACGGGCAAATCCCAGAAATTCCGACTGCCCCCCGTCTCCCAGAACCATCAAAGAAGTTTCATACAACCCGAGATAGGCATCCGGCCCGATGATCCGGCCCCGCCACAGTCCCCCGGAAAGAATTTTCCAACCCTCGTCCCCGGCAATTTCGGGGAGCAGCCGGGACACCGGAACTCCCAGACGGGTCCGAATATACCCCGACCGCTGCGGGGCAACCACTGCCAGGCAGCGTTCCGTAGGATAACGGCCGCTCTGCAGAAACGCCCCCAGCAGCAGAACATCGGCGCCGCTGATGAACCAGCTCTGATTGTCTTCGGAGGAGGTGCGGGTGTGATACACAAAAACCCCGGGATCATCCGCCGGATAGCAGCCCCGGATGGTATGGGAAACCAGACTCCGGATCTCCGCCGGTAGACGCCCATCACGATAACTGGTGATAACATAGACCTGCGGGCTCAATTGCTGCAGGGCCAGAAGTCCCAGACGGAAACGATCACTGTCCCCGTTCAGATAAATTTCCGGCTCCGGATGAAAGGGGTCGAGGTTGTCCAGACTGACGACAAGAGCCGGGGGCTCGGCCGCCGGATCGGCAATATCCCGGAAGGGGAGTGACCGCAACAGCGGCCACACACCGCCGGTCAACAGGTGCTGGACCAGCTTTCCCCGGTCCATCTCCGCCAGTTTCTCGGCGGTGACAATGTCGAATTGTTCCCGGTCCTCTTCCGCATCCAGACGGATAACAATGGCTTCGATCACCCGGCGCGGACCGTAGATAATGGATTCCACCTCCCCCCCGCCGGGAGACAGAAAGTGCACCTCCGGCCGGCGCTTGTCAACAAACAGAAGCGATCCCCGCCTGACCCGGTCACCAGTCTTGATATGGAGTCTGGGCTTGATGTAATCAATACGGGCCGGTGATACTCCGAGACGCTCCAGCGGCTTCGAAAGGGATTGCACTTCGCCGACCGGCCGGCCGGCCGGG
>CAZWCS010000143.1:7475-9175 GCA_964632805.1 uncultured Desulfobacterales bacterium
ATTCAAACCCTTTTTTATACGAAAAGAAACCATTATTGGAAGTTGCGCCTCACGGGAAGCCGGATGTTATGACAACACGCATTTTGCTGCATGAAAAAATTGCGCTGCCGATCGAAGCACCAGCCTTCACCGGTACCATGCCCACCGTAAAAATTTTCCGGAGGGAATAGAAATATCTGTTACCCATAGCACAGCCCAGAAGGATAATCAACCGCAAATAGTATTAGAAAAAGATTCTGTGCCTCTCCGGTATCCGGCTTTTCCTCTGCAATTCCCTGGAACGGTAAGGTTTGACAAAAATATTGCCTCTCCGATATGATATTGTGCAGGCGTTTGGGGAGCCGGAGAAGGGTTGACTCCTTCCACCACGGCTCGAAGCCGTTCAATCCGGGTATAGCGATTATGAAAACCCGCACAGTGCTCTTTTCGGTTGTTATCTGCCTGACATTGCTGGCACTGGGCTGCGCCACCGTCCCGTATGACGGCCCGCATCCCTGTCAACCTTACAGCGGCTGTTCCTCCGCCGAATGTATTCGCGACGGCCATACAATACCCGATCCATATCCGGAGGCCGCCTGGGATATCTGTTGTGAATGCTTGGAACGTTATGATTACCACACCAGTGCCAATTCCCGCTGTGTGGCCCGGTGTTTAATCGACGCCGAAAATCACATACAGGAAAAATATGCTTCCTGCTCCCAGCGGAATGCCGCCCGCTTACGGGCCCACATTAGATGCTATTTATGCTGCGTCTTTGTGCCGATCAAAGGAATCCCCGAAGGCGGACCGGAAGTGGGCTGGGAAATGCTGTGGCCGGATTTCTGGCGCAATCCCCTGTCTCTGTGGTAATGCAGACATATATTGTTTTTTGCCATGGTATTTGCCACCTTGCGGGCGATAAGCTCCTGCCCCATCTTATTCGGATGATAGTTGTCAGCAAAAAAATTCCAGTTATTCACCGGGCTAACGGCCCTCAATCCCTCCAGTTCGACAAACGTGTACCCCCGTTCCCGGGCAATTGTCCTGGCAATGGGATTGGCTATGTATTCCAGACAGGCCATATCAATTGCTCTGGACGGGGATCGGCCAGGACTGGCGATAATCAACACCTCGGCACCGGAAGCCTCCGCGAGGTTACATATATCCTCAAGATTTTGTTTGTATTCTTCAGGAGTCGCTCTTGGGACCAGTTTGGGTGACCACCAGAACCAAAAAGAAATGCGCAGTCTGTGCCACGCCAATTTCATCAGGCGCCACAAAGCTGGAAAGTGATAATCCGCAGACAACAAACGGGAACACTGACGATCACTGATATATCGAAGAGAGCAGTCATTGTTTCCCACACAGACAGAGACAATGTCGGGAGAAAAACGCAAACCGTATTTTTTGAGATAAACAAGCAACTGATGGGAGCTGTATCCTGTAACCGCCCCGTTTATCGCTCGCCATGGGCCATCACCGCCTTGATTCAAAATTGAGGCAACAAGGAAGGGATAACTTTCCCCGTCTTGTAAAAAAAGGCCGAAAGTTGCGGAATCTCCCAGAAAAAGAATGCGTTTTTCTCCGGTCTCTTTTTTCAGAGGAAAATCCGGTCCGCGAAGACCGTACTGATTGGTGCAACCGGTGGTGGCCGGCCTGTTTTCCAGTTCCAATTGAAAATGAATATTCGGACGAATTTTCCAGAAAAGCTCCTTGTCGGT
>CAZWCS010000144.1:0-9022 GCA_964632805.1 uncultured Desulfobacterales bacterium
GCGCACCAGCGGCGCGGCCACCCGGACAAAATAGCCCAGGGAGGAGAAGGCCCGGCTGATGATCACGTCAAACGCCTCGGCAAAAGCGGGCTGATCGGCCAGCGTTTCCGCGCGGACCTGCACGGCTTCTATTTCCTGTAATTCCAAAAGACGGATAACCTGGCGGGCAAAATTGATTTTGCGGGCGGAAGCGTCCACCAGGGTGACGTGCAGGGACGGTCGGATGATTTTGAGGGGAAGGCCGGGAAATCCCCCGCCGGTGCCCAGGTCCAGAACCTTCGCCTTCCCTTCCAGCCGGGGCGCCGGAACAATGGCGTCCAGAAAATGCTTCACCGCCACTTCCCGGGGATCGGTAATAGTGGTCAGGTTGGTTTTCCGGTTCCAGCGGGCCAGTTCTTCGGCATGCAGAAAAAATTGCCGGGTCTGGTCTTCCGTAACCGGTATGCCCATGGCGGCGGCGCCCTCCCGGACAAACGCCTGCCAGTGCTCCGGATGCTGTAAGCTGAGAGAGGACGGGGGTGTCATGGCCGGGCCCGGTTCCGGAAAAAACAAACAGATTAAAAATCCATTACTACGGTAACCTCATTGCCGCTTTCCCGGCTGAATTTGGCAGTGGGATAACGTTTTTTGAAGATATGCAGCATGGCCACGTTATCGGCCAGAACCGTGGCGTAAAACCCTTTATAATCGTTTTCCCTGGCGATTCGTTCCAGTTCCCGCAGCAGATAGGTGGTAATGCCCATGCCCTGAAAATCTTTCCGCACCACAAAGGCCACTTCCGCCCGGTCTCTGAATTCCTCGCTTTTGGCGTAGGAACCGATGGCCATGAACTCCTTTCGTCCCTGATCCCGGACCAGACCGATAAGGGACATGTTCTTGCGGTAATCCACGGACGACCACTGTTTCTGGAGCATGGCGTGGGAAAAAATACCTTTTTTATGAAAAAAGCGGTAATAGATGGTCTCTTTTTTCAGGGAATAATAAAAATTGCGGTACGAAAACTCGTCCGAGGGCAGCAGGGGCCGGAACTCTACGGTACGGCCGTCTTCCAGATCCAGGGCGCTTTTGTAATCTTCCAGAAAGATGAGATCTTCCTTGGTGGGCGGAAGCTGGTCCGGGAAAATATAATGATGTTTCTTGGCAAAGTTAATCAACTCTTCCCGGAATTTGGGGTGGGCGATCTGGGCCAGTTCAATGGTCCGCTGATATATACCCTTACCATGCAGTTCGGCAATGCCGTATTCGGTAATGACAAAATTGATGTCCCCCCGGGTGGTGGCCACCCCCGCCCCTTCGCTCAAGTGCGAGACAATCCGGGAAACCTGGCCGCCCTGGGCGGTGGAAGGCAGGGCGATGATGGAAAAGCCGCCCTTGGACATGGCGCTGCCCCGCAGAAAATCCACCTGGTCGCCGATGCCGCTGTAGAAGAGATAGCCCACCGAGTCGGAGCAGACCTGCCCGGTGAGATCCACCTCCAGGGCGGAACTGATGGAAACCAGCTTGTCGTTACGGGCGATCACGGTAGGATCATTGACGAATTCCGAGGAGCGAAAGGTAAAGGTAGGATTGTCGTGCACATAGCGATAAAGCTCATGAGACCCCATGCAGAGCGAAGCCACCGCCCGGCCCGGAAGCAGGGTCTTTTTCTTGTTGGTAATCACCTTGTTTTGAAACAGCGGGATCATGCCGTCCGTAATCAACTGTGTGTGCAGCCCCAGATCCTTCTTATTGGCCAGAAACCCCAGAATATTGCTGGGTAGCTGACCGAAGCCGATCTGCAGGGTTGCGCCGTCGGGAATAATCTGGGAAACATAGTGGCCGATGCGGCGGGAAATATTGTTGTTGGTGATTCCCTGGGTACCGATTACCAGCGGCTCTTCATGGATAACCAGAAAATCGATATCATCCACATGGACAAAACCGTCGCCGAAGGTCCGGGGCATCTGGGGGTTGACCTGGGCAACGACCAGCTCCGCATTTTCCGCGCCGGCCTTGGTAATGTCCACCGACACCCCCAGGCTGCAAAAACCGAATTCATCCGGCGGACTGACCTGAATCAGGGCCACGTCCAGTCCGATCTGCCGGGTGGCAAACAGGGTGGGAATCTGGGAAAGGTAGGCGGGGATATATTCGATTTTGCCGTCAAAAGCGGCCTTGCGCATGTAACGGCTGATGAAAAACAGTTTCAGAAAAAACCGCCGCAAAAAGGAGGCGTCATTGACAAACTGGGAAAAAGTCGAGGAAAGCATCTGGTAGACCATGATGTCTTGTATGCTCTGATCGTTCACCATGGCGCGGATCAGATGCTGCGGCTCGCCGCAACCGGTGCCGACAAACACCCGGTCCCCGCTTTCAATATGGGAAATCGCCTTTTCCGCGCTGACCACTTTTTTCCGGCAGTGATCGTCAAGCCATTTCTGGTAATCCACAAATACTCCCCGTAAAATCAGATATATGATACCCTGTGTTCCATGACCCGGGAAAACTTCACCGTATGTCGCCCATGAATATCAGAATTATAAAATAAAATCAATCCCAATACAACCCTCGCCGGGGGGCCGGCAGTCGGATCACAAAACAGCCTTAATGAATCCAGAAATATAAAAAAATGATTGTCGGCCGTGAAAAATCCGCTATACTGTAAAAATCGGTATATTCTTCGCTCTCTCTGTTGCCCTCTGTATACGAATGGGCGAAGGACATTACAAAAACCCCGGAACAAAAGATTTTTCGATACGCACCGGCGGAAGGCAGCCACAAGCAGGGGGTAAAAAACAAATTAAAGCCATATAGCCGATATAAATAACCAATGAGAAAGGGGCGTTTTGATGAAAACAACAAAAATTCTTACCGTTATTGTGGCCGGTTTATTTCTGTGTTGCTGCGCGAGCAGTAATATAAAAACGTTGACCGGGCAGGAAAAATGGTACGATGTCATAATCATCGGAGCCGGCGGCGGCGGCCTGGGGGCTGCGGCCCGGTTGACCCGGGCCGGGAAAAGCGTTCTGGTCATCGAACAGCATAACCGCGTGGGCGGGTACATGACCAATTTCGAGCGGGGGGACTATCGCATGGAGGTGTCTCTGCATGCCATGGACGGCCTTGATCCCAACGGCTTGACCTATAAGCTCTTTAATAAGCTGGGAATTTTTGACAAGATCAAGCCGGTCCGGCTGGATCCCATGTATCGTTCGATTTATGAAGATCTGACCATTGACGTACCGGCGGACCCTGAAGCCTATAAGACCCTGCTGCAGGAAAAATTTCCCCATGAAGCCCGGGGCATTGATGATCTGTTGGTCACTCTGGACCGGATCTATGTGGCCATGGACGCGGGCATGCAGGTAACCCAGGGAGAAACAATGAGCGGACTGTGGGGAATTGTCAAACACCCGGTGGCCGCTTATACTCTGTTAAAACACTGGGACGCCACGGCCGAAGAGTTGATGACCGATTTTGTTCAGGATGAGCAGCTGGTGGCGGTATTTACCCAGCTGGCCGGTTTTCTGGGTGACGGTCCGCGGGATATTTCCGGGCTGGTGTTTGCCGTTATGTGGAACAGCTATCACCGGGACGGATATTACTATTTTGAGGGCGGCTCCCAGTCCGTGTCCGACGCCCTGGCCGAAGTGATCCGGGAAAACGGCGGAAAAATCAAACTGAACACCATGGTTACCAAAATTCTTATTGAAGAGAACACCGCTGTCGGGGTTCAGACAGATGACGGGCAAACCTATCGAAGCCGGTCTGTCATTTCCAACGCCAATGCTCCGGATACCCTGTTCAAGCTGGTGGGCAAAGAGTATCTGCCCAAAGATTATGTGACCCGGGTGGAGAACATGAAGATCGGTATCCCGTGTTTTATGGTTTACATGGGCATTGACAAGGATTACAGCCAATATTTTCCGGGTACCCACGAAATTTTTATCAATGTCGCCAATGGCAAGAACGTGAACTTCAACTTTGACGACAAAGCCGATATTGATGTTGACCAGATGCCCTATGCGATCGCCAATTATTCCATGCCGGACCCCACAGCCGCACCGGCCGGCAAGAATGTGATCACCTTGACTACGGTTCTCCCGTACGACTGGAAGAACGGCTGGTATGAAGACGAAGATTACGATAAGTATACGGAACTGAAAAACGAGGTCGGCATGCAGCTGGTAAAACGCGCGGAAGAATATCTGCCCGGGTTAAGCGACCATATTGAAGAATTCGAAGTGGGCTCCCCGCGCACCATGGAACATTATACCCTCAATCCCAAAGGGTCCATCATCGGCTGGGCCAACACCCCGGAGCAGAGCATGCTCAACCGCCTGGAGCAGGAAACGCCTATTGACAACCTGTTTTTGGCCGGTGCCTGGACATTTCCGGCCGGCGGACAGTCTGCCGTAATTATGTCCGGGCTTTTCGCGGCCGAACTGGCGCTGGACGAGATGGACTGAAGCCCCTAAAGGAATGAATCCATCTGAAAACAGTGCGTTACGAACACAAAGAACTGACGGATAAAAAAAAATATAAAAAGGTTGATTTTCAAAAAAACATTTTGTATAAAAATTGTTTTACTTACATAGCTCTGTTGTGTTTTACCCTCTAATTCCCTCCTATTACTTGCTTTTTCACAGCAGAGCTATTTTCTTTTTCTGCCGGAGGAAAATTGTTTTGCCGGAATATCCTGAAACTTTTCAAATAGATAGTTTCCGACACCCCATCTCCGGCCGCCTATTGGGAAAACCGGTGGACCGGCACGGAGCCATTGCATGATTTTCGGTGACAGACGATATTTCACCAAAGCGCATTTTGAACAGCAGAAAGGGTATGCACCGGCGTATTTGTGCGAGCTGGTCGTGTATTGCCTGGAATTGCTCAGCCAACTGAGTCACCAGCAGTTGCGCTTCCGGTTTAAAGGGGGCAATTCGTTACTGTTGCTGCTGGAAAAACCCTATCGTTTTTCTCTGGATATTGATATTGACACTACCCTGGAAAAAGAAGCGTTAACCGCCGGCATGGAACAGATCGTTACCGACTGCGAACTGTTTCAGAAAATGGACATCCGCCCGCATAAAACCAAACCCTGGCTGCCCATGATCAGTTACAACATTTACTTTGACTCCTGCTATCAAACGCCGGAAAACGCGTTTCTGATGTTGGACGCGGTATTGAAAGACAGTCCCACCGAAGGGTTTTTCCAGCGAATTGCCGTGGGCGACCTTTACCGTGCCGATCAATCCGTAGAGATCACCCGTCCCTCCGGCCTGCTGAGTGACAAACTGCTGACCCTGTGCCCGGCCACTCTGGGCATACCCCTGGGAAAAGGCAAGGAGGCCCAGCGGCTGAAACATGTTTTTGATACGGCCCGCCTGATTGAGACGGGCATCGAATTGGAATCGGTCCGGCGGAATATCCAACAATGTATTCGACAGGAAAACCAGATCCAACAGTCGCAGCACCAGTTACCGGAAATCCTGAAAGATATTCTGACCTTTGTCCGGGCCGCAGCCTCCTTTCCCGCCCAGCCGGAGGCCAACAGTCTTGCCCGGGAGGGAACGGGTGCCTATCTTTACGAGATTGTAACAGGCTTCACCGAATTCCGGCAGTATGTATTCAATATGCAGTACACCTGGGAACAACTTTGCAAGGACATGGAAAAGGTGGCGGCGGTGGTAAGCCACCTGCAACAGACGGAGACTTGAAGCGAAAAGGAAAAAAGGAACGGATGGAAAAAAGCAATCATCCCCGCAACGCGGTTGTCCAAATCGAAAAAGGCATCATTCAACCCAGACCCCCGCGGGTGAAATCGGTGGTGGTGAAGACCGTCGGCGCGTATCCCGCGGTGGCGCAACCCTATCTGGACGTGGCCAGGCACTTTTCCAATCCCTTTCTGGTCGGCCCCCCGATCTGTGATGAATTGATTGCCCTGGTGCAACATATATTCACCGAGGAAGAAGCCTCTCTGGTAAGGCATTTGAAACCCTTTCGCCCGCCGAAAACGGCCAAATCCGTAGCGGCAGCCGCGCATCGGCCAGTGGAAGAAGTGGCCCCGATTCTGGACCGGCTGGCGGATGAAAAATTTACCATTTTCAGCCTGGGATCCGGCGACAAGCGGCGATATTTCCTTGTACCATTGTTTCCGGGAGTAATGGAGAACATCCTTTTCCGCAACTCTCTGGACAATCTGACACCCTGGCATCAAACGTTCGCCGAACTTTTTGAAGCCCTCTACGAAACAGGCTATATGACCGATTATGCCCGCCGCCCGGCGGAAATGGTCCGTTACCTGCCGGTGCAACGAACCCTGGACGCGCTGCCTGCGGCCTGGCCTTCCGACCGGCTGCCGGCAATACTGGACCGCTACGATACTTTTGCCATTACTTACTGTCAGTGCCGGCTTACGGAAAAAATGCTGGGACGGGGTTGTGCGCGTCCTCTGGAAACATGTGTTATCATGGGAAATTATGCGGAGAAATTAATCCGGGACGGCCGGATGCGGGCGGTGGAAAGAAGGGAAGTTCTGGAAATTAAACAGCAGGCGGAAGCCGCCGGCCTGGTGACCTGGATTAACAATGACGAATCCGGCAAAGGAACCAACATTTCCTGCTCCTGTTGCGGTTGCTGCTGCCATATGCTGCGGCTGGTGACCGAGTTTAATGTCCCCGCCATGGTGGCCCCGCCCCACTTTCTCCCGGTTTTTGATACCCGTCTCTGCACCGCCTGCGGTAAATGCGCGGAAAATTGCACCATGGGCGCCATTACCGTCGATACAATCAATAAAACCCACGCCCACGATCTGTCACGGTGTATTGGCTGCGGTATCTGCGTGGCCGTATGTGACAACCGCGCAATCACTATGCAAGAAGCGTCTGCTTACAAGGCGCCCCCGAAAAACCGGCTGGCCGTGCTGGCCAGAATCCTGCCCAATACCATCCGCAACGCCCTGTTTGCCGCGAAAGCGCATAAACCAACGGACGCGCAGCAATAAAAACAAATCCCGCCGAAAGCAGCGCTTCCTGCGGGATTCATCTAGAAAAAAAGCCGCCTGTGAAGCCACCCCAAAAGCGGCTTACCACCAACTGTTTACCAAGGTCTTGTTCTTTTCGTACCAGGCGGCTGCTCCATCCGCGGGATCATCGCTTTCTCCGACGGCATCCATCAGTTCATACAGCCTGGCTTCTTCAAAATTAAAATTTTCAAAAAAAACGGCCAGCTCGGGGTAATCGGTGCGGAACCCCTGCCGGGCGAGAATGGCCATGACATCCTTGGGATAAATGCCTTTGGGATCCGCCAGGTACTTCAGGTCAAACCGGGCCCACATGAAATGCGGTTTCCAGCCGGTAATCACCACCGGCTCCCGCTTATCGTAAGCTTTTTTCAGGCTGGCCATCATGGCCGGCCCACTGGAGGTAATCTGCTTGACGGGAAGTTCATAGGCCGCAATGGCCTTGAGGGTGTTTTCATGAATGCCGGCGCCACTTCCAATCCCGATAATCTCATTGTCGTATTTTTCGGCCACCGTCGGGTCCTGCAGGTCAGTAATGGAGGTTTCCGGCACATAGGCGGGTACCACCAGGCCGGTGGTGCCGTTGCTGAACGATTCCCCGATTTTCACGATCTTATCGCCGAACTTCTCCCAATACGGTTTATGGGTATGGGGCAGCCAGGCATCCAGAAACAGTTCACAGTCGCCTTTGGCCAAAGAAGCGTAAATCGGCCCGGGCTCAATGGGTTTAATGGTCGCCTCGTACCCCTTGTCCGCCAGCACCACCTTGGCCAGATGAGTCAAAGCGATCCCTTCCGCCCAGTTGGGATAAAGAATGGTCAGCTCCTTCTTAACTTGCGCCCGGCCTTCTTCGGAAGCGCCCTGTTCCTGATCCTGACTGCAGCCGGTCATCGTCAGGGCGATCGCCAGCAGACTCCCCAGAATAATGGTCGTCATACGTTTCAACATGTTCCCTCCTTCATGAGATGGAATTCGTATTATTATCACCCGCCATTCCCGGCCCGGAAATGACGGTGGTTCTGAAAATTTTGCGAAAAACAAAATTATTCTTTTTTCGGCGCGCCGAAAGACTGGGTAATGCGATCCAGAAAAATGGCAATAATGACAATTCCCAGACCGGCTTCAAACCCCAGGCCGATCTTGGCCTGCAGAATACCGGTATAGACTTTTTCCCCCAGCCCGGCCGCACCGACCATGGAAGCGATAACCACCATGGACAGGGCCAGCATAATGACCTGGTTAACGCCGGCCATGATGGTCGGCATGGCCAGCGGAATCTGCACCTTAACCAGAAGCTGGTTGTCGGTACACCCGAAAGCCCGGGCGGCTTCGATAACGTCTTCCTGCACGCCCCGGATACCGAGATTGGTCAGCCGCACGCCGGGGGGCAAAGCAAAAACCACGGTGGCCACGACACCGGGTACGTTGCCTACACTGAAAAACAGAATCGCGGGAATCAGATACACAAAGGCCGGCATGGTCTGCATAAAATCCAGAACCGGCCGGACCAGCTGTTCCAGACGATCACTGCGGGATGCCAGAATCCCCAAAGGAATCCCCACCGCCAGAGCAATTAAAGCGGAAGAAATCACCAGCGCCAGAGTTTCCATGGTCTCTTCCCAGAACCCCATCCCGTAGAGCAGAAACATGCCGACAACAGTAAAAACGACCATTCCCCGGCCCGCCCGCCAGCCTTTCCGGGTCAGGGGGCCGGCTTTCCGGGACAACAGCCAGTAGGCCAATATGGCGAAAACCGCGGTAACAATGGCGGGATGGGCAAAATTGAGAAACCCCTGAAAGCTGGTCACCAAGGTTTCAATGGCCACGGTGACCGCATCAAAAAACGGGGCAAATTTCACGGCAATGGCCTCGATGATTTTCTCCACATATTCTCCCAGTTTGATATCAATCATGACTTGCTCCTTCTCCGGTGTCTTTTCTGGATTCCGCCAGCCCGGCAATGATGGAGCCGCGGACAATAATGCCGATCAATTTCCCCTGTTCATCAACCACGGCCGCGGG
>CAZWCS010000145.1:0-8983 GCA_964632805.1 uncultured Desulfobacterales bacterium
TATCAGCCAGGTATCGTCCCAGACAAATTCGTTGGGCAGGGTGTTCCCGAAAAGACACAGACAACTGACCGTAAGGAAAAAAATCGACAGGATGTGATGCTTTGAAAAGGATTCCGTTACCATTTGTGTTTTGCTGGAGAACTCCAATTGTGTAAATTGCTATCCGTCCTTCGGCTTTTTCCTTTGGAAAAAGCCCGGCGTCATTACAACAAGCCTTACGGAAGGAAAAGCCCCGAGGCAGATATCCGGTTATTATGGAACGAACAAGCAACCGCTGATGGCAAAACAATCCCGAGGCCTTCAGAGCAGCGTTATGACTTCGACGATAAATCACCCTTGCCTGAGAGTCAATTTTTTTCGTTTTTTTACAAAGGATACCGTCCAGAAGAACGCCAAATCACTATTTTGCTGTTGACAGCCGATGCGGATTTGCATATCGTTTGCCCTGTATGGCACAGATGACCTGAGGCCGAGCGCTTATTGCGGGCAGCGTTTCGTCTTTCGGTCTTATCGGGTGGCGCCTAAAGACCATATTGTTTTAAAAAACGGGGGTCCAATGAAACAGGCCAAAAATATTGTGCTGGCGGCGCTGATTTTTTTATGTTTGGGGGCGTGTGCCCATCAACCGGAAACTCCGACCGCTCGTTATTTTGCCGAAAAAGGCATGCAGGCGTTTCGGGATGGAGATTATCGCGGTGCTATTGAGGCTTTTGAAAAAGTGAGAGACTGGTACCCCTTCAGCAAATATGTTGTGCTGGCGGATTTGAAAATTGCCGATGCCCGTTTCGAGCTCGCAGAATACGAGGCGGCCGCCCATGACTATGACGCTTTTGAGCGCCTTCATCCCCGCAATGAAGCCATTCCTTTTGTTGTTTATCGCATCGGGCTCTGCCATTTTAATCAACTGGATACCATTGACAGAGACCAGACGCCGGCTCGCCAAGCCTTGGAAATTTTTCAGCGCCTGCAAACCCGCTTTCCCGAAAGTGAATATGCAGAAAAGGCCCGCGAGATTGTCCGGCAGTGCAGACAAAGCCTGGCCGGCCATGAACTGTATGTCGGAAAATTTTATTATCGAACAGAACATTATAAAGCAGCCTGGCATCGCTTTCAAACCGTGCTCAGTGATTATGAAAAGGTCGGAGACTGTCAAGAAGCCCGTCGATATAAACGGTTATGCGAAAAAAGAATGACTGCCGGCAGCATAGCAGAACAAGAAAAAAACGTCCGGCAAAAAGAATAAAAAAAGACTTTACATTCGTTTTTATGGACGGTATGCTTCTGTGTTTTTGATGGTTATATCCGAGAGATTTGAAAGAGGAAAGGATATTTGAGCATGTCCAGACAGTGTGAAATATGCGGAAAAAAGCCGCTGGTGGGGAACAACGTAAGTCATGCCCACAATGTCACCAAACGACGGTTTAATCCCAATATTCAGAAGGTACGCGCCATACGGAATGGGAGAACACGCAAAATTTATGCCTGTACCAAGTGTATTCGCTCCGGTTTTGTAATTAAGCCCTCTTCCTGAGAATATTAATATTGGCTTGCGATTCAAGGAGCAGGGGGGTTCCTTTCAGGATGTCCCCAGTCGTTTAATCTCAAAAACGGATTTTAACTGTTTTATTGCCATGATAACCCTGTCAAGCTGGGCGGTGTCTTCCACGGCCAGAGTAAAGTACGTCTCCACCACCTTATCGTCTCCCGTTTCCGTCGTCGCCGCCAGGATATTGGCCCCGTTCTGGCTGATTACGGAAGTAATTTCAGCCAGCAGCCCCAGTTTGTCATAGGAGTGAATCCGTATTTTGACCGGATAGGTGGTGGTAACCGAATCCGCCCACTCCACGGCTACCTGTCGCTCCGGAGTTACTTTTAAGACATTGACGCAGTTGGCCCGATGAACCGTCACACCGCTTCCGCGCGTGATGTATCCGGCTATGGCATCGCCGGGAACCGGTTGACAACATTTGGCAAACCGGACCAGGACGTCATCCACGCCGTGCACCACTACACCGTCGGCCGGTTTTTTCTTTTTCACCTTGACACGGCCAATCAGCCGGTTAAAGAGGGATCCCCCGTCTCCGGTTCCCGGCGTAGCCCGGGGAAGAATTTTCTGCACCACCTGTTGGGGCGTGATTTTTCCGTAGCCCACATGCTCCAGCAGGTCGTCGATTGTTTTGAACCCGAAAGCTTCCGCCACGGAAACCATTTTTTCCGTTTTGGCCAGCTCGTTGAAGTTCAGCCGGTATTTGCGAAAGAATTTTTCGCACATCTCCCGCCCGAGCTGGAGGCTGCGTTCGCTTTCTTCCGATTTAATCCAGCGCCGGATTTTGGAGCGCGCCCGGGTGGTTTTGACAAAGTTGAGCCAGTCCTTGCTCGGCTTGCTCCGGGGAGAGGTTATGATTTCCACAATGTCGCCGGTTGCCAGCGGGTGGGACAGGGATATCATTTTTCCGTTAATTTTGGCGCCCACGCACTGGTGTCCGACGTCGGTGTGAATTAAGTAGGCAAAGTCAACCGGGGTGGCTCCGGCGATGAGCGAACGGACCTCCCCCGCCGGTGTATAAACATGTACTTCGTCCGAAAACAAATCCAGTCGAATGTTTTCCAGAAATTCGCCGGGCGCCTCTACTTCTTTCTGGGTTTCCAGCAGCGTTTGAATCCAGGAATAGGTGTTTTCTTCTTTTCCGGGAACCGCTGCCCCCTCTTTATAGCTCCAGTGCGCGGCAATGCCCGAGGTGGCAATGGCGTCCATCTCTTGCGTGCGAATCTGAATTTCCGCCCGTTCCCCGAAAGGGCCAAAGACAGTGGTATGCAGGGATTGATACATGTTGGCCTTGGGAACGGCGATATAGTCTTTAAATTTTTTGGGGATCGGCCGCCACAGGGAGTGAATGAGCCCCAGCGCTTCGTAACATTGGGGCACGGTTTCCAGAATGACGCGAAAGGCAATGATGTCATAAATATCGTCAAAGGACAGATCCTGTTTGATCATTTTCTGGTAAATACTGTATATCTGCTTATGCCGCCCGAACACCTGACAGGGAAGACCCTTTTTTGTCAGAATTTCTTCAATGTAGTCCCGCACCGCCTCAATATACTCATCCCGCTCCGCACTGTCTTTGTTGATTTTGGCGCTGATGGTGGCATATTCTTCGGGATAGAGGGTGCTGAAACCGATGTCTTCCAGTTCGTGTTTCACCCAGTAAATGCCGAGCCGGGAGGCTATCGGCGCGTAAATGTCCATGGTTTCCTGGGCGATCCGTTTTCGTTTGTGCTCTTTTTGATATTGCAGGGTGCGCATGTTGTGCAGCCGGTCAATCAGTTTAATCAAAATTACACGGATATCCTCCGCCATGGCCAGGATCATTTTGCGGATGCTTTCCGCCTGACGCGTCTGCGCACTGTTGTAGGTAAGGCTGCTTAATTTGGTCAGTCCCTTGACGATATAAAGCACTTTCTCCCCGAACATTTCCTGCAGTTCCGCCTCGGTAGCGCTGGTATCCTCCAGCACATCGTGCAGAAGTCCGGCCGCCACACAGACGCCATCAAGTTTCATGGAGGCCAGCAAAGCAGCAACTTCCAGCGGATGGGACAGGTAGGGCTCTCCGGACAGGCGTACCTGTCCCTCGTGAACCCGGGCGGAGTATACATAAGCGCGCCGGACAAGGTCCGTATCCGCCTCGGGGTTTTGCTCCAGCATGGTATCAATTATGTCGCTGATGCGAACCATAGGATGGTTTCGGGCTTTTCGCTTTTAAACTGTAAAAATTCGCAAAGGCTAATAGGCTTTGGCGAAGACAACCCGGCTGGAACCGGGTTGTCCGCAACAGACACACCGTCCGCTCTCCGCCTCCTGTAAACGCTCCTCATCCGGAATACAGCGGATGGTCACCGACAACGCTTCCTTGAGTGTCTCTTCACACCGGGTCGAACCGCACCAGTGGCTTAAGGCAAACCCGCCGTGAATTTCGGGCCGATCCGTGTTTTCGGGGGTAAAAAACCGGTAGAAGGCTTCTTTGTCGTCCACTTTGACCGTATTGGTTTTGGCATAAGCCACGGCCCGGTCATGCAGGTTGGCCTGGATTTCATCCAGGAGGCCGGTGATGTTCTCCACAAAGGCGGGGGTCTCAATGGAGTTTTTTTCTCTGTGTGGTTTGTCGCGGCGGGCCACGAACACCGCATTTTTCTCAATGTCCTTGGGGCCGATTTCCACCCGCAAGGGAATGCCCTTTTTAATCCAGTCCCAGTTGCGGGTAGCACCCACGTCCCGGTCGTCGATTTCCACGCCCAGGGGGCGTCCGGCATAGAATTTCTGTTGAAGCTGGCCGGCCAGTTGGTTGACGGAATCCATGACGGTCTGCCGGTGGCTCTCTTTTTTCATTATCGGCAGCAAGACCACCTGCGCCGGCGCAATTTTGGGCGGCATCACCATGCCGTCATCATCGGCGTGGGTCATGATCAGCCCGCCGATCAGACGGGTGGAAACGCCCCAGGAAGTTGTCCAGGCGTACTCCTCCGCGCCTTTTTCGGACTGGAAGCGAATGTCAGAAGCCCGGGCGAAATTCTGGCCCAGAAAATGGGAAGTCCCGGCCTGCAGGGCCTTGCGATCCTGCATCATGGCTTCTATACACAAGGTCTCCACCGCACCGGGAAACCGTTCGGATTCGGTTTTGCGACCTTTTATCACCGGCATGGCCAGGTAATCCCGGGCCATGGTTTCATAAATATCCAGCATCTGTATCGTGCGCTGGACGGCTTCTTCTTCGGAAGCATGGGCGGTGTGGCCTTCCTGCCATAAAAATTCGCTGGTGCGAAGAAAAATTCGTGTTCGCATTTCCCAGCGAACCACGTTGGCCCACTGATTGATCCGCACCGGCAGATCACGGTAACTTTTAACCCACCGGGAAAAAGCATCGCCGATAATGGTTTCCGAGGTGGGACGTACGACCAGCGGTTCTGTCAGTTTGCCTGCCGGCACCAGCCCCGCGGCATTTTGCTCTAAGCGGTGATGAGTCACCACGGCGCACTCTTTGGCAAACCCTTCCACATGTTCGGCTTCGGCCTCCAGAAAAGACAGCGGAATAAACAGCGGAAAATAAGCGTTGCGCACGCCCGTGGCGCGGAACATCCGATCCAGAACGCCCCGGATGTTTTCCCACAGTTCATACCCCCAGGGTTTGATCACCATGCAGCCTCGCACCGGTGAAGATTCCGCCATGTCCGCCGCTTTTACTACCTGTTGATACCACTCTGCGTAATTCTCTCCCCGGGTAGGAGAAATCGCTGTCTGCACCTGTTTCCCCATATCTGTTTTTCCTTATTTTTTATTCTGCTTCAGCCAGTCTGCTTCCAGCAAATCTATTTCGTGAATCAATGTTTCCAGCAACCGGTCTTCGGCAAGGGTTGTGACCACCTCGCCTTTTTTAAACAAAGCCCCGGTGCCATCGCCGCCGGCAATACCCAGATCCGCTTCCTTGGCCTCGCCCGGCCCGTTGACCACACACCCCATGACGGCCACCTTCAGCGGCGCCCGGATGTTCATTAAATGGCGCTCCACGGCTTCGGCCAAAGAGAAAAGGTCGATCCGGCAACGGCCGCAGGTGGGACACGATATCATTTCCGGGCCCACGGAGCGGATATCAAGGGCGCGCAAGATTTCAAAACCGGCCCGGATTTCCTCCACCGGGTCCCGTGTCAATGATATCCGGATGGTATCGCCGATGCCGTCAGCCAGAAGCAGGCCGATGCCCAAAGATGATTTGACCAGGCCCGGAAACACGCCGCCTGCTTCGGTGACGCCCACATGGAGGGGATAATCACATTGCGCGGCCACCAAGCGGTAGCTTTCCACGGTCCGATAAACATCCGAGGCCTTGATCGATATTTTAATATCGGAAAAGTCGGCGGCGTCAAACAGGGCGATATTGCGCAAGGCGCTTTCCACCATGGCCGCCGGCGTGGGCCCTCCGTGTGTGGACAGCAGGTCTTTTTCCACGGACCCGGAGTTGACGCCGATCCGGATCGAGATGCCGGCGTCTTTCGCCCGTTCGATCACTCGGCGCGTTTTTTCTTCGCCCCCGATATTGCCGGGGTTGATCCGCAACCCGTCCGCACCGGCGTCAATCGCCCCGACGGCCAGGCGCCAGTTGAAATGAATATCGGCAATCAAGGGGATGTGTATCTCTTTTTTAATGGCGGAAACGGCTTGCGCTGCGTCTTCGTCCGGCACCGCCACCCGGATGATTTCACACCCGGCTGCTTCCAGACGATGAATCTGAGCCACCGTGGCCGCTACATCGGCGGTCTGGGTGTTGGTCATGGACTGCACCGCAACAGGCGCATCGCCGCCGATGGGTACCAGTCCGACTTTGATTTGACGGGTTTTTCTTCGTTTTATGTTAAATGGCATAATTCCTCGGAACGGCTTCGCAAAAAACCCAACAATTAGCGCCCATAAAGATCTTCCAACCGATCTATATCTTCCGCACGGATAACCGCCCCGGTCTGCACCTCAATCACATCCAGCGGCTCTGTGCCGGGGTTTTCCAGGCGATGGGGGGTGCCCGGCGGAATATACAAGGATTGGTCCGCCGCCAGCGTAAAGACCTTGTCGCCTTTGGTCACCTTGGCGGCTCCGGACAGCACCACCCAGTGTTCCGCTCGTTGAGCGTGCTTTTGAAGGGACAGCATCTGTTTCGGATTGATCATCAGCCGGTTGACGCAAAACCGGTCGGTCGCCACCAAACGTTCGCAGGCGCCCCAGGGCCGATAATCGACCGTATGCACCTGTGCCTCAATCCGGCCGGCGTCTTTCAACCGATCAACAATGTGCTTGACATCCTGGGCGCGATGGCGCGGGGAGACAAGGACGGCGTCGGCGGTTTCCACCACGATATGATCGTCCAGCCCTACAGCCGCGATCAGCCGATCGTCCGACCGCAGGTAGGAGTTGGTGACCTCATGGGCGATAACATCGCCGAGCAGCACGTTGCTTTCGCTGTTTTTGCCGCCGGTCTCCCACAGGGCCTCCCAGGAGCCCAGGTCGTTCCATCCGGCATCTAAAGGGATCATTACCCCGCTGTCGGTTTTTTCCATGACCGCATAGTCGATGGAATCGGATGGACATGCTTCGAAAGCATCCGCACCCAGCCTGAAAAAATCAAGGTCGGAAAAGCCGTTATCCACGGCCCGGCGGCAGGCCGCCACAATCTCCGGGGCAAGCCGTTCCAGCTCGGCGACCACCCGGTTCGCTTTAAACATGAACATGCCGCTGTTCCAGCAGTACTGGCCGGAAGTTAGATAACGCTCGGCGGTTTCCAGATCCGGCTTTTCCACAAAGGAATCGATATTGACCGCTTCCGGACAATCCGCCGGGTCGTCTTTTGATAGTGCCGGCGCCGGCACGGGCCTGCCTTTTTTAATATAGCCGTATCCGGTTTCCGGTGCGGCAGGCACCACGCCGAAGGTAATCAGAAAGTCTTCTCTGGCCAGGATCTGACCGCAGGTCAATACTTTTTGGAACAACGGGATATCGTGAATAAAATGGTCGGCCGGCAGAACCACCAGCACGGCGTCGGCATCTTTCTGCAGGGCCGCCAGGGCGGCCACGGCCACGGCCGGGGCGGTGTTTCTGCCCACAGGCTCTAAAATAATGGTGGCCGCGGAAACACCGATTTTCCGGAGCTGTTCGGCCACCATGAACCGGTGGGCGTCATTACACAACACAATCGGGTCTTCGACAGCGGAAAGACCCTGCAGTCGCTGAACCGTGTGCTGCAGCATGGTACCGTCTCCCACCAGAGTCATCAACTGCTTGGGATAAAGTTGTCGCGAAAGCGGCCAGAGCCGGGTCCCGGACCCGCCGGCCAGTATTACCGGAATAATCATAATATGATGCGCCCCATCGAGACTATATCAGAAGCGTTGCAATAACCGTTGTTTGCGTTGAATTATGCAGACCGGTCTGTCGGCTGTTTCCGTTCCACCACAAACCACGGATTTAACAAATTTTCTCTATTATAGACCATGTTGTCTCCGGATTCAAAGCAGTAAAACCGGGCGCCGGCATTTTCAGCCACTGCGTGACCGGCGGCAATATCCCACTCCATGGTCGGCCCCAAGCGGGGGTAGAGGTCGGCAGCGCCTTCGGCCACCAGACAGATTTTAAGAGAGCTTCCGGCGGAGACAAAGGCCACTTCTCCGTACTCGGCCCGTTTTTTTTCCACAAAAGTTTTAACCGCATCGGTCAAGTGGGAGCGGCTGCCGACGATTGTAAGACAATCATGCGGCGCTGTGTCAACCGGCAGGCGCGTGGCCGGGGAAAGGATATCATCAACGGATTGCGGACGGCCTTCGCCAATCGCCGCAAGTTGTTCCGGCGCGTCGATTTTATAGGCACCCATTTTTTGAGCGCCAAAATAGAGAACGGCCCTGGCGGGAATAAAAACCACCCCGAAAACCGGTGCGCCCTTTTCCACCAGGGCGATATTGACCGTAAACTCGCCGTTTTTTTTGATAAACTCCTTGGTGCCGTCAAGGGGATCAATGATCCACAGCACCTCCCAGCGCCGTCTTTCCGCATAGGGGATTGACCGGCCTTCTTCGCTGAGTATCGGGATGCCGGTTTGGTTGAGATATCCGGTGATAACCTCGTGGGACCGTTTGTCGGCCAGGGTTAACGGGGAGTCATCGGCCTTTTTTTCCACTGCAAAATCAGAAGACGCATATACCTCCATAATTGCGTCACCTGCTTTTACACAGGCGGTCAGCGCATTTAACAGGTGGGGCAGATAAACAGGAACAGACGTCATAAGATATTCTTACCGTTAAATAAAAAAAAAGGCAATTGTAGCGACGTTAAGAGGAGGGGAAAAAAAGTGGAGGCGGCAACCAGATTCGAACTGGTGAATGTCGGTTTTGCAGACCGATGCCTTACCACTTGGCTATGCCGCCCCAAAAAAAATGGAGCGGGAAACGAGAT
>CAZWCS010000146.1:0-8841 GCA_964632805.1 uncultured Desulfobacterales bacterium
TACGTGGATACGGATAAATGTATCGCCTGCGGGGTGTGCGCCGAAAAATGTCCGCGCAAGGTGAGCGACGAATACAATCAGGGACTGGCGGTGCGCAAGGCCATTTACGTGCCGTATCCCCAGGCGGTGCCGCTGAAGTACACCATTGACGCCGATAACTGCATTTATTTTGAAAAGGGCAAATGCGGCGCCTGTGAGAAATTCTGTCCGGCCGGGGCCATTAATTTCAAGGACACCGAACAGGAGCATACACTTTCGGTGGGCGCGGTGATTGTCACCACCGGTTTGCAGACCTTTGATCCGGCCAAAATGGACAACCTGCAGTACGCGGCCCTGCCCAACGTGGTTACCAGCCTGGAATATGAGCGGCTGCTGTCCGCCGGCGGTCCGGCGGGCGGGGAAATCACCCGGCCCTCCGACGGCCGGGTCCCGAAAAAAATCGGCTGGCTGCAGTGCGTGGGTTCCCGGGATTTCAACCGCAGCGACAACCCCTACTGTTCCTCGGTTTGCTGCATGTATGCCCTGAAGGAAGCCATGCTGACCAGCGAGCATGTCCGCGGCGAGGTGGAACCGACCATTTTTATGATGGATATGCGAACCTACGGCAAAGACTTTGAAAAATATTACGAGCGGGCCAAAGAAGAGGGGGTGCGCTTTGTGCGCTCCCGGATTCACACCATTACCGCGGAGCCGGACGGCACCCTGGTGGTCCGGTATGCCGATGAAGCCGGCCGGATCGTGGAAGAATATTTTGACCTGATGGTGCTCTCCGTCGGCATGCAGGCTTCCGCGCAGACCGCTGCCCTGGCGCAGACCCTGGGAATTGATCTGAACCCTTCCCGGTTTATCCAGACCGAGGAGCTGTCGCCGGTATCCACCAGCCGGCCGGGGATCTATGTGGCCGGGGTAGCCCGGGGCTGCAAAGACATCCCGGAGTCGGTCATGGAGGCCAGCGCCGCCGCGGAAAGCGCTTCCCGCCTGCTGGCGTCGGCCCGGGGAAAACTGGTCCGGGCCAAGGAGTTTCCGCCGGAACGGGATGTGGCCGGGCAGGAGCCCCGGATCGGGGTGTTTGTCTGCAACTGCGGTTCCAATATCGGCGGTATTGCCGACGTGCCGCAGATTGCCGAATATGCCAAGAATTTGCCCAACGTGGTCTATGTGGAGGAAAACCTGTTTACCTGCAGTCAGGACACCCAGGACAAGATGACCCAGGTGATTGATGAGGAAAACCTGAACCGGGTGGTGGTGGCGGCCTGTACCCCGCGGACCCATGAGCCGCTGTTTCAGGAAACTCTGCGCAACGCCGGGTTGAATCCCTATCTGTTTGAAATGGCCAATATCCGGAATCAGTGTACCTGGGTGCACTCCGAAGATAAAGAAGTGGCCACCGAAAAAGCCAAAGACCTGGTGGCCATGGCGGTGGCCCGGGCGCGGCGGCTGGAACCGCTGGAAGCGGCCCGGGTGGATATTGAACGGCCGGTGCTGGTTGTCGGCGGCGGCGCAGCCGGCTTGACCGCGGCCAAGAACTTGGCGGACCAGGGATTTCCGGCCACCCTGGTGGAACGGACAGACACCCTGGGCGGTATGTCCCGGAAGGTGAGCAAGAAAAAGGTAACCGCCTTTGTGAGCACCCTGGCGGAAGAGGTGGCGGGCCATCCGGATATCGAGGTGTTGACCGAAGCCGAAATTGTCAATGTTTCCGGCTTTATCGGAAACTTTGAAACCAGCGTACGACTGGCGGACGGCCGGGAAAAAGTTGTCCGGCACGGGATCGCCGTGCTGGCCACCGGCGGCCTGCCCGCCGATACCGAGGAGTATCTGTATCACACCAGCGAGCGGGTAACCCGCTGGCATGATTTGTGGAACCATCCGGAACTGGACAAGGCCCGCAGCGTGGTTTTTATCCAGTGCGTGGGCTCGCGGGACGAAAACCGGCCCTACTGCTCCAAGATCTGCTGCACCGCCTCGGTGGAAGCCGCCATCCGTCTGAAAGAGGAAAATCCCGAGCGCGCCGTGTATATTCTCTACCGGGACATCCGGACCTACGGAGACCGGGAGCGGCTCTACCAGCAGGCCCGGCGGCTGGGGGTGATTTTTATTCGCTATGATCTTGCGCGCAAGCCGCAGGTCAGCGAGGCGGACGACGGCCTGGAAGTAAGCGTGTTCGATCCGGTGCTGGAACGGGAGCTGGTGATTGAAGCCGATCTGGTGAATCTGGCCACCGCCATTGAACCGACGGAAAACGAAGCCCTGTCGCGGATGTTCAAGGTTTCCCATAATGCCGAACATTTTCTGGCCGAGGCCCACGCCAAGCTGCGGCCGGTGGACTGCGCCACCGACGGTGTTTTCATCTGCGGCCTGGCCCATTATCCCAAATTCCTGGAAGAATCCCTGGCCCAGGCCCAGGCGGCGGCGGCCCGGGCGGTGACGGTGCTTTCGCGGGAGCAGATCACCATTGAACCGATTGTATCCGAAGTCAACGAGGAACTTTGCATCGGCTGCGGTCTGTGTGAGATCGCCTGTCCTTTCGGCGCCATTCGGCTGAAAAAGGTGGAGGGACTGGGCTACCGGGCGGAAAACATCTCGGCCCTGTGCAAGGGATGCGGGATATGCGCCGCTTCCTGTCCGCAGAAAGCAATTGACATGAAGCATTTTCGGGATGAACAGATCAAGGCGGCCGTGGCGGCCGGCATGTAGGCAAAGGAGAAGATGGTATGGACAAGGCTCAACCGAAAATTATCGGTTTTCTCTGCAACTGGTGCGCTTACGCCGGGGCCGATCTGGCCGGCGTTTCCCGGTTTCAGTATCCGGCCAATATGCGGCCGGTCCGGGTGATGTGCAGCGGCCGGGTGGATCCCCTGTTCGTGGTGGACGCCCTGGAGAAAGGCTACGACGGCGTTTTTGTGGCCGGGTGACATCCGGGAGAATGTCATTACCAGGATGGTAATCTTCAGGCGGAAAAAAAGATGCAGGCGCTGTCGGCCTTGCTGGACCTGTCCGGTATCGGCGGGGACCGGTTGTGGCTGCGCTGGGTGAGTTCGGCGGAAGGCAAACTGTTTGCCGAGTACGCGGAACAGGTCAGCCGGGCCATTTCCGAGCTGGGCCCTTTTGATCCGGAGGCCTTTCGGCTGCCCCTGGCGGCGGTCAAGCAGGTGTTGTCCACCACCCGGGTGCGCTGGCTGACGGGCATGGAGCGCCAACTGGAAGAAGTTCGCAACGTCTACGGAACGACCATTGATCCGGAGCGCTACCGGGAAATTCTGGCAGAAGCCGTGCGGCAGGAATATGAAAAGGCTCTGGTGCTGGCCTCTCTGACCACCGGCGAAGGGCAACTGGTGAAGCAGATCGCGGAAAAGACGGGTCTGGTAGTGCCCACAGTGGCCGCTTGCCTGGTGGATCTGGAACACGAGGGCCTGGCGGCGGTGGACGGATACGACGACCGCGACCCCCGGCTGGTCCGGGTGGCCGAGTGAACGATTGACCAAATAACAACCATGAACCGGAAAAACAGACAGGAACGACATGGCTGGTAAAACGGAAAAGACAGGCAGCGTAGTGGTGGTCGGCGCCGGCATCGCCGGGATGCAGGCCGCCCTGGATCTTGCCGACTCAGGGTATTATGTGCACCTGGTGGACCGGTCTCCCACGGTGGGCGGTATGATGGCCCAGCTGGACAAGACCTTTCCCACCAACGACTGTGCCATGTGAGTGATCTCACCCACACTGGTCGAGGTCGGCCGGCACAATAATATCAATATAGTCAGTAATACCGAAGTTACGGCGGTGGACGGGGAACCCGGCAATTTTACGGTGACCCTGGCGACGCGCCCCCGCTTTATCGACGCGGACAAGTGCACCGGCTGCGGGCAGTGCAGTCAGGTCTGCCCGGTGAACGGTGAGGACGAATTCAACCAGGGCCTGTCCCGGAAGCGGGCCATTTATATTCAGTATGCCCAGTCGGTGCCGCTGTCCTATGCCATTGATCCGGAGCTGTGCATCGGCTGCGGCTTGTGCGAGAAAATCTGCCTGGCGGAAGCGATTTATTACGCGGATGCCTACCAGGAGTCGAATCTGGATGCCGGAGCGGTGGTCCTGGCACCGGGAACGCAGGCCTATGACCCTTCCGGGCTGGATTTTTACGCCTACGACCGTTTGCCCGACGTGATTACCAGCCTGGAGTTTGAGCGGATTTTGAGCGCCTCCGGGCCGTTTCTGGGGCATGTCCAGCGGCCGTCGGATCTGCGGATTCCCAAAAAGATCGCCTGGCTGCAGTGCGTGGGCTCCCGGGATACCAACCGCTGCAACAACGCCTACTGCTCTTCGGTCTGCTGTATGTACGCCATTAAGCAGACGGTGATCGCCAAGGAGCATGTGGGGGAAGATCTGGATTGCGCCGTGTTTTATATGGATATGCGGACCCACGGCAAGGATTTTGAGCGCTATTACGAACGGGCCCGGGCGGACCAAGGGGTGCGGTTCATCGACAGCCGCGTGCATACCATTGATACCGTGGATGAGACCGGAGAACTGGCCCTGCGGTATGTGGACGCCCATGGGGCGGTGCAGAAAGAAAATTTCGATATGGTCGTTTTGTCGGTGGGCCTGGAAATCCCGCCGGACGTGGTGGAACTGGCCCGGCGGCTGGAGGTGGACCTGACCGAGGCCAATTTTGCCAAAACCGGCACCTTCACGCCGGTGAACACCTCCCGGCCCGGTATTTTCGTCTGCGGGGCCTTTCAGGGGCCGCGGGATATCCCCCAGTCGGTGGTGGATGCCTCGGCCGCAGCCGCGGCCGTGGGCGAGATTCTGGGCGAAGCCCGCCATACCTGCACCGTGAAGAAAGAGCCGGTGCCGGAGGTTAATGTGGTCGGCCAGCGGCCCAGAATCGGCGTTTTTGTCTGCAAGTGCGGCAGCAATATTGCCGGGGTAGTGGATGTGCCGGCGGTGAGCAAGTATGCGGCCAGTCTGCCTTACGTGGATTATGTGGAGGAAAACCTGTATACCTGCAGCCAGGACACCCAGGAGTTGATGGCCCAGGCCATCAAGGAGAAGGGGCTCAACCGGGTGGTGGTGGCCTCCTGTACGCCGAAGACCCATGAAGGGGTTTTTCAGGAGACCCTGGTCAGCGCGGGCATCAATAAATATCTGTTTGAGATGGCCAATATCCGCAACCAGGATTCCTGGGTGCACCGGAACAATCCGGATATGGCCACGGAAAAGGCCAAGGACCTGGTACGCATGGCGGTTTCCCATGTGGCCCTGTCCCAGCCCCTGGAGGAGGCGGAGCTGGAAGTCAACCAGACCGCCCTGGTGGTGGGCGGCGGCCTGGCCGGTATGACGGCGGCCCGGAGTCTGGCGGAACAGGGGTATGATACCCATCTGGTGGAACGGGAGGCGGCCCTGGGCGGTCAGGCCCGGCATTTGTACAAAACCGCCGACGGCAGTGATGTGCAAAAGGAGCTGGCCGCACTGATCACGAAAATTGAAGAGAACGACCGCATTACCGTTCACCTGGAGACCAAGATCGCGGCGGTGGAAGGGTTTGTGGGTAATTTTACCACGACCCTGGCCCGCAAGGGAGAAGAGACGGCCCTGGAGCATGGCGTGGCGGTCATGGCCACCGGTGCCCGGCCGTACACCCCCGGAGAATACGAGTACGGGCAGGATCCCCGGATCATGACCAGCCTGGAGCTGGACAGAAAATTTCTTGATAACGATTCTTCCCTGGAAAATGCGGATACCGCCGTGTTTATTCAGTGCGTCGGCTCCCGGGAGCCGGACCGGCCCTATTGCAGCCGGGTCTGCTGTACCCATTCCATCGACAATGCCCTGGAGCTGAAAAAACGGAATCCGGAGATGAATGTCTATATTCTGTACCGGGATATTCGCACTTACGGGGAAAAGGAGTATCTGTATAAAGAGGCGCGGCAGGCCGGGGTGGTCTTTATTCGTTATGACCGCGAGAACAAACCCCGGGTGCGCGTGACCGGAGAGCAGATCGAAGTGACGGTGACCGACCATGTGCTGGAACAGCCGGTGACCATCGGTGCGGACCTGCTGACGCTGGCCACGGCCATCGTGCCCAATGACAATACGGAACTGGCCCATCAGTTCAAGCTGTCCTTGAATGACGACGGTTTGTTCGCGGAAAAGCACGCCAAACTGGGGCCGTCGGATTTCGCTTCCGACGGGGTGTATCTCTGCGGGATGGCCCACTATCCCAAGCCCATTGAAGAGGCGGTGGCCCAGGGACAGGCGGCGGCTTCCCGGGCGGTAACTTTGCTGGCCCAGAAAGTGGCCTACGCCACGGGCACCGTGGCCGAGGTGAACCCGGCCATATGCAGCGCCTGCGGGGTATGCGTGTCCATCTGTCCTTATTCGGCGCCGTCTTTTATTGAAGAAGACGCCCGCTTTTTTCCGGGCAAGGCCCGGATCAACCCGGTGCTGTGCAAGGGGTGCGGGCTTTGCGCCGCTTCCTGCCGATCCGGCGCGATTACCCTGAAGGGTTTCGGCAACGACCAGATTTTTGCCCAGATTTACGCCTTGCGGGAAGCGGGATAGCGGGGTGTTGGGAATTGGAAGTGAGAAATTACGAATTACGAATCCGGAGTTTGGGAACAGCGGATTCGAAAAACGCATGGAGAAAATAAATGGCTGATTGGGAACCGAAAATTGTCGCCTTTCTCTGTAACTGGTGCAGTTACGGCGCGGCGGACCTGGCGGGTGTGAGCCGGATGCAGTATCCCCCCAATATCCGGGTGGTGCGGCTGCCCTGTACCGGCCGGATGAGTCCGAAATTCGCGCTGGCCGCTCTGCGGGAAGGCGCCGATGCCGTCTGGGTATCCGGGTGACATCCGGGAGAATGCCATTACCTGGAAGGTAATTATTACGCTCGAAGAAAGTTTATCCTGCTGAAAAATCTGGCGGAGTACATGGGAATTGAACCCGGCCGGCTGCATTTTTCCTGGATATCGTCCGCGGAAGCAACCAAGTTTGCCGATGTGGCCCGCACCGTGGTGGAGGAAGTGAAGGCCCTCGGGCCCAACACGCGGTATGTGAGAAAACAAGGCAGGGAAGACTGATATGCAGGAGTATACGGAAAAAATACGACAACTGGCCAAGTCCATGCTGGCGGACGGCCGGGTGGAAATGGTGATGGGGTTTGCCAGAGGCTCGCTGCCCATGGCGTCGGTGCCGTTTTGCGCGAAAACCGCGGAAGACTGTGACAAACTGGTATTTGACGCCTATTGCGGCATGAACCTGGCCAATTACCTGACGGACCGAAAAGAAACCATCGCTGTGGTGGCTAAGGGCTGTGATTCCCGGAGCATTGCCAATCATATTGTGGAAAACAAGATTTCCCGAGAGCAGCTGGTGATTATCGGGGTGCCGTGCCCGGGGCTGATTGATAAACGCAAGGTGGTTGCGGCTTACGACGGCGATATTACGGGGGTGGAAGAAACCGCGGAAAAGGTGATCGTAAACGGTTCGGCCGGAAAGAAGGAATTGGCGCGGGCGGCGGTGGCCGATGATTGCTGTGCGGTCTGTGTCCACCGCAATCCGGTGATCTATGACGAGCTGGTGGGAGAAGAAGTGCCGGAGCAGGCGCCGGAAGACCGTTACGCCATGGTGGAAGCGGTGGAAAACATGTCCGACGCCGAACGCTGGCAGTATTTTGAAGATCTGTATGCCACCTGTATCCGGTGCTACGCCTGCCGTAATGCCTGTCCGCTGTGTTACTGCCCCACCTGTTTTGTGGATGAGTCCAACCCTCAGTGGGTGGGTAAGAGTCAGAGCGAAGTGGATGTCCGCACCTTTCATTTTCTGCGGGCCTATCACTGTGCCGGCCGGTGCGTGGACTGCGGCGCCTGCGTTCGGGCCTGCCCCATGGGCATCAATGTGCGCATGCTGACCAAGAAACTGGAGAAAGACTGCCTGGAGTTGTTTGACTGGGAGTCCGGCCTGTCCATCGAAGAGCGGCCCGCGCTGGATACCTATTCTCCCGATGATCCGGAAAAACGAGCGGCCGACGATCCGGAAAAGATATTCAAATAGGCGAAGAAGGCGTAACTGGTATGACGATAAAAACGGTGAAAATTGATAAGCAGAAGTGGTGCGACGGATTTGCGAATCTGTTTGACGCCTATCGGGTGGTGGCCCCCAGGCCCCAGCCGGACGGGGCCTATGAGTTCCGGCAACTGGAAAAAGGGGAGCTTCCCGAAATGGACGTGGTCAACACCCGTCTTTCTCCCAAGTTCGTGGTGTTTCCCCAGAGCGAGGTGATGCTGACCTACACCACCGATGAAAAAGATCCCGCGTGCGGGCTGATGAAGGAGCCGGCGAGGGATTATCCCGTCACCGCCGTGGTGGGCATCCGTCCCTGTGATGCCCGGGCGATGACCCTGGTGCGCATGAATTTTGATACCCCGGAATATCAGGACCCCTACTGGCTGAAAAAATATGAATCCCTGGTGCTGGTGGGGCTGGCCTGCGATGATCCCTGGCCCACCTGTTTTTGCCCCTCCACCGGCGGCGGTCCCCATGACGAAACCGGCCTGGACGTGCTGCTGGTCGACCGGGGGGACTATTTTCTGGCCCGGGTGCTGACCGAGCGGGGAGAAGCCTTTCTGGATACCGGCGGCTGGACGGAAGCCGCTGATGCGGATGAAGAACTGGCCACCGCAAAAAAGGCGGCGGAAGAAAAAATCGTGTCCACGGTGGCCGCCGATCAACTGGCGGAAAAAAATCTGCTGGATCTGTACGAGGCCCCTTTCTGGGAAGACCTGGGGTTTGCCTGCCTCAATTGCGGCACCTGCACCTATCTCTGCCCCACCTGCTGGT
>CAZWCS010000147.1:0-8828 GCA_964632805.1 uncultured Desulfobacterales bacterium
CGGGAAAACCGGGACAACGACGAGGTCAAGCGCACCCTGGAAGCCCTTACCAACTGCGCCGAACAGGGGGGCAACCTGCTGGAAGCCTGCATCCCGGCCATCCGGGCCCGGGCCACGGTGGGCGAAGTTTCCGAAGCCATCGAAAAGGTCTTTGGCCGCTACGTGGCCACCACCCAGTGCATTTCCGGGGTCTATGCCAGCGAATACGGCGACAGTGAAATCATCGCCTCCCTGCGCAAGAGGACTGAGGATTTCGCCGCCAAGCAGGGCCGCAAACCCCGCATCCTGGTGGTGAAAATGGGCCAGGACGGTCATGACCGGGGCATCAAAGTGGTGGCCACGGGGTACGCCGACCTGGGCTTTGACGTGGACATCGGCCCCATGTTCCAGACCCCGGAAGAAGCGGCCCGGATGGCGGTGGAAAACGACGTACACATCGTGGGCGTCTCCAGCCTGGCGGCCGGCCACAAAACCCTGGTGCCGCAGTTGCTCGCGGCCCTGAAAGCCGAAGGCGGGGAAAACATCAAAGTGGTGGTGGGCGGCATTATCCCGCCCGGCGACTACGACTTTCTGTTTGAGGCCGGCGCCGCCGGCGTGTTCGGCCCGGGCACCGTCCTGACCGACTCGGCCAACCAGGTGCTGAATGTACTGGAAAAAGCAGCGTAACCAGTTATGACGGAACTGTCTCCGGAAACATATATTCAGGGGGTGCTGGACGGAGACCGGCGCCTCCTGGCCAAAACCATTACTCTGGTGGAGAGCACCCTGCCGGCCCACAAAGCGCCGGCCGCCCGGATCCTGGAGGGCCTGCTGCCCCACACGGGCCAAGCCGTTCGCATGGGCATCACCGGCGTGCCCGGGGTGGGCAAAAGCGTTTTCATCGAAACCCTGGGCACCTGCCTGACGGGAAAAGGCTTCCGGGTGGCGGTGCTGGCGGTGGATCCCAGCAGCGCCCGCAGCGGGGGCAGCGTCCTGGGCGACAAAACCCGCATGGAGAAACTGGCCGCGGATCCCCGGGCCTATATCCGGCCCTCTCCCTCGGGGAAAACCATGGGCGGGATTGCGGCCAAAACCCGGGAATCGGTGCTGGTCTGTGAAGCCGCCGGGTTTGACGTGATCATGGTGGAAACCGTGGGCGTGGGCCAGAGCGAAACTTCGGTGGCCGCCATGGTGGATTTTTTCCTGGTGCTCATGCTGGCCGGGGCCGGCGACGAGCTGCAGGGCATTAAAAAAGGCATCCTGGAGCTGGCCGACGCCGTGGCCATTACCAAGGCCGACGGCAACAATATCGACAAAGCGGAGCAGGCCCGGCAGGAGTTTGAAATGGCCCTGCACATGCTGACGCCTTCCGCCTCGGTCTGGCATCCCCCGGTGGTAACGTGCAGTTCCCTGGCCAAAACCGGCATCGACCGCATCTGGGAAATCATCTGCGAGCACCGGGAAAAGCTGCAGGCCTCCGGAGAATTTGAAGCCAAGCGGCGGCAGCAGGCCCGGGAGTGGATGTGGAGCCTGCTGGAAGACGGGATCAAAGACCGTTTTCTGAACCTGCCGGAAATCCGGGAGCAGCTTCCGGCCATTGTGGAACAGGTGAAAAACGGCGAGACATCGGCCACCCACGGGGCCAACCAGTTGCTGTTTTACCTTGACAAACGACTGAAAATCTAGGAGACATATACCTTTTACCCGCACGGAGAACGGCGGTTTTTTTACCCCGCTGTCCGGGCTGGAGAAAGGCCGCTGCGGCCAGGAGAAAAAGGCTTTCCGAATCAACGCAAACGTTCCATTTTGACTGTGGAGAGGACGGTACGATGGGTACAACCGAGGACAAACTGCAGGAGCTGAAGGAAAAAGAAAATAAAGTCCGGCAGATGGGCGGCGAAAAGGCGATCGCCAAACAGAAAGATAAAGGCAAGCTCACGGCCCGGGAACGCATCGAGACGTTGTTCGACCCCGGCACCTTCCGGGAATTCGACATGTTCGTCACCCACCGCTGCACCAATTTCGGCATGGAGAAGGTGGATATCCCGGCCGAAGGGGTCATCACCGGTCACGGGCTGGTCAACGGCCGGCCGGTGTTCGCCTTTTCCCAGGACTTCACCGCCCGGGCCGGCAGCCTGGGGGAAATGCATGCCAAAAAAATCACCAAGGTGATGGACATGGCCGTCAAATCCGGGGCGCCCCTGGTGGGCTTCAACGATTCCGGCGGCGCCCGCATCCAGGAGGGAATCGACGCCCTGGCCGGATACGGGGAAATTTTCTACCGCAATTCCCTGGCATCCGGGGTCATTCCCCAGATATCGGCCATTATGGGCCCCACCGCCGGCGGCGCGGTCTATTCCCCGGCCATGACCGACTGGATCTTCATGGTCAAGGAAACCAGTTACATGTTCATTACCGGCCCGCAGGTGATCAAATCGGTCACCGGGGAAGAAATCACCTTTGAAGACCTGGGCGGGGCCATGACCCACAACGAAAAAAGCGGGGTGGCCCAGTTCGCCTGCGAAAGCGACAGCGACGCCATTGACAACATCAAAAAGTTGCTCTCCTACCTGCCGGCCAACAACATGGAGGACCCGCCGGTGGTGGCCACCGGGGACGATCCCTTTCGGGAAGCCCCGGAGCTGGACACCATCATCCCGGACAATCCCAATCAGTCCTACGACATGAAGGAAGTGATCACCGCCATCGTGGACAACGGGGAAATTTTCGAGCCGCACCAGTATTACGCGCAGAACATCATCGTCTGCTTTGCCCGGCTGAACAACCGCGCCATCGGCATTATCGCCAATCAGCCCAAGGTGCAGGCCGGCTGCCTGGACATTAACGCCTCGGACAAGGCCACCCGTTTCATCCGCTTCTGCGACGCCTTCAATATCCCGTTGCTGACCATTGCCGACGTGCCGGGGTATCTGCCCGGAAGCCAGCAGGAATGGGGCGGCATTATCCGCCACGGCGCCAAGCTGCTCTGGTGCTACTCCGAAATCACGGTGCCGCAGTTGCTGCTGATCACCCGCAAAGATTACGGAGGCTCCTACCTGGCCATGAGTTCCCGGCACCTGGGGGCGGATATGGTCTATGCCTGGCCCACCGCGGAAATCGCGGTAATGGGCGCCGAAGGCGCGGCCAACGTCATCCACGCCAGGGAGATCAAAAACGCCGAGGACCCCGCGGCCAAGCGCAAAGAAAAAATCGAGGAATACAAGCACTATTTCTCCAATCCCTATTGCGCCGCCCAGCGGGGATACGTGGAAGCGATTATTCAGCCGCGCTACAGCCGCCAGCGGCTGTGCGAGGCCCTGGAACTGATGGCGACCAAGCGGGAAACCCGGCCGCCGAAAAAACACGGCAACATTCCGGTCTAACCGGCCCGGACCCAATACAACGGGAGTTCAGCCATGACTGACGAACAATACCAGAGACGAAACGCCGCCATTGCCGCCGCGGTCTCCGCCTACATCAAAAGCGAGGAAGAGATGGCGGCCGTGGCCGATCTGGTGGCCGCCTCCCGGGGCTGTTCCGCCCTGGAACGCGGCCCCTTTGAACGAAGCAACGCCTGGGGCATCGAAGGGCGCACCCAGATCATGCAGACCCGGAACCTCATGCAATTCAAGGCGTTTTATCGATAATATTCCGAATATATTCACAATATGATTCAGTAATTTCTGTGTAAGGAGAGGCTGCTATGAGCGATCATAATCAGGTAAAAATGACGGCGATGAATTATGACAAGGACCGGCCCCGGGCGGAAAATCCGCTGAAAATCATGGATCTGTCCCTGCGCGACGGTCACCAGTCCCTGTTTGCCACCCGGGGCAGAACCGAAGACATGATCCCGGTGGCGGAAATGATGGACGAGGTGGGCTTCTGGGCCGTGGAAATGTGGGGCGGGGCCACTTTTGACACCATGCACCGCTTTCTCAACGAGGATCCCTGGGAACGCATCCGCACCCTGAAGCGCTATTTCAAAAAAACCCCCTTTTCCATGCTGCTGCGGGGCCAGAACCTGGTGGGCTACCGGAACTACGCCGATGACGTGGCCCGGGCCTTTGTCCAGCGCGCCGCGGAAAACGGCATGGACATCTTCCGTACCTTTGACGCCTTGAACGACTTCCGCAATTTCGAAACCGTGGTGGCCGTTATCAAGGAACAGGGCAAACATTTCCAGGGGACCATCTGCTACTCCCTGACCGAACCGCGCCTGGGCGGCGAAGTGTACAATGTGGACTATTTTACCGCCAAAGCCAGGGAACTGGAAGCCATGGGGGCCGACACCATCTGCATCAAGGATATGGCCGGCCTGGCGGCGCCCTATGATATTTACGAAATCGTCAAAACCCTGAAGGCCACGGTCAAACCACCGATCCACTTTCACAGCCATTTCACCTCGGGACTGGCGCCCATGTCCCATCTCAAGGCGGCCGAGGCGGGGGTGGACATCATCGACACCTGTCTGTCCCCCTATGCTTATCGCACCTCTCATCCGGCGGTGGAACCGCTGGTCATGTCCCTGCTGGGGACCAACCGCGATACCGGGTTCGACATCAAACACCTGGTGGCCATCAACGAAATTCTGGAACGCGACATCATGCCCAAGTACAAACGATTCCTGAATGAACCGAAGATGTCGCCCATTGATATCAACGTCCTGCTGCACCAGACCCCGGGGGGCATGCTCTCCAACCTCTTCAACCAGTTGAAGGAGATGGACGCCCTGGACAAGCTGGACAAGGTGTATCACGAACTGCCCCGGGTCCGGAAAGACCTGGGCCAGATTCCGCTGGTCACCCCCACCAGCCAGATCGTGGGCGTGCAGACCGTCAACAATGTCCTCTTTGACGAGGGCAGTGACGAGCGCTACCAGCGCATTACCGACCAGGTCAAAGACCTGTGCTACGGCCTCTACGGCAAAACCGCCGTGCCCATCGACCCGGACCTGCAGAAAAAAGCCCTGCAGAACTACGAGCGGGGCCAGGAGCCCTTTGAAGGCCGCCCCGCGGAAATCCTGGAGCCGGAACTGGACCAGGCCAGGGAGGAAATCGGGGACCTGGCGGTGGACCGGGACGATCTCATCCTCTACGCCCTTTACCCGGTTACCGGCCGCAAATTTCTGAAATGGAAATACGGCCAGGAAGAGCCGCCGGCGTCGGTCCGGGCCATCAGCCTGGAAGAGGCCAAAAAAGAAGAGGAAATGGTGGCCAAAGCCCGCGCGGGCAAGCTGGTAACCAAACGGGAAAAAGACCAGATTCCGGAAAAAAGCGAAAACCTGCGGGTCTTCAACGTTTTTGTGGACAACGAATACTTTGAAGTGGGTGTAGACGAAACCGGGGAATCGCCGGTTATTACCTATATCCAGCAGGCCGCCGCCCGGATCGGTTCGGCCCCGGCGGCTGCGTCCCCGGCACCTGCTCCGGCAGCTCCGGCGACCCCGGCGGCCGCTCCGGCCGCTCCGGCCGTGCCCAAGAGCACCGCGCCGGCCAAAGCCGAAGCGCCCAGGGAAGAGAAAAAACCGGCTCCGGCCCCGCCGGCCAAGGAAGCCGCCAAGCCGGAACCGGCCCCCGCAGCGGCCGCCGGCGACGGCACGCCGCTTCTGGCACCCATGCCGGGCATGATCGTGCGGTATGAAAAGAATGTGGGCGACACCGTCAACGAAGGGGACACCGTGGTGATCCTGGAGGCCATGAAAATGGAGAACGCCCTTCCGGCCCCGGCTTCCGGAACGGTGACCGCCACCAACTTCAACCCCGGTGACTCCGTGGGCAAAGACGCGGTACTCTGCACCATCGGGTAAAACAACCACGGCCCCGGGCCGCCGGGGCCCCATCCGCAACACCGGAATCAAGGAAAACAGGGACGATTATGAAGATACACGAATACCAGACCAAAGAATTGTTTGCCCAATACAACATCGCTGTACCCCGGGGCGTGGTGGCGGAAACCGCAGCCGACGCCCGCCAGGGAGCGGAAACCCTGGGCGGCTACCCCGTGGTCGTCAAAGCCCAGATCCATGCCGGCGGCCGCGGCAAAGGCGGCGGGGTCAAGCTGGCCCAGTCCGCCGAAGAAGTGGAGCAGATCGCCGGCCGGATTCTGGGGTCGAACCTGGTCACTCCCCAGACCGGCCCGGAAGGCACCCTGGTACGCAAGGTGCTGGTGGAGCAGGGCGTCAATATTGAAAAAGAACTGTACCTGTCGGTGATCACCGACCGGGAAAGCGGCCGCATCGTAATCATGGCCAGCGAAGCCGGGGGAATGGACATTGAGGAAGTGGCCGAAACCACCCCGGAAAAAATCATCAAGGTCTACATTGATCCTCTGGCCGGCATTTATCCCTATCATTGCCGCCAGACGGCCTTCGGGTTGAACCTGCCGCCGGCGGCCATCAAACAGTTTACCCAGATACTGAACGGGCTGTACAAACTGTTTGTGGCCTACGACGCCTCCCTGGTGGAGATCAATCCCCTCATCCTGACCAGTGAAGAGACCATTGTGGCCCTGGACGCCAAAATGAACTTTGACGACAACGCCCTCTTCCGGCACAAAGACATCCAGGAATACCGGGATCTGGGCGAAGAAGATCCCCTGGAAGTGGAAGCCTCCAAGTACAACCTCAACTATATCAATATGGACGGTAACGTGGGCAACATGGTCAACGGCGCCGGCCTGGCCATGGCCACCATGGACATTATCAAGCAGGCCGGGGCGGAACCGGCCAACTTTCTGGACGTGGGCGGCGGCGCCGATGCCGAGATGGTGGAGAACGGTTTCCGCATCATCTTAAGCGACGAAAAAGTCAAATGCCTGTTGATCAATATTTTCGGCGGCATTCTGCGCTGTGACGTGCTGGCCCAGGGAATTGTGCAGGCGGCCCAGAACATTGACGTCAAAGTCCCGCTGGTGGTCCGCATGGAAGGGACCAACGTGGAAGAAGGCAAAAGAATTCTGACCGAATCCGGTCTGGACCTTCATCCGGCTACCAGCCTGAAGGAGGCCGCCCGGATGGTGGCGGAACTGGCGGGGTAACAATCAGCAAATGAACAAATGATATAAACGGGGAAAACATGAGTATATTTGTAAATAAAGAAACGAAGTTACTGGTACAGGGCATTACCGGCAAAGAAGGCAAATTTCACACCCAGCAGTGCATGGCCTACGGCACCCAGGTGGTGGCCGGGGTCACGCCGGGCAAGGGCGGCCAGGATATGGACGGCGTCCCGGTATTCAACACCGTCCGCCAGGCGGTCCGGGAAACCGGGGCCAACTGCAGCATGGTGTTTGTTCCGCCGCCTTTTGCGGCCGACGGCATCTGTGAGTCCATCGATGCGGGGGTAGAACTGATCGTGGCGATTACCGAAGGCATCCCGGTACTGGACATGATGCGGGTGAAACGCGCTCTGGACGGCGCCGACTCCCGCCTGATCGGCCCCAACTGCCCCGGTATCATTACCCCCGGGGAAGCCAAAATCGGTATCATGCCGGGCGTCATTCACAAACCCGGCGGCCCCGTCGGGGTGGTTTCCCGCTCCGGCACCCTGACCTACGAAGTGGTACATCAGCTTACGGAACAGGGCATCGGGCAGACCACCTGCATCGGTATCGGCGGTGACCCGGTTAACGGCACCAATTTTATTGACTGCCTGGCGGCTTTCCAGGACGACCCCGACACCCGGGGTATTGTCATGGTGGGCGAAATCGGGGGCAATGCCGAGGAGATGGCCGCGGAATTCATCCAGGCCAAGGTCACCAAGCCGGTGGTGGGTTTTGTGGCGGGGTTGACCGCACCCCCCGGGCGGCGCATGGGCCATGCCGGAGCCATCATCAGCGGCAAAAGCGGCGGGGCCGAGGGAAAAATCGCGGCCATGGAAGCCGGCGGCATTCATGTCTGCCGCGACCTGGGCAGCCTGGGAGAATTGTGCGCCCAGGTGTTTTAGCCCGGGTTTTTCGCCCGGGTTTTTCCCGAAGTATCCGGGTAGCCGTTCTCCCAAAACCGGGTGAAAGGGACGGAGTGAGCAGAGGCACCCAACGCCTTATTACGGAGAAAGACCGTCATGCATGAAATGGGCATTGTAATGCAGATCGTGGAAATCGCCGCCTCCTCCATACCGCCGGAGATCAAAAATCCCAAGGTGGCGCGGATCAACCTGCGCATCGGCAAACTGACCGCGGTGGTGCCGCAGAGCCTGCGGTTCTGTTTTGAAATCGCTTCCAAAGATACCCCGCTGGAGGGGGCCGAACTGGCCATTGAAGAGATCCCCATTGTCGCCCGCTGCAAAGAATGCGGGCACGAATGGACCATAACCTCGGCCGATTTTACCTGTGAATCCTGCCACAGCGGAAAGGTGGATATTATTTCCGGAAGAGAACTTGATATCGCCTCCCTGGAACTGGCACAATAATACCCGGTCTAACGCATATTAAGGAGGACAGTCCCATGAAAGAAGTCAAAGTTGTCCGTCGGGTTCTGGATGTCAACGAAACCATGGCGGAGCGCAATCGCATCCGCTTTGCCGAAAAAAACGTCTTTGTTTTAAACGTCATGAGTTCTCCCGGGGCGGGGAAAACCACCGTCCTGGAAAAAACCATCGCGGAACTGATGCCGGACATCCGGACCAGTGTTATCGTGGGCGACATCTGCACTACCAATGACGCCGACCGCCTGGCCCGGACCGGAGCCGAGGTGGTCCAGGTGAACACCGACGAATTCGGCGGCGACTGCCACCTGGCGGCCCATGTCATTGAAAGCGCCTGCGTCGATTTTGACCTGGATGCCCTGGACCTGCTGATTGTGGAAAACGTGGGCAACCTGGTCTGCCCCGCGGAGTTCGACATCGGTG
>CAZWCS010000148.1:0-8769 GCA_964632805.1 uncultured Desulfobacterales bacterium
ACCCGGCCGCCGCCGCTGGGAAAGGTGGTCTTTTCGTCCAGGGCAATGGGCCGGTCATAAAAGGCCTTGGAGTATTTAATGCCGTCCCGGAGGATCAGCGGCCCCACCAGGGCATAGACAAACCGGGGATGGATATTCTTTATATCCGCATCCAGATAGACAATAATATCGCCGGTGGTAACATAAAGGGCTTTCCAGAGATTTTCCCCTTTTCCCTTGCACTTTTCCAGATCCGGCAGAATATCGTCCGCAGAATAGATGCGGGCACCGTATTCGGCCGCGATCTCCAGCGTCCGGTCCACGGACCCAGAATCCACCACCACGATTTCGTCCAGAAGCGGATAGCGGGCGATCAACTCCGAACGCATCATGACGATTTCTTTGGCAATGGTCTTTTCCTCATTCAAAGTGGGCAGGCACAAAGAGATGGTCAGTTCTTTTTCCTCTTTGGCTTCCACCAGCTGCCGCAGGTCGGAAAACACGGAATGATGAAAGGTATTGGTTTCAATCCAGGTCTTGCTCATCACACACTCCGCTGTCAATGGCCTTGATTACGCCCGCCACCTGCGCGATCCCCTTATAAATCGGGTCGATTTTGATTCTGGAATCCTCCGGCAAAGCACCATCCTCGCCATGGGTCAATCCCAGGGTCACCGCCGGAATGTCTTTGGCCAGAAAGGCGGAAAGCTCGGACTCACTGGGTTCGTTCACCGGCTCCAGTTTCAATTTTTTCATCACCGCCACCGTGGCCTTGACCAGAGGATGACTGAACTTCATCCGGGACGGCGGCTGTTCACTGATGGTCTGCAGCTTCAAACTGACCTTATACTCGTGGCTGACACCGTCCACAATATCCTTGATATCGGAAAAGACCGCTTTCACCATGTCGGCCGAATCGCTCTGGATCTCAAAGCCGAGGCTGGCTTTCGTGGCAATGTCGCCGTGTTTTAGCCCACCGGCGATTTTACCGATCATCACCCGGGTACGGGGTCTTTGGGGCAGACGCAGTTCCAGAATCTGGGTGATAATCTCGTTGATAATCAAAATGGCATTGGGCGAAAAGGGTTGTTTGAGGGTGGACCCGGGCGCGATATTGCAGGTTATCTCGCACCGCTTCAACCCTTCCGAGTAATAACTGAGTCGGCCCAGTTCACAACCCTCCAGACAGACCGCCCCGCGTATGGGGGTTTCCCAGTTTTTCAACAAATGCTTGATCCCCTCCAGATGCCCCTTGCCAATAGACCGGACCACACCGGCCAGTACGATATCTGACTCGAAAGTCATCTCCAGTCCCCGGAAAATATCCGGGAGGGTCGCCAGCACGCCGATACCGGTGGAGTTGTCCGCGATGCCGGGCCCGCTGATGGAATTTTTCTGTACGGTCAGATTGTGCTCCAGCTTCTTGTCTACCACCGTGTCCAGATGGGCGACCACAAAAATCGGCGGCTTTCCGGAATCGGTGCCCCGGATAATGGCTACCGGATTGCCCAGACTGTCCGTAGTACACTGCTCCACCCCGGCTTCGGCAAGCCGGCCCAGCAGCATGGTGGCCCGCCGGCCCTCCTCGAAGGTGGGGGAAGGAATCTGTCCGACAAGAACAATATTGGTAATAATCGTATCTTTGAAAGATTTGATTGTTTCCACAAAGGATGATATCTGATTCAGATATGTGCTCATTTTTTTATCGCCATTGCGGGTATATTCCCCAGGATACGAACTATATCATATCGTTGTTACTGTCATAAATCTTACCAGAGGAAAAGGAAACGGTCAACATGAAGCCGGAAAACAGCGCCTACGGATCCGCAACCGCCCAGCTCGTCAATCACCTTTGTCAGTCGAAAGTCCGCCGCAAGCTGATTATCATGCGGCATTCAGCCCGCCATTATGATCTTGACAACCCCGTCCGGGAGCCGTTTCTGGGACTGACCCCACAGGGAAAGGATCTTTCCTGTCAGTGGGGCCGACAACTGCCGACAGGGCTGCATCTTCATTTTTTCTCCAGCTTTATCAGCCGCTGCATCGAGACGACCTATCTCATCGATAAAGGCTATGTTGCCGGTGGCGGCACCACGGAACACACCGTTATTGAGAACTCCCTGGCCCCTTACTACGTCAGGGATGCCGTCCGGTTGCTGGAAAACCACCTGCGGGGCTCCGATTTTTATGCCGACTGGTTCGGCGGGCAAATCCCGGCGGAGATCATCGATCATCCCCGGGACGTAGCCAAACGCATGCGCCAATTCTGGGACAAGCGGCTGTCGCGGCCGGAAGACAAAACAGACAGCCTGGACATCTGCGTTACCCACGACTGGAATGTATATGTAATACTGGAGGCCTTTTTCGGCCTTGATCCCGAAGCCTACGGAAAAGTAGAATACCTGGACGGTGCCGCGGTATTTCAGGACCGGGGGCAATGCTATATCGAAGCGCCGGGGCACCCGCCGGTAGTGCTGCCATAAAGGGGCAGGCAGCACCGGCGCGACGCAACCCCCAAAACAGGAAAGACGCTGATGAAACCAGCCGTAATCGATTTTACCGATTACCCGGCGGCGATTTGCGAAGCGCTGGATACCATCGGGGCGGGAAACATCTTCTCCGAACAAACCGCGATCCTGCTTAAACCCAACCTGGTTACCGCTTCTCACCATCCGGTGACCACCTCTCCCGAAGCCTGTGCCGCGGTCATCGCCTATATCCGGAAAGTCTCGGAAGCCGAAATCGTGATTGCCGAGGGTACCGGCGACGCGCATACCGACACCCCGGCGGTATTTTCGGCTCTGGGATATGACGAACTGGCGAAAAATTACCAGGTAGAACTGATCGACCTCAATGAAGCTCCCCTGGTGAAGCGGGAAGATCCCGCCTGCAGCTTTTTCCCGGAAATTTACCTGCCCCGGATCGCGTTTTCCCACTTCATCGTTTCCCTGCCGGTGCTGAAAGCCCATTCGCTTTCCACCCTCACCGGCACCTTGAAAAACATGATCGGGTTTGCCCCGCCGCGATATTACGCCGGCCGTTTCGGCATCTGGAAAAAAGCGGTCTTCCACCGGCATATCCACCGGGCCATTCGGGAATTAAACCGCTACCGCACGCCGGATCTGTCCCTGCTGGATGCCAGTATCGGTCTGCGGGATTATCATCTGGGCGGGGCCTGCTGTGATCCGCCGGCGAATAAAATTGTCGCCGGGACCGATCCGCTGGCGGTAGACCGCACCGCCGCCACTCTGCTGGGAATCAACTGGGAAGCCGTGCCGCACCTGCAATGATAACAGCGGACGCAATGTACTCCAGCCGGTTCTGAAAGTTCCGGTTGCAACCGGAGCAGCCGGCTGTTATAACATGAAAGAGAGACCGTCCGGAACAACGCAGAAAAACAACCCAAAGCGATCGAAAGGATTCGGAATCCATGAAAATATCCCGGAGGCTTTACAGTGATTACCCTTTTCTCATCTGGGTTGTCGGCTGGGCAGCATTATTAAAAGGAGTTGTCTGGTTATCCACTGACCCGGTCCTGCCTGACCGTCAGCTGACCATTCTGGGATATAAATATATTATTATGATGGTTCCCTTTATTGTCTGCGGCCTCGGTATCTGGAAGATGAAAAAATGGGCAGCCGGGGGATTGATGGGATTATGCCTGGCGGAATTGCTGTTTTTCTTTTTTTTCCCCTTTGCCCTGGATTCCCTGGCCATCAATAAAATTTCACTGATTGCCATGATCCTGTCACAGGGGATCTTCCTCATTAACGGGCCGGTCAGCGCTATCGCCGTTCTCATCTGCCTGCCGTTTGTTTTACCACAGTTGACCGTTGGGAAAAACAAGTCCTCTGAGGTCACAATGAAGTGACATTCCCGAATCGGCTACAACCGGAATCATTTTGCGAATACCCCGCTCCCGACACCCTGGGCCAGGAAAACCTCCTCAATAATGACGCGAAAAATTCTGCCGGCTATTCCTCGACGACAGGTCCCTCGCCTGACTCGCTATCCCCACCGTCTTGCAGCCTGTCCACCGCCATGGCGGCATCGCAGCAAAGCCGGCTGTCCGGATATTCTTTTTGAAAACGAGTGAAGGCCTGGATGGCCCTTTCGTCCTGCCCCTGTTCCGCCAGAAAAATTGCGCTTTTGAAGGTTTCGATCTCCGCCTCGGTATACGTCCCGGTTGCCGGCTCCGCTTTGCCTTTCCAGTAAAGCGAATCCGAATCGGTGTCTTCTTTTGTTCCCCGGACGCCAATCACTGAGGTTTGCGTTTCACCCTGCGAAGAATGAGAAACAAGCTTGTTGACTTTCTTCAACAGGGTACTCCAGAAGCTGCCTTTTTCAACCGCCACAGAGACACCGGCAATCAGAAACACAACGAACACCGCCGTCAGTAAACGTTTCATGATCCTGTCCTCCTTGTTTGGATTACCATCATGTCGTCTTCACCAGGGACGACTTTCTGAAATCTCCAGCAACCAATTTGCTGAAAATATTGTCTTTCCCTCCCGGTTATCCCGGTCCCAGCAACATTAACGCCATGGCACGATATTCTCTGGATATTTCGGGATTCATGGCACAGGCTTCCTGAAACACTCTTTTGGCTTCCTGCTCATTTTTTATTTTCAAATACGCCTTGGCCAGATTGACACGGATCAAAGGATCATCCGGCTCCGCCCGAATGGCTTTGGAGTAGGCATCAATAGCGGTCTTGTAGTCGTTTTGCAGAAAAGCGACATTGCCCATGTTGTTCAATACCGCCGGATCCCCCTTTTTTTGTTGCAAGGCTATGCCGAAAAATTTCATAGCTTCCGCAAACAGGCCGTAGCGGGCATACTCGATCCCCAATTGCAGGCGCGCGATCCGGGCAGCTTCCGATTCTTCCTGCAACCGGCCAAAATAGATCCGGTTGCGGATTTTAATACTGGTCTTTCGAATGCTCTCAAACTCATTGTCCAATGTCTTCTCAATTGTTGCCCGGGCAACGGAGTCCGGACGATAGGCCGTCTGCGGCAGGGAAGCCGGCTGGTACTTTTCCCAGGCCTGATGCAGATCGATTGTGGACAAACCCCGATTTTCCCAGTCATAGTAATTACTGCTGCCGCATTCCCAGGCACGGGTAAACGGCTTGCCCACCGAAGTGACTTCCACCGGCATCCAGACCCTGTCATCGGCGATGACCAGCATATTATTCATGGTATCGGCACCGAGTTGCTCCGCCCGCCCCACCTCGAACATCATAAACAAATGTTCCGGAACTTCCACAAACCGGGTACAGATGCCAATACTTTCCAGGGCCGCGGCATACAAAACAGCCAAATCGTCACAGTCGCCGGATTTTCGTTTCATGGTTTCCCGGGGATACTGCAGATAATCAATCATCTCCGTGGCATTCCGGATCTCCTGGCTGGAATTGGAAGGATCTTTGGTATACGTCAAACCGATTGTTCCCAACGCATCGAACAGAATACAGGCACTGATGATCGGATCCGAGAAGGGATAATCATACTGCGTAACAATACTGCGCACAAAATCCAGCAGAACCTCGTCTTTGGTGGTAACAAAAGCCGCCACCCGCTCCGGCTCATCCCAGCACATCTTGTGTTTTTCATAAACATTAATGCTCTTTTTGACGGAAAACGTTTTTAACTCGCCGGAAAGATAGTATGAAGCAGTAATGGCTGTCTGGACCGGTGTGTCTTCCATTATGTTTAAAATCTGGTCATTAAAAACCGCTTTTAACAGAATTTTTCTGCTCTTGCCCGGTGCCAGATCCCTGATGATGGATTCCGAGGCGAAATCCATAAACTTTTTCATGGTAAACAAAACTTTCAATTTGGAGATGTGATTTTTGGTGTTGTTGCGAAGCGTCACCGTGCCAAGGCCGTTTTTTTCATAATTTTTACAGGTATTGGAAAAAACATCCGATAATTCAATGGATTCAAAGTCTACCGGCGGCCGGGTCGTCACCAGGGTCTTGATTCTTATGGGCGTTGACCAGCTGCGGATACGGTCTGTGCTTTCGGCAGCCACCTTGTACAAATAAACCGTCTCCGGCAAAAGGCCTTGATCGATATAGGTAGTCTCCTTCACGCTGTCGATCTCCCGGCCATCGCGGCAAATCACATACTGCGCAAAATGATCGGAACAAACCGGTTCCCAGGAAAGCGTCACGAAAAAATCTCTCGGCATGGCCGTCACTCCCGCCGGGGGCGGAACGGAAAACTTCTCAGCCGTAGCGGATATGCCATGGGATAAAACGCTTTCGTTACCGCCTTGCGCCCGCGCAGAAAGGCGATAAACATAATTTACACCGGGCTTGACTGTCTGGTCGACAAAATTGCTGGCAGACGTCTCTGCCAGCAACACGGGTTCTTCCCGGCTGCTGTCGGACCGATAAATCCCATAGGTATGGATCAGCGGGTCCGCGCTTTTTTCCCACCGCAACCGCACATTACGGCCACCGGCCGCCGCTTCTATTCCATCCGGGGGAGGCGGAGTATAAACCAGCGCAAACTCCTGGAGACGATGATTACCGCTGTCTGCAACCAGAAATCCATCTTGTCCCACGGCTGCCATACTTGAGGGATGATCCAGGCAGCCGAATCGTTCCCCCGGACTCCCGAACCGGGCCAATCGGTCTCCTTTATTGGAAAATAAAAGGACCTGACTGTCCCCGGCGTCAAGCACATACACCTTTTCCCCGGCTACCGCCAGATCGACCGGCGCCCCCACTTCCCGGCCGAGAGAAAAATGGAGAAGGGGGGTTCCCTCCGGCGACAAAACCGCCACCAGCTGCCGGCCGGCATCAAGCAGATAAAGCTGGCCGGCGGCATCAACCGCTACGGCTGCCGGATCATCAATCGGCATACCGGGGGCACACCTTTCAATCGTCCGGTTGAATATACCGTCCGTATGAAACACATGAACTTTTCTGTTATTTCTATCCGCGACATATATCAGCCCGTCACTGGTAATGGCCAGATCACCAGGCTTGGAAAAAAAAGCGCCGCCCCCGTCCGGAGGCCGGAAAGGATAATCGACTTTGCCTGCCGGCGTCAGTTTGAACCCCGTCGAACCGGATAGTACATACAACACCCCTTCCTTGTCGAAGGTCAGGGCATCCGGCTCGATATCAGGCAGCGCGATTTTTTCAACCTGTCTCCCGTCCTGAAATATGCAGATAATCTTTTCCCTGCTGTCAATCGCATAAATCGTATTTTTGTTTTTTACCGCAATATCTGAAAACTGCCGGTCCGGATCGGTCCGGACAATTTCTGTCCAGAGCGCCGAGGTTGGCGGCGGGACCGCACTGACAAACGGCGTTGACCCGGGCACATCTTTTTCCGGGAAAAAAATATGGATCACCCCCTGTTTATCATCCGCCACATAAACCTTTCCGTCGGCATCCGTCCGGACCGAAGAAATCTTCCGGAACTGCCCCCGCCCGTCTCCGGCGGACCCAAAGGTTACAACTTGATCAAAATAATATGTTAAAAAACGTATAGATAAATTTTCCTCGTCCGCAATCAAAACTCCTTCGGGGATCAAACACAACGAACGGACATCGGCGTCCACCGGCGCCGTTTTCAAGTACCGTCCCTTTTGTGAATACAACTTAATGTCACCGGTTTTGTCGATCACATAAATCCAGCCCTGGCGGTCAACGGCCACTTCCCGGGGGGCATTCAGGCGCCCCCTCTTATCACCTCCGGCAGTCCCGATTTCATCCAGAAAAACGCCGTTTTCCCCCAGCACCTGAATCCGGTCATTACCGGTATCCGCCACATACAACGTCCCCTGATAAATATAAATATCAGAGGGGTTATCAAACTCACCGGGAGCGCCGCCTTTTTCTCCGTAACATTCAATCAGCTTCCCCTCGGGCGTAAACACCGCAATCCGGTCCAGACCGGAATCGGTAACATAAATTTTTTGATCATAACAAAATACCGCCGTAGGCCTTTCTAAAATATTGTCCCCGTGTTTCGCCCGCCCGCCGATCGTCAGCACCGCCTGTCCGCTCGAGTTAAAAACCGTAACCACCCCCGTATCCTGGGCGACATAAATGCGGCCGCTGGAATCAAAAGAAACAGAAACCGGTTCCGCCACAGCCAGCTCCCCTTTGTAATTCACCTGACAAATCGCCCCGGCGGCGACCGGAAACAACAAAACCAGACAGAAAAAACAGATCACTGCACGCATACATTCCTCACTGTTTGGAAAAACAAACACCAGATCCGCAATATCGGCAACTGAAAAGAGACGCTCATGGCTTACTGCGACGGTAACCGGACTGCCTGCGCACCCGCAAAATTCAACGGAACGGCCCGTAAAGATACGCTTTATCCCCCCTGGCGAATAAGGGTGAATATTTTCTATATTTTTTCTCCCCAAGTGGTTCCGCAACAAATTTCCGGCATGTCCATTATGTTTTGACCTCTTGCATACGCAACCCCCATTTAACTATTGTACCACAATTGCTTCAGAAATATCAATTTTTTTCCAGCACAATCATATTACCAAAAAAAATGCGGGTTGATTTCAAACCGGGGTATGATATAGTCAAAATTAAAAATTATGTTATCCAGAAATACGCTGCATACTGCATGAGCGAAAAAAAAAACCAAAAAAAAGCGCCATACGCAGGCTTTGAGCAGGGCCCGATCCGGCCGCCCAGCGAAGCCTGCAGCCTGCTGATCCGGGTTACCCGCAACTGTCCCTGGAACCGCTGCACCTTCTGCCCGGTCTATAAAGGCGCCCGCTTTTCCCTGCGCGAACCCGACC
>CAZWCS010000149.1:0-8758 GCA_964632805.1 uncultured Desulfobacterales bacterium
ATCCTGATATATTTGGCTCACTTTTAAGAACATGTGCCGTGCCCGGCACACACAAACGGCTGGAGCAGGACGCTCCTTACGTCGCGCCTCTCAGCCGTGGCGTTGAACGACACAGAAAAAAGCCTACTGAGAACCACTATGAAAAAAACCATACTTACATCATTTCTTTTTTTCTTTGTCGCTAACGCCTTTGGGTTTGAAATGCGGCAGCCATTACAGGTTGATTATCTTAATAGTATGAAGAAGGTCGACTCGGCAACAACCGGCTTCCGGAAGCTTCCCGGAGGCAAGTTGGAGCTGAATATAGAACATGAAATCATCGCCGGAGTGACGCCTGACATGCTGGTGTGGTGGATGCAGAATTTTCCGGAGAGGACCATTGAGGTGAATAATAAGGAGGTTCCTTGGTACTGGCTCTGGCATCCTGTTGATCATATCAAGGTGATTGTGAAAAAAGAGGGGGATAATGGTGAGAGGGGAATCGCTACTGGTGCCAAAGTAGAAATACATGAATATTTTGGCGATACCTACCACAAATTTACACCGAGAATAGAAAAGCTCAATACCGAAGGCTTGCACCTCACCATGTGCCGGGGAGGGATAAAAATAGGTGATCTCAAACATCGGTTTTATAAAACTGAACAGGGTACTCGATATGTGTCAACACTGGTTGTGGGCGCTGATGCGCCGGTTGCGAAATACATTTTCAATTACCTCGTGAGGCCCTTGGTGTTTTCTGATGAGGTCGCAAAAGCCTGGTTCAGACACAATGTGGAGGAGGTTGGCAACTTCCAGTTTTTTTTGCCCGCACTTTATGCTGAGCATCATAAAGCTGACAGCATTACAGCGGAATGAAGTAAATAAAACCAAGTCATGATTTGTGGCGTATAACGAGCGGGTGGTATGGACCGCCTGCAGCGGCCTCACACCCTGGGCGGTATGCATACCGTGTAAATGGCTTGACACCTATAATGAATCCCATTATAATATGACACATGATAATAACTTTTAAGTCTGCTGGTACAGGGGATATTTTTGATGGTGTGGCATCTCAAGCAGCTCGAAAATGTTGCCCAACATCTATTTGGCCGGTTGCTCGCCGTAAGTTAGACCAAATAAACCGGGTTCGAGAACTTAATGAGCTTAGAATCCCCCCAGGCAATCGACTTGAGCTTCTTAAAGGCGATCGGGATAATCAATACAGTATCCGTATTAATCAGCAATACCGAATTTGTTTTATATGGGAGGAAAACCATGCCTATGAAATCGAAATCACCGACTACCACTAATGATGTTGTTGGTCGACGATTGCCTCGGAATCGTCCCCCGACACATCCAGGGGAGATGCTTCTCGAAGAATTTGTTAAACCACTTGATCTGACACAAGCAGAACTTTCGCGTCGTCTGGGCGTATCCTACCCTCGTCTGAACGAAATCATCAAAGGCCGTCGCTCAGTAACTCCAGATACTGCGTTAAGGTTATCTCGTGTTTTGGGAATGTCTGCGGATTTCTGGTTGGGTTTGCAACAGGATTGGGATCTTTGGAACGCTATGAATAGCCCAGAAGCGAAACAAATCAAACGACTGAAACCAATTCCAAGAGATCAACATTTTTCTGCATAACAGGCCGCGCAATGGATCGCCAGAACATACGGCTTTTGAACATTCGGGGGAAATCGAATATAAAACATCTTTAAGGCAAGTCAGTGGAAGCCCTGCTGGGACCCATTGGCGGCCGCCGTTATTTATAACCAAACGAGAATGAGAAATGGACCACAATCAAAATAAAATAAAATTATCGCCTTTTGGTCATTTATTTAGATTACTTGCATCGTGGTTTGGGTTTACTGGTCTTTATGCAATGTTTGCAGTTTGTCCTTTTTGTGGACAGCAGGGTTGTCCTGTCGGGATCGCTTCAGCGGGTAGTGTTGGAGCGTTTTTTGCGCTGTGCTTTCAAGATTGGAAACGGCTTTTTGTCCAAATATACCCTCAAAAGCGACTAAAAAGCGACTAAATGAAAGTTTTATTGGCGTCTAAATGAAAAAAACCCTCCGTCCAATTGAAAGGGTTTGTTCGCATATTCTTCACAACATTTTGAAAATGTAGCATTTTTTCTTAAAAGAAAGTCGAGGGAAAGAATATCGTTGTTATCAGAATAAATTCGTTAGGCTGGGCCATTCGAATTTAAAAACAACTCAAGGGTGCTTGCAGTTGTTGGGGTTTACACAGTTTTGAAAAAAATCTTTCCCTGTTTTTTCCCCCAAAAACACAAAAGCACTTACGGATTTTCGTAAGTGCTTGTTTTTTACTGGTGGAGCTGAGGGGGATCGAACCCCTGACCTCATGACTGCCAGTCATGCGCTCTCCCAGCTGAGCTACAGCCCCACAGCCCGTCTTTGTACCAGAGGATTTCGACCAAAGTCAATAATTATCTTCCGGCACCGCTGATTTTTGGAAAACACGGAAAGAGGGCATGTTCAGGCGCTCCCCCGGAGGGCCTGTCCGGGAAAAATTCTTGGCACACCGCCGGTTTGATGATATATCTCTACTTTTGCGGACTGGCACTGCTTGATAAAAAAGAGGATGCTGCTATGCATAAACTGTTGACCGGCCAGGCGGGGGAAAAACGCCTGCTGTTTGGAAACGACGCCATCACCCGGGGTGCCCTGGAAGCCGGGGTGGCCTTTGCCGCCACCTATCCGGGCACACCCTCCTCGGAGATATCCCTGAACTTTTTTCATCTTGCCCGGGAAACCGAGCTGTACTTTGAATACAGCACCAACGAAAAAGTCGCCCTGGAGGTCACTGCGGCCGCAGCCAATGCCGGCGTTCGCAGTATGTGCATTATGAAGCATGTCGGGGTGAACGTGGCGGCGGACGCCCTGATGACCCTGGCCTACCTGGGGGTAAAAGCCGGAATGGTCCTGGTCTCCGCGGACGACCCCCACATGTTTTCCAGCCAGAATGAACAGGACAACCGCTATTACGGAAAGCTTTCCGGCCTGCCGATTCTGGAACCTTCTTCGGTGGATGAAGCCCGGGAAATGGTCGCTTATGCTTTTGCGCTGTCGGAAACTCTTGGCGAACCGGTAATTCTGCGCACCACGACCCGCATCAACCACTCCACCGGCCCGGTCATGCTGGGGGCCCTGCCGGAAACGATCAAGCCGCTCGGGAAATTTGAAAAAGACCCCTTTAATTATGTGGCCGTGCCGGCCGTATCCCGGAAACTGCACGCCAAGCTCCTGGAAAACATTGAAAAAGCCCGGAAGATAAGCGATGACTCCCCTTATAATTTCGTACAGGGCGAAGGCCCTCTGGGTGTCATCTGCAACGGCGTCAGCTATAATTATGTGACCGACGCCCTGCGGGAGTTGGGTGCCGACGATATCTCGATTTTGCGGATCGGGTTTTCCCATCCCATGCCGGAGGCCGTTATCAAGCCGTTTTTAAAATCCATGGATAAAGTGCTGGTCGTAGAAGAAGGCGAGCCCTATATGGAAGAAGCGATCAAGGCCATGGCCGCGGAAGCGCAAGTGGTCCTGCCCATTTCCGGCAAAAAAGAGGGCCTGTTCTCCCGGGAATCCGAGCTGGACCCGGTACAGGTCAAACAGCGCCTGGCTGAATATTTCGACCTGGACTGGTCGCCGGTTCCCGCCCTGGACCTGTCGGACGTTCCGGAAGTGCCGCAGCGCCCGCCCAATCTCTGTCCGGGATGTTCTCACCGGGCCACTTTTTACGCGGCCAAAAAGGCCACGGAAGACTACGATACCGTCTTTCCCACGGACATCGGCTGCTATACCCTGGGTTTTCTGCCGCCGATCGCCATGGGGGACTTTCTGATCTGCATGGGCTCTTCCGTGGGTACCGCCTGCGGGTTTTCCCGGGCCACGGAGCAGAAAGTGGTGGCCTTTATCGGGGACTCCACCTTTTTCCACTCCGGAATACCGGCCCTGATCGACGGTGTTTTCAATAAGCATGATTTTACCCTGGTCATCCTGGATAACGGCACCACCGCCATGACCGGGCATCAGCCGCATCCGGGGGTGGACATGGCCGAACTCAACCTGGAGGGCTACCGGCAGGTTTCTTTGGAAAACCTGGTCAAGGGTGCCGGCGTGGAACATGTGCAGGTTATCCGGCCCTACAACCTGAAAAAAAGTATCACCGCCATTCGGGAGGCGGTGGAATATCCCGGAGTATCGGTGGTAATCGCCCGGGAGGCCTGCGTGCTGAAAGCGAAAAGCCTGAAAAAGAATCCCTCCCGGAAATTTTATGTCAGCGATAAATGCAAAAATCACCGGACCTGCCTGACCGCTTTCGCCTGCCCGGCGTTCTATCTGGAAAACGAACGGGTCCGGATCAACCCCGATTTGTGTGAAGGCTGCGCGGTCTGCGCCCAAATCTGCCCGGAAAACGCGATCCTGCCTTTGAAGAGCCAGGAGGAGAAGTAACGATATGGAAACAACCCGATTAATTATTGTGGCGGTAGGCGGACAGGGCAACCTGCTGGCCTCCAAAGTGCTGGGTGAAGCCGCCGGTCTGGCCGGGGTACCGGTTCGCATGAGTGAAATCCACGGCATGGCCCAGCGCGGCGGGGTGGTGGAATCGGCTCTGATTTTCGGCCGGGCGGACAGCACCATCATTTCGGACGGCACCGCCGACGTGCTGGTGGCCTTTGAACCCTCCGAAGCGCTGCGAGCCCTGCCCCGCTGCAATCCCCGGACGGTGGCGGTTCTCAACACCTATCCCACGCCGCCGTTCACCGTGGCCATCGGCAACGGCGTCTATCCGGAAATCGACACCATCATCAGCCTGCTGGCGGAAAAAACCGCCGGGGTGGTGGCTTTTGACGCCCGGGCGGTGGCGGCCGCGGCCGGGAGTCATCTGTCGGTAAACATGGCCCTGCTCGGAGCCCTGATCCAGACCGGAAAACTGCCGTTACCCATGGAAACCGTGAAACAGGCGATTGCCACGACTACCAAACCGGCCTTTGCGGATATCAATCTGCGGGCTTTTGCGGAAGGGATGGCCGCGGCGGCGAAACAATACAACAGTTAGGAGGCAACAGCATGCCGCCATTCAAAAGCACCCTGGAAGTTCTGAAGCTTCTGGATAACTCCAATTGCCGGGAGTGCGGGGAAAAAACCTGTATGGCCTTTGCCGCCGCCGTTTTCAAGGGACAGCGGAAACTGTCTGAATGCCCCCGGGTGGACCGGGAAACCGCCGCCCGGTATGAAACGGAAACTGAGAACGGCCGGCAGGAGGACGCGGCCAAGCCGGAAGACAGCCGCGTGGACGCACTGGAAAAACTCCAGGCGGAAATTCCCACAATCGATCTGGCCAAAGCCGCGCAGAGACTCGGCGCCCGTTTTGAAAAAAACCGGTTAACTCTGAAAGTCATGGGCAAGGATTTCAGCGTGGACACCAGCGGCCGCCTGTCTTCGGAAATCCATGTCAACCCCTGGGTGGCCGCTCCCTTTCTGGATTATGTCCTGTACAGCCCCGGTACCCCGATCTCCGGAGAATGGGTCTCCTTCCGGGAACTGAAAGAAGGACGGGAACGGTACGCCCTGTTCCAGAAACGCTGTGAGGAACCCATGAAACAGGTGGCCGACGCTTATCCCGAACTCTTTGATGATATGGTGCACCTGTTCAGCGGAAAAAAAGTGGACGAGCAGTTTGCCTCGGATATTGCCGTGGTGTTGCACCCCCTGCCCCTGGTGCCGCTGATGATCTGCTACTGGCTGCCGGAAGAAGGACTGGCGTCCAGCCTGAATGTTTTTTTCGACAAAACCGCCGATACCCACCTGCACATCGGATCGGTGTTTTCCCTGGGAGCGGGGCTGGCGCAGATGTTTTTCCGGCTGGCCCAGCGGCACGGCATTCCCCTGGCGTAAAAATTTTTTTGGTTTGTTCCCCCCTCGCCGTCATCAACGCCCGATTTTCGGCCAATAACCTTCCTGTATTCTGAAAATTTCCCCGGAAAATACCGCGGCAACCTTCTATACATTCCTGTTTTGTAGAAACGGACTTTTTAAAAATTTCCGGAATTATCTGAAAAAAATTATAGGGAATATAACAGATAGGTACCGAGCTTGTCATAGTGTTCGGAGGAGGTAAAGCTGGCCCCGACGGAATTGCCCTGCTGACTTCTGACAATCACCTTGCGCTTGATCAAAGACTGCTCCCGGTCATCCAAATTAAATTCCAGTTGCACTTCTTCTCCTTCAGAAAACTGCTGCGGAAGATGCGTTTTAAAACGCAATCCTGACCGGGACAAGTCAATAATTGTCATCCGGCCTTTAACATCCAGACCTTTTTCAATGGAAATATATGTGCCGATAAAATCAACCGCTTTGCGAACTTCCTTTCGTCTTTCCAGTAAAATTTTGTAAACATGACCGCAGGGGCATTTGCATTTTACTTTTATAACGGCCCGTTGAACATGCTTGAACTGGGAAACGTCTTTTACCTGCACTTTTTGACATTTCGGGCACTGAAAAGTTGCCTTATCGTCCTTGGTAATAAAAGTTCGTGGCAAATTTGCATCCGACATGGTATCCCCTGTTTCTTCTACCCATTTTCTTTTTCCGCAAACGGGCAGACTCCATTATCAAAAATCGATTTCGCTTAATTTTGATGGATTCGTAAAAAGTCGGAAAACAGCTTTTTTTTCATATCGGGCTTGACCCGGTATCCAGTTTTTTCAATTCCTTAATTATGCATAGACTCCGGGTCAAGCCCGGAGTGACGACTTTTTACGAAACCATCAATTTTTATAGTAAAATGTTTTTTTGCAATATCTGTTAATCACTGCGAACACCCCCATTGAGGCCAAACATCCTCCACATTAAACAATAACACCGTTATTTCCGGGGGTCAACTGTTTATAGGAATAATTTCATAAACGTTTTCGCATTTTTGCGAACGCCCAAAAAGGATTACCCCCCACGGTTATAAACCAGACAATCGACTTCAAATCAAAACTACTCCTGCCATCGATCCACCAGGGAATGGGTGATCGACAAGTGATCCAAAATCCGGGCCACCACCGTATCCACCAAGTCTTCAACGGATTCCGGATTGGTATAAAAAGAGGGCATGGCCGGTAATAAAACCGCACCGGCGGCAGCCGCTTGCAGCATATTATTAAGATGTATCGTATTCAGTGGTGTTTCCCGCGGCACGATAATCAGCCGCCGCTTTTCTTTTAAACAAACATCGGCACAACGCAGAATAAGGTTATCGGCGATACCGGCGGCGATACACGCCAGCGTTTTCATGGAACAGGGAGCCACGACCAGTCCGTCATGGAGAAAGGAGCCGCTGGCCGGCGGGGCAAAAAATGTATTGACGTCCAGAAGCTCCAGGGCAGCCCGTTGATGAAAAACAGCTTTTTCCCGCAGCCAAGCCGAAAGTTCCGCAGGCGTCAGGTCCAGTTCTTCTTTCATGACCTGAGCACCCGTTTCAGAGACAATCAAATGAATCTGCACCGGCGTGCCCACCAGCGCTTTCAACAACTGAACAGCATAAATGGACCCGGAGGCGCCGCAGATCGCAATCACAATTTTTTTCATCTCCGAAGGCATGATCGATTTCCCTTTCCCAACGCTTTTCCGGCATCAGCGGCAAAGGTTCGGGGGGACTTTTATTCCCCCTGCTTCTGCTGTATAAACCGCAAATAGTAAGCGGCGGTATCCTTGGGACGCTCCATCATGGGAATATGGCCGCAATTTTCGAAAACAACGGTCTCATGATCTGGAAGAAGGGCTTCAAAGATCCCGACGCTGGAAACATGGAGCAGATTGTCCTGATCTCCCCAGAGAATCAGCGTGGGGGTTGTCAGTTCACCCAGCCGGTGGGACAAGTCCATCTCTTCCTGCCGGCTGTGAATATCCTGCCACATTTTCTTATTAAAAACATAGTTATCAATATACTCCCGGGCCAGCACCGGCCTGGCCGGCCAGGGCAGAAAGGGTTGATCGCTGAAGGTAAAATCCATCAAGCGGTAGAATTCTTCCTCGGTCTGCGGCAAAAGGAAATTGTCTCCTTCCGCGGCCATTTTATGCAGTTTGCTCTCCACCGGCGACTTTACCCCGGCAGCGTTGAACAGGCCCAAAGTAAGCACTTTCTCCGGATGATTCAGGGTGTAATGAGTGGCCACCAGCCCCCCCAGGGAGTTACCCGCCAGATGAAACCGCTTCAGAGACAACTGATCCAGAGCCGCAGTCAGGCGCCGGACAATGTCACTTACCGCATAACGCTCCGCCATGTTCTGCGTGCTGTCTCCATGACCGGGCATATCCACTGCCAGGACCCGGTAGTCTTCAGGAATATACCGAATAAACCGGATCCAGTTGTCTTTATTGGCGGAAAAACCGTGCAGCAAAACAATGGTTTCTCCTTCCGGCGCTCCCGGCCGCTCCATATACGCGGTTACCCGGTTATCCGTCTGCACGGTCTTGACCGTCACCTCCGCCCGTCCCCGCTCGAACCCCACCATACCACTGAAGATTTTTTTCTGCAAAGAGGCACAGCCGGCAACCGTTATCAGGGCCAAACCAAGGAGCAACCATTGTATCCCATGTTTGCGCATAATCTTTCCCCACTATAGTAATGGAAAAACCGTTTTTTTTTTGCAGGCAGTGTTATTCGTATCGCAAAACGACTGAAAAGGCAAGCCATAACCACCGGGAGGGACCTAACCCGGATATTTCACGAGTCGATTTGAGCGCAGCTGCAAGGCGCAGGACAC
>CAZWCS010000150.1:0-8660 GCA_964632805.1 uncultured Desulfobacterales bacterium
TACGCCGCCCGGATCCGGGAACTCGAGTTCACTCCCGGCGCCTATCTGCTGAAGTTTGCCTTGAGCCGGAAGATTACCGAGGAAAAGTTTATCATGCATATCGGGGATGCCGATGCCAACAGTTATTTGAAAACCATTGAGGCGGGACAGGTACCGGAAAAGGTCAATCTGATGATGCCGGTGATTTCCAATCTGGATCCCACCACCGCTCCGGAAGGTCGGCAGTTGATTATTGCGGGTTCCTTTCCGGCCATTGAGCCGGACTGGGATGCCTGGCGCCGGGCGGTGCTGGCCTCGGTGAAGGATATTTTTCCCGACATTGAAGAACAGGCCCTGTTTATTGAAGATACCAGCCCGGAAACCGTGGATCGTCTTATGGGTGAAGGGGGAGCGGTCATCGGCATGTCCCAGTCGCTGGACCAGGTGGGGGACAAACGGTTGATGCAGACTACGCCGGTGGACGATCTCTATCTGGTGGGGGCGGAAGCCGGGGGCTGGGGAATCGGTACGGAACTGGCCGCCATGAGTGCGCTGGAACTGGACGAGTTGTTATCTGAACGGGGAATTTCCTGAATTTTCGGCAAAGAATGAATAAGGATAAAAACGGCCGATGGATCCGCTGCAGGGTATTGTTCTGGGGGTTATCCAGGGGCTGACCGAGTTTCTGCCGGTGAGCAGTTCCGGTCACCTGGTTTTGACCCGGCACCTGTTCGGAACCGCGGCACCGGATCTGTTTTTTGACACCAGCGTTCATGTGGGCACCATGCTGGCCGTTATCCTGGTTTTCCGCCACACCATCGGCGAGATTCTACGCGCGCTGCTGGCGGCGGCGCGATTCCGGTTGGGGAACCGCCATCCCCCTCTGACCGCCGCAGAAGCCCGGGGGGTGCGGTTTGCTTTCCTGGTGGTCCTCGGCTCCATACCCACCGCGATAATCGGCCTGACCATAGAAGCTTTGCTGGCGGAACAGCTGGCTTCTCTTTACCTGGTGGGGGGGATGCTGCTGGCCACCGCCCTTATTTTGGGGCTGTCCTATGGTCGCGGGCAAACCGGTGACGGTGTGGAACAATTTTCCGCCACCGGATCTCTGGTTGTGGGCGGCGCCCAGGGGCTGGCCGTGCTGCCGGGGCTGTCCCGGTCCGGGGCGACCATTGCCGCCGGCCTGCTGCTGGGGCTGAACCGCGAGGAGGCTGCAACCTTCTCTTTTTTATTGTCTATTCCGGCCATTATCGGCGCCGAACTGCTTTCCTGGAAGGCCCTGGCCGGCGGGGCCGTGACCCTGGACGCCGCTGTCTGGCTGGGGTCGCTGACCGCTTTCGGGGTGGGCTATCTGGCCTTGAAAGTGTTGCTGAAACTGGTGCGCCAGGGGCGCTTTTATCTGTTTGCACCCTATTGTCTGATCGCCGGTCTGCTGGTGCTGGGGATCGCCGGGGGGTAAAGGTTGCTTTCAAACAATCGTTAAGATAATAAAAGACAGTAGACAAGGAACACCTTTTCCGGGTGGAAACACGGTTGCTGCAAGCAAAGGAGTACCATTATGGAACCAAGTATTTTCAGGGAATATGATATCCGGGGCGTGGCCGGCAAGGATTTCACGGAAGAAGAGGTGGAACTGCTGGGAACCGCTGCCGGAACCTATCTGCGGGAGCACGGTCAGAGCTCCGTGACCGTGGGTCGGGATTGCCGTCTGACCTCGGAGGCGTACGCCGCCCGGGTGATCGCAGGGCTGCGGGCGGCCGGCTGCGATGTCACCGATATCGGGGTCTGCCCGACCCCGGTTTTTTATTTTGCCATTCATCACTTTTCGCTGGGCGGGGGCGTGATGGTGACGGCCAGCCATAATCCCCCGGAATATAACGGTTTTAAGCTGTGCCTGGGGTCCGATTCCATTTTCGGAAAAGAAATTTCCAAAATCCGGGACATTGCCGAAAACCGGGCCTTTCAAACCGGGTCCGGGTCCCTGACCACGGCCGATGCGGTTACGCCCTACCGGGAATATGTGGAAAGCAACATTTCTCTGCCCGCGCCTTTGAAAGTGGGGGTGGACGCCGGCAACGGCACCGCCGGGGTGGTGGCCCTGCCCATACTGAAAGCCCTGGGATGCGAGGTTCACGATCTGTATTGCGAAATGGACGGCCATTTTCCCAATCACGAAGCCGATCCCACCGTGCGCAAAAACATGGAGGATCTGATTGCCCTGGTGCGCGAAAAGGGGCTGGATGTAGGGATCGGCTATGACGGTGACGGCGACCGCATCGGGGTGGTTGATGAACACGGGGAAATTATTTACGGTGACAAGCTGATGATTCTGTTTGCCCGGGAAATTCTGTCCCGAAAGCCCGGGGCGGTGTTTATTTCCGAAGTGAAATGTTCCAAGACCATGTACGACGATATTGAAAAGCACGGCGGAAAAGCCATTATGTGGAAAACCGGGCATTCGTTGATCAAGACCAAGATGAAGCAGGAACAGGCAGCCCTGGCCGGGGAGATGAGTGGTCACATTTTTTTTGCCGACCGCTATTTCGGCTACGATGATGCGGTGTATGCCACCTGTCGCCTGCTGGAGATTCTGGCCCGGTCCGGCAGGCCCCTGTCTTCTCTACTGGCGGATGTTCCCCCCACCTATACCACCCCGGAGATCCGGGTGGAGTGCCCGGATGACAAGAAGTTCGCCTTGGTGGAACGGGTCACCGATTATTTCCGCGGCACCCATAATGTGGTGGATATTGACGGGGTGCGGGTGCTGTTTGATGACGGCTGGGGGCTGGTACGGGCGTCCAATACCCAGCCGGCGCTGGTACTGCGCTTTGAAGCCCTGTCTGAAGAGCGGCTGCAGGAGATTCGGGACCTGGTGGAGGGGGCGGTGGAGAAATTCAAGGAATAGAGCTTCTAAGCGGTTTTCGCCGCCTGCGGAATTTCTCGAACTCAGGGCCGGCGGCCCTCAAACAGCGAGAAATTCTTGACGCAGCCGGCGAAAACCGGCTTTTTCCCCAAAGTCTCAAAACACGCTCACAAAAAGACGTTTTTTCCGCGAAGGCATTTGCAAAGGAGGAAAAACAATGGATTTTTTTGCCACCGAGTCCGCCCCGGCGGCGGTGGGGCCCTATTCCCAGGCGGTTCGCGCCGGGGACTTTCTGTTCTGCTCCGGCCAGATCGGGCTGGTTCCGGAAACCGGAGGTTTGGCCGGTCCGGACCTGGCCGCCCAGGCCCGGCAGATGCTGACCAACCTGCAGGCCGTGCTTGAGGCCGCCGGCCTGGGGCTGACAAATGTGATCAAAACTACGGTCTTTCTTGCGGACATGGCCGATTTTGCTGAATTCAACGAAATCTACGCAGGCTTTTTTTCCGGTCACAGGCCCGCCCGCTCGGCGGTGCAGGTGACGGCCCTGCCCCTGGGCGCACGGGTGGAAATCGAGTGCGTGGCGGTATCTGAAGCAGAAAAAGCGGGAAAAGAACAGAAAAGAATGGCCGGGTTGGAAAAACGGGGAAAGGGAAAAAACAAGAAAAATGCAAAGACAGAACCATTGGGGCTTTCAAAAGAGATTTATGAAGCTATGGCAAAAAGAATTGAACTCAATTCACAAAGACATAGAGGTCGCATAAGGGATATGGAAAGCGATAAAAAGGAAAACACATAATCGGTGAGTTGTTTTTTATAAGAGGAAACGCAGAAAGGACAAAAAAACAATTTTTTTAAGGCTGTTACACTGGAGCGATAGAGGGCGACAATAAATAAATTATACGCAAATCATTTCTGTTTCGACAGCATATACCCTGCCCTGTGGCAGGGTGTTTTTTTGGGAAAGTTCTTGTTCGGACCGAGCCCGGATGGTAAAGAAAGGCGTGCCGAAAAGGCGTAACGTGACCAGCCAATGATGAATCGATCGCACAAGACCATATTTGCGGCCATCTTTTTTTCTATTTTCAGCGCCGTCATGGGGGTGGGCATTGTGGTGCCTCTCTTGCCGGTGTATGCGGAAACTCTGGGGGCCGGTGGCCTGTATATCGGGCTGGTGTTTGCCTCCTTTTCTCTGTCCCGGACCTTTCTGCTGCCCCTGTTCGGCCGGTTGTCCGACCGCACCGGCCGCAAGCCCTATATTACCCTGGGGCTTCTGGGATACGCCCTGGTTTCGGTGGCTTTTGTTTTTACCGAGACCGTGCCCGGCCTGATCGGGGTGCGTTTTGTCCAGGGCATGGCCTCGGCCATGATTATGCCGGTGGCCCAGGCCTATATCGGCGATATTACGCCGGTCAACCGGGAAGGGTTCACCATGGGGCTGTTCAACCTGTCCATGTTCGCCAGTCTCAGCATCGGGCCCCTGGCCGGCGGGATGATTCATGACACCCTGGGCTTGGACGCCGCCTTTATCGGTATGGGGGTTTTATCCCTCATCGGCTTTCTGCTCAGCCTGCTGTTTTTGCCGCCGGTGCGCGAGGAGCGCTTTATTCGCCAGGAGCAGGCCCCGGAGGTGCGGCCCGCCCTGCTTACCGACCGGACGGTGGCCGGGCTGTGCCTGCTGCGGTTTGTTTATGTTTTCTGCATCGGCACCATCTGGTGCTTTCTGCCGGTCCTGGCCACGGGTTTCGGCCTCAGCAGCGCACGCATCGGGGTGCTGGTCATGCTGGGGGTCTTTGTCAGCGGCGTGCTGCAGCTGCCCATGGGCATGGTGGCCGACCGGGCCAATAAAAAAGCCATGGCCGTGCTGGGCGGACTCATCGTGGTGGCGGCCATGCTTTCCTATCAGTGGGCCCACGATTTCCGGGGATTGTTTGCCGTAAATGTTTTGTTCGGTATCGGCGGCGGGATCGCCATGCCGCCGCTGATGGCCATGGCGGTGATAAAGGGCGGCCAGGTCCGGGCCATGGGTTCGGTCATGGCGCTGCTGACCATGGCCCACAGTCTGGGCATGCTCTGCGGGGCCACCGCCGCCGGATTGGCCATGGAATATTTCGCGCTGGAGCGGGCCTTTCCCCTGGCAGGTATAATAATGTTGTCTGGGGTGGCCCTTTTTGGTATTTGTATGTCCAGAATCGAGACGGAACGGGGTTTATAGGGCCTAAAGAGAAAAGTTGTATTTTCAACAAATTAAGCCTTTAAAGCAATTTACAGAAACGGGATCGGTCGATAGACAGGCGGACGTATGACTCCGGCAGCCATAGACAGGTATATTTTCAGTGCATTCATTCCCTATTTTCTGATCAGCGTGGCCCTGTTTTCTTTTGTTTTTGTGTCCGATCAACTGCTGGAAATTTCGAATTATATCGTTAACCATGGGATTGGTTTGACGACCGTATCGATGCTGTTGATCTATTCTTTTCCCTATTTTCTGGAATATGTCATTCCCATTTCCACCATGATTGCCGTGTTGCTGGTTTTTCTGGGTATGTCCGCCGACAATGAAATCGTGGCGCTGAAATCAAGCGGTGTCAGTGTCTATCGCCTGTTATGGCCGGTGCTGATTTTCAGCTTTGGCACCGGCCTGCTGACAGCCGTCATGGCCCTGTACGGCGTTCCCTGGGGCCAACTGGCTTTTAAAAAAGTGGTTTATAAAACCATAACGACGGGGGTGAATGCAGGCATTACCGAGCGGGAATTTACCAACACCCTGCCCGGCGTCATGCTTTATGTGGGCGAAATGGATCCGGTGAGCCATGACCTGACCGATGTTCTGCTGGAAGATTCGCGGCCAGCCGATGACACCTCACTTACCATCAGCGCGCCCAGCGGGCGTTTTTCCTTTGATCCTGGAACCCGTCGTTTCAGCCTGCACCTGGAAAAGGGTTTGGTCAATCAGGTGAATCTGCCGGACCGGTCTGCCAACAGCATCCGGTTTGAAAGGTATACCATTAATTACGATTTGCCCCGGCCGACGGCCCTTACCTCCGGAAAGAAAGATGAAAAAGAAATGTGGCCGGGCGAGTTGTACCATTATTTGCAAACCGCTTCTGCGGACAGTGACGAGTACCTTTCCGCCCGGCTGGAATTTTCCAAAAAAGGGGCGATTCCCTTTGCCTGCCTGGCCTTGGGCCTCTTGGCTTTCCCCATGGGGATACAGACAATGAGCCGGAAAAAGTCTTCCGGGGTGGGTCTGGCGTTGGTCTGTTTTTTGTTCTATTATCTTCTGCTTTCCATCGGCGAGAGTCTGGCCGAAACCGGTGCGTTTCCACCCTGGCTGGGGACATGGCTGCCCAATGTGGTCATGACGGCCGCGGCCCTCTGGTTTCTATTTCTGGCGGCCAATGATCGCAGCATAAAAGAGGTTCTGCCGCGTTTTTTTCATAAACGGCGCTTTCGGCTGCCGACTGCGGTTGACAGGAAACCCGGCGACGAATAAAGATGGGGAGGGACCATGCCCACGCTGTTTGCTTATATCCTTCGGGAATTGCTGAAAAGTCTGGTTGTGATTCTGATCGTGGTGGTGGTCATTTATCTGACGGTGGATTTTCTGGCCAAAATTGACAAGTTTGTTGAAGCCGGGGTAACGGAAAGCCGGATGCTGGCTTTTTTTGCCTTGAAAACGCCGCAGATTATTTTTCAGATCATGCCGGTGGCTGTACTGCTGTCCACGTTGGTCGTTTTCGGCCTGATGCATCGTCACAATGAAGTCGTAGCGATCCGGAGCGGTGGTATTAATCCCCGGATTCTGCTGCGGCCGGTGGTGGTCAGCGGCCTGGGGTTTTGCCTGGTGATGTTTTTACTCTCTGAAATGGTGATTCCGGTGACCACCAGTCAGGCCAACCTCATCTGGTTGAAAGAGGTCCGTAAAAAGCGGTCCATGACGGTCAAACAAAATGACCTGTGGATCAAGGACAAGCAGGCGGTATTCCACATCGGACGTTATCAGCCCGCCAAACAGACCGCCTATGGGTTTACGATGCATTTTTTTGATGACCGGTTCCGGCTGCAGCGGCGGATTGACGCGGAAAAAGCGTATTATAAGGGGGGACAATGGGTGCTGGAAAACATGCAGGAACTCCGCTTTGACCCCGACGGCCGGGTGGCGGGCACCGTGTTGGAACCACAGCAAACCCTGTCCCTGGATATTCTTCCCCAGGATCTGGGGCGGGCCGCCAAAAATCCCGAAGAAATGGGGCTGATGGAACTGTACCGCCTTATTCAGCAGGTGGCGGAACAGGGGTATGACACCACCGGCTATCGGGTGGCCCTCCACGCCAAGCTGGCTTTTCCCCTGGTCTGTCTGCTGATGAGCCTGATCGGTGCCGGCATCGGTTTGTCCGGGCGAACCCTTGGGGGAATGACGGCCAATCTCGCCTATGGCCTGGGGGCTTCTTTTGTTTACTGGATTGTCTACAGCTTTTCCCTTTCTCTGGGGCATGGCGGCCTGCTGCCGCCGGTGGCGGCGGCCTGGGCAGCCAATGGACTTTTTGTCGGGCTGGCCGCCCTGGCAATAAAATATATAGACTGAAAGGAGCGGGACGATTTACCGGCAGAAACCATTTTCCTCCCTTTTTTTTCGCCTGCGGGGGCCGCTGCTGCCGCTTTCCTTTCTGTACAGCGCAGCCGCCCGCGTGCGAAGGCGGGTTTACCGCCGGGGATGGAAGCGTCCCCGGCGCCTGCCCTGCCCGGTTATCTCGGTGGGCAATATTACGACGGGCGGCACCGGCAAGACTCCCCTGACAATTTACCTGGCCCGGCGCTTGAAGGACAAGGGCATCTCTCCGCTGATTGTCAGCCGGGGGTATAAAGGCAGTGCCTCCAAGGACGGCGGAATGGTCAGCGACGGCCGCCGGATTTTCATGGATGCCGTCCAGGCCGGAGACGAACCCCTGATGATGGCCCAGCTTCTGCCGGACATTCCGGTGGTGGTGGGGCGCCGCCGGTTTGCAATCGCCATGACCGCCATCGAACGGTTTTCTCCGGAGGTGGTGATTTTAGACGACGGATTTCAGCATTTTCAACTGGTCCGGGATTTGGATCTGGTGCTCCTGGATCACGCCCGCCCCCTGGGCAACACCCGCCTGCTGCCGGCGGGCATGTTGCGGGAACCGGTGGACGCCCTGGAAGCAGCGGATGCTCTGGTGTTTACCCGCGCCGACGCGCCGTCAGAAAAAAGGGCCGACATCCGCCCGGTCCGCTTTCTGATGCAATTGCAGCGAAAGCGGCCGGTTTTTTCCACCCGCCATATCCCGGAGGTGGTGACCGTGGTGGCGGAAAGTGGAGACGCCGAGATGGTTACGGAATCTCCGGCGGAGCTGCTGAACGGAAAGCGGGTGTTTGTTTTCTGCGGTCTGGCCCGGAACCACGGGTTTTTAGAGAGCGTGCAGCAACAGGGCGCTGTAACCGCAGGGCAGGCGTTTTTTGCCGATCATCATTATTACACCCCGGCGGAGTTGGCCGACTTGTCGGAGAAGGCCGCCGGTGCCGATCTGCTGGTGACCACGCACAAGGATTTCGTCCGTCTCCCGGCAGGGTCCAAATTTTCCCGGCCCCTGGCGGTGCTGGGAGTGACCATCGGTTTTATGGATGAGGATGCATCCGGGCGGCTGGACGCTCTGGTGGCCGATCGGATTCAGGCCGGGTGGACGAGGTGAGGTCGCTTTTTTTGTATACTTTTCTTTGGGCAGGCAAAGAAAAGTATAAATAATTCAGTATGCTAAAAGCTTTCATCCGATATCCGCATGATGGGCCTGCAGGGATT
>CAZWCS010000151.1:0-8372 GCA_964632805.1 uncultured Desulfobacterales bacterium
TATCCCCGGACCGTCATCCTCTGCCTGCAAAACCACTTCCCTGTCCGGTGTCTCTGCCCAGCTTAATTGTACCCGGATATTTTCTCCGGCCTGAGCGGCATTTCGCAGCAGATTAATCAGCGCCTGTTCAATTTGCAGGGGGTCAACATAAATGGAAGGTCCGGGCTCCGGCCCCTTCGCGTAAATTCTCAGGCTCGCCCCTTTTTCCTTTTGTACTGCGGAAATTGCGGATCGGACCAGATGGTCGGTCCGGCACCAGCGTTTTTGTCTCATGGATCCTTTGCCGAAATCCAGGAGCTGACGAACAATATCATTCATGCGCCGGACCTGCTCGCGAATATCCCAAAAACTGTTTTTTTGAGCCGGGCTCATATCGGTATCCCGCAGACGACGTTGGGCCTGCCCATCGACCAAAGAGAGCGGAGCGCCCAGTTCGTGGGCAACACCGGCGGCAAGCTGACCAATGGCCGCCATTTTTTCACTCTCCTGCAATTTATTTTCCAGCTGCTGTTGGGCCTCCCGCCTTTCAGCAACCTCTTTTTCGGATCGATCCATACTGTCGAGCATATTATTCAAAGATCTTGCCAGAGCGGCAATCTCCCTGGGGCCGTTCAGGCCCGCCCGGTGGGATCGATCCCCCGCCTGAATCCGGGCCATGCTCTGCGTCAATTTTGTGAAATATCGTACTGCTGTACGATGAAAACCGAACAGAACAAACCCGGCGATAAACAGTCCGGAACCGGCCAGAAGCAAAAAAATCCGGGTGCGAAGCCAGCGAATATAATTTTCAAAATCGCTTTTTTTGCGGGTAACCTGCAACAGCCCCTGGCTATTGCCGGATGTATCCAAAAGCGGAACAAAATAGGAATAGACACGCTGGCCCTGCATTTTTTCATACTTCCCCATCCGTTCGCCGCCTTCCGCCACTTTCCGAATATCTTCCTTCTGCTTATCCGGTTCTACAGCCCCGGCTGCGGCGATGCATTCACCCCGATTATCATAAATATAAGCGCCATAAACTCGCCCGATATCAAATACGGACTGCAGGGCCTGGTCGATGCTGCCAAAGCGCTCCTTTTTCAGGCTGTAACTGACCGGCAAGCGTATGGCTCGAGCCACAAGCTGTACATCTTCCTGCATGCGATCTTCCACGACATGTTCCAGAACGCGCAGGCCCAAATAGATGGCCACACTCATGGCAAAAAGCAGGGGCACAATAACATTGATAATCAGAACCACGCGCAGGCTGAAGCGGTTAATAATCATGTTCCACACGGTAAAAGCACCTTTGGGGGTTTTGACCAAACGATACATGTAACTTTTTGACACATCCGATTAAGCTTTTTCCTACCCCGGCTGAACCGATAAAACCAATAAAATTTAGTTGACTACGGGACACCGCCCGGTTCAGGCACAAAGTATGCAAAAGGCAAAAACAATTCGGCAATCATAGCGACTGCCATTTTTATCATTTTTACCTTTTTCATTCAACAGAAATGGGGTTTAATACAATATGACAACAGGAACGCTGAACAAAAAAACGCCGAAGGGGGAACAGAAAAATGGTCAGCAACAATACCGGGAGGAAAAGCAAACGCATTTCAGTGAAGAAACGCTGCAAAAATTCGCACAGGCAGAGGAAGCGGTAGGCAAAGTTCTGTCATCTTATGTCCGGAAATTGGGCCAAGCGGAAAATCGGGATAAAGCCCGCGAGCTGCAGAGTAAATATCAGCAAAAAATGGCGGAAGCGATCGAGGAGACGGGTTTAAGTTGGTACAAGTACAGTAAAATTTTTCAGACCCTGCAGGCCGATTCCAGCCTGCGGGATAAAATCAACCATATCAGCTTTCATCCATAATCAAAAATTATAGATGGGCGCCGACTGTCTCATGAAATCGATATTCAAAAAATCCGGATGGATCACACGGCCTGCCTGTTACTGCCGGTGCTTGCAACCGCTGCCGGCGGCGCGACAGTGACATCCGGCAGCGGTTCCGGTGGGACAGACACCGTTGTCTGGCTGATGGTCTATGTATTGGCGGCCCTGGGGTTTTCCTTTCTCTGCTCGGTGGCCGAGGCGGTGCTGCTGAGCATCACCCCTTCTTACATAGAGGGACTGAAAGACAAACAACCCGTTCTGGCGGCCCGGTTAAAACGACTGAAGCAGGACAACGTCGATCAGTCCCTTTCGGCCATCTTAACCCTCAACACCATTGCCCATACAGTAGGCGCCATCGGCGCCGGTGCCCAGGCGACAATTCTCTTCGGCAGCACCTGGTTCGGACTCTTTTCAGCCGCCATGACCATAGCGATCCTTTTTCTCTCCGAGATTGTGCCCAAAACCGTCGGTGCCGTGTACTGGACAAAACTGACAGGCCCCACCGCGCTGTTTGTGAATACCCTGATTCTATTCCTTTATCCCATCGTATGGCTCTCGGAAAAAATGACGAAATTTATCGCCCATGGAAAAAGCATGCCGCTTTTCAACAAGGACGAACTGATCGCCATGACACGGGCCGGCGCAGCAGCCGGACAGATTCGCGACAAGGAATCCAAAATCATTCAAAATCTGTTCCGGTTCGGATCCCTGAAGGTCACCGACATCATGACGCCACGCTCCGTAATCTCAGCCCTTTCCGAGACCATGACGATCAATGACGCCTTAAAAAAAATTACCGAAACGCCCTTCTCCCGCCTTCCCCTTTACAGAAACCACCTTGACGACATCACCGGATTTGTTCTCAAGGACGACGTGCTGATCTTTGCCGCTCAAAAACGGAGCAGTGAACGGCTCAAGGCTCTGAAACGTAAAATCGTGGTTGTTCCGGAGTCCTTGTCGTTGGCCGCCTTGCTGGAGCGCCTGCTCAAAGAGAGACAGCACATCGCAGTTGTTGTCAATGAACACGGCGGAACGTCCGGGTTGTTGACCCTGGAGGACCTGATCGAAACCCTCATGGGCATGGAAATCGTGGATGAAACCGACGACGTGGTGGATATGCGGGCACTGGCCCGCAACCGCTGGATGGAGCGCGCCAAGGCCATGGGGCTTGACGCCGACCTAAAGGACCAAGAATAGCCTCTCCCCTGTTGATCACCGCCTCGATCACCCCGCCGCATCTTGAATGAACTGTCGAACACGGCCAAGCCCGCCCATCAACATGTAGCCTCCGCAAAACGCCACATCTTCCTGTCTCTGATTTTCCAGGACATATTTCAGAACACGAGCAGGACAAAACAGGTGGCCATACTCATGGCAAAAAGCAGAGGCACAATACCGCGCGCGGGCTGAAGCGGTTAAAAATCATGCTCAATACGGCAAAAGGACTCCTTGGGGGTGGTTTTGACCAAACGGCACATGTAACTTTTTGACACATCCGATTAAACTTTTTCCTGCCCCAAATGAACTAATAAAACCAATAAATTGCGGCACAACGCCGGTTCTGGCACAAAGTATGCAGAAAGACAAAAACAATTCGGTAATCATAGCGATTATCATTTTTACCCTTTTCATTTAACAGTAAGGAGGTTTTATGCAAACAGGAACGATGAACAAAAAAACGCCGAAGTGGAAATTTTTTTCCCTGATCACCAGTTTTTGTATGTTGATCGCCGCGCCACCGCTGATTGCTCAGGATTACGGCGGAAATCAGGGCCAATCGCAGCAGGATTATCAGCAACAATACCAGCAGCAGCAACAGCAGCAGCAAAAAGATTTCAGTTCCGAAGCGCTGAAAAAATTCGTCCAGGCAAAGGAAGCGGTGGACGAAGTTCGATCAGCTTATGCCCAGGAACTGGGCCAGACGAAAGATAGTGATAAAGCCCGCGAGCTGCAGAGCAAATACCAGCAGCAAATGGTGGAAGCGATCCAGGAGACGGGGTTAAGTGTTGGGAAGTACAACGAAATTGTTCAGGCCATGCATCGCGATTCCAGCCTGCGAAGCAAGGTGAATAACTTGTCTGAATCCGACTAATCGCATTACTACCCATAACCGCTTTTCGTGGGAGAAAAAAATTTCCGGGCTCTCTGGGGAACAGGGAATTCATTTCCTGTTCCCACTGGAACCCTGAAAATTTTCAGGAAAGGAGGTGTTTTTATGCTGAAAAAGATATTGCGCACCCTCTCCATATTTTTGTTTGCGGGTTGTCTTTTCGGAGGGACCATAGGCTGTGAAAACCCGGGCGGATCTGATTACAGAGAATATAAGCCGCAGGAGCAGGAAAGGCCGGGACCCGATTTCGGAGAATATGAAAAACAGGAGCCCCCATCGGAACCCGATTATGGAGATTATGAGGGCCAACCGCAGGAGTAGCGGGAACCGGCTTGGTAATCTTTAAGCCGGTTCTTCAGGATCCTTATCCGGCGGGCCGCCTAGACTTTATCAAAAGGCGGCCCGCTTTTTTTATTCTCAACAGAACGGTTGCGGTCCTTTCTTGATGACAACAGGCGCCATGTTATTTGTATGGCAACATAAGCAATCAGGGCGGCAGCCGCGCCGATGATCACCCCACCGACCCAGACACAGGTGGCCTGGGAGAAAAGCCTGCGAACAGCGCCGATATTTTCAAGCTCGCTTATTACCAAAATATCCGGCAGCTTCCCCAAAACCGCCTTCCCCAGCCGGTATTCCATAAAATAAACCCACACGGCGGTAAAGGGATTGGTAATCCAGCAGGCGGCCACTGCGATCGGAAGATTAACCCGGATCCAGATGGCACCAAGGGCGCTGAGCAGCATCTGAAGGGGAATCGTCGGGGTAAAGGCAATAAACACCCCCAGGGAAAGGCCACCGGAAATGGATCTCCGGTTAATATGCCAGATTTCCTTATCAAACAGCCGGTCCCCCAGAAGCTGATGGATATGCCCCCCCCTGAGGCGTTCCGGTTTCACCAGATTTTTTTTCAGCCAGGTTTTAATTTCAGCCCCTTGTCAAAAAACCGTTTCCGACTTCCGCCGTTTCCCCGTTATTTGCTGTCAACGGAATCCGATGGATACTCCTGCTATACCCCGGCAGCGCAGAGCATTATTCCGAATACGCTTTCGGTCAAATCAAAAACGTCTCACCCGGGCCGGGTACGATCGCCTCGACCCCTTCCTTCCGTAATGCCTCCGAAAAAACCCGGGCCTGCTCGGCTTCTCCATGGACAACCGCGGCCCGCCGGATATTCAGGTTGGATTTTTTCACAAAGGTCATCAGCTCATTTTTGTCGGCATGAGCACTAAAGCCGCCGATGGATTCCACCCGCGCTTTTAAAGGATACGCTTTCCCCAGAATTTTCATTTCCGGCGGACCGCCCGAACGACCGGAGTCCTGATAGGCCCGGCCCTCTTCCAGTATGCGCCGGCCCAGGGTATTCTCCGCCATATAGCCCACAATCAGAATGGTATTCAGAGCGTTATGAATTTTGTACCGCAGATGATGGAGAATGCGCCCGAATTCGCACATGCCCGAGGCGGAAATCACGATATGCCGCTTTTCTTCCCGCATGACCTCCATGGACTCCTCTACCGAGGAGACAAAGTGCACATCATCAAACACAAACGGATTGGCGCCTTTTTCCAGAAAGGTCTTGTGGGTTTCTCTGTCGTAAACTTCCGGATGTTCAGTAAAAACCCGGGTCAGGTTGCCGGCCAGCGGGCTGTCCACATAGACCGGCACCCGGGGCACCTCCTGATCACGGAACAACTCGTGAATGGTATACAGCATCTCCTGGGTGCGGCCGAAGGCAAAAGAGGGGATCACCACCGATCCACCCTTTTCCAGGGTTTCGTTGAGAACGGACTTCATGCGCCCGCTCAAATCCTGCACCGGCTCGTGCTCCCGGTTGCCGTAGGTGCTTTCAATAATCAGCAGATCAATATCCCGGTCTTCGGCGGCAAAATCCAGGTTGGGATCGCGGATGATGGCCTTGCCGAACCGCCCCAGATCCCCCGTATAACAGATGCGCTTGATCTGCCCCTGATGCCGGCAGGTAAGGATACTGACGGCCGAACCCAGAATATGCCCGGCTTCATAGAAAGTAAGCGTCATTTTCCGGCCGACAGTGACGGGGTTTCGATAGGGAATCCCTTCAAAATGCGCCAGGGCATTGACCGCATCGTCGCTGGAATATAGCGGCTCCACCATACTGATTCCCAGCTGACCGGCGAGTTCCGATATTTTTTTGCGGTTGAGCTGGTCCCGGCCGGTTTTCAGCAGATTTCGGGCTTCTTTCCGGGCCTGCCGATCTTTCTTGGTATCCCCCTTCTGGGTCTCCCGGTGCAACGCCCGGCGCACGGCCTTGTAATTCAAATATTCCGCATCCGACTCCTGGATATGGGCCGAATCCCGGAGCATGTAATCACAGGCGTCCCGGGTAGCCCGGGTGGCAAAAATGCGACCCGGAAAATTGTTTTTCACCAGCAGCGGAAGCCGTCCGGAATGATCGATATGAGCATGGGACAAAACAATATTGGTCAGGGTAGCCGGATCTATGGGTATCTCCCGGTTTTTTGCGGCCATTTCCGCGCGCCGGCCCTGAAACAGACCGCAATCCAGAAGAACCCTGTCTTCGTCCGTGCGCAAAAGATGCATGGAGCCGGTGACTTCGCCGGCCGCCCCGTAACATGTCAGATCCATATCTTTTCTCCTGTTTCCCGCCGTATGACTGCCTTCCTTCCGGAAACCGTTATCTCCCGGCTGTTGGATATTTCTCGGGTCCGGGCGGATAAAAAACCGCCTTAACAATACCACCTGAAAATCGTTCGCGTGCTCCGGAAACATTTTGTCCCGGCATGACCTTCGAACATTTCTCATATATCAAGAATTTGATATAATATTCTCCGGTTAAATGCAAAACAAAAACCATTCCAAACGGCGCCGGTTTCCTGTATGGCAGGCGGAAAAACCCCATGGATATGGCAGTTCAGGGAAAATCGCCGACAGCTTCTTCTGCTGTTGCACCAAGCGTTCGGGCTTTGGCCAAAAACCGCCGGGCCTTCTCGGCCTTCCCCTGATATTTGTAAATACTGCCGATATTATAATAGGCGTCCGGCTTTTGCGGAGAAAGACGGGTCACGGCAAAAAAATGCCACAACGCTTCTTCCAGATGCCCCTGCCCGGCCAGAAAAACTCCCAGTTTGTGATGGGCGTCGGCATGATCAGGGTTGATCTGCAGCGCTGTGCGATAGTGATTCATGGCTTCCTGCGGCCGGTTTTTTTCTGCCAAGGCAATGCCCAGGTTATAATGGGCGGGGGCATAATCGGGATCCAGGATCAGCGCTTGCCTGTATGCGGTAAGGGCTTTATCCGTTTTCGCCTGTTGCAGATATATATTGCCCGCCTGATAATGGGCTTCAGCATTTTCCGGCTGCAGCCGGGCAGCGGCCAGAAAATGCCGGAGTGCCGGCTCCGGCATACCCAGCCGGGATAAAATGATCCCCAGATTGTAATGAATTTCGGCAGTTTCCGGTTTGGTGGAGAGTGCGACATAATAATGCTTCAGCGCCCCTTGCAGCCGCCCCGCAGCGACCAGCGCATATCCCCGACCGATATGGGCTCTGGCGGATTGGGGTGACCCTGCAACCATTTGCGAAAAAAAGGTTCGTTCATTTTGCCAGTCCCGGTTCCGGGAAACGGTCTGAACGGCATAAAACGAAAACACGGCACTTAGACAAACAATGGCAATCAGATTTTGCCCACGAAAAAAGCTTTCCCGGCGTATGAAGAAACCGGAAAAAATGAATGCCAGCAACAAGCAGAACCCCAGAGAAGGCAAATACAAACGCTGTTCCGCGAGGGGGCGGGAAGAAAGATATACCAGATTGGCAATCGGAACCAGCGTCAAAAAAATCCAAAACAGAGAGAAACAGAAAACCCGCTTCCGGCGACAAATCATTACTATCAGCAAACCGAGCATAAAAACCGTCAAAGCCGGCAGAAACACGGCAGGACAAAAAATCGTCTCGGGAATGACAAAAGGTATATCGGCATTCAGGGTAACGGGAAAACAGAGCAGATAAAAATAATATCCCAGGGTTTTGGAGACGGCCAGGGCGTTTTGCCAGAGGCCCGGCGAAGCACCGACATTGACCGGAACTGTTTGCAGAAAAGTGTATCGAAACCAGAAAAAGATCGGCACCACCGCCCAGAAGGGTACGGTCTTGATAAAAGCGGAGGTACGCGTTTTACCGGAACAAAAACACGCCGCCCAGGCAATCAAAATCGGTGGCAGAGCCAGGGCCGTTTCTTTACACAGCAGGGCCAGGCCGAAAAACATCATTGAAAACGACCCCCATAGCACCGCTTTGGTTTTCTTTTCTCGAAGGGCGGTTTTTATGAAAAGAGACAGGGACAGCAGAAAAAACAAACCGGCCAGCAGTTCGGCCCGATTTT
>CAZWCS010000152.1:0-8029 GCA_964632805.1 uncultured Desulfobacterales bacterium
AGTAGGATTCGAACCCACGGAGCTTTCGCTCAACGGTTTTCAAGACCGCCGCCTTAAACCACTCGGCCACTCCTCCTTACAACAGGATTGCGTTTGGTTGTACCATGGCCGGCGGCCGGGGGTCAATATCTTTTTGGGGGCTTTTTCCGAAGAAGCAATGTGATTTTCTCTGTTTACGCTCTTGACAAAAGGAAAAACCCCTTTAAAATGAATGAATGTTCATTCATTACGGGTAACTTTGTAAATCGGAATATTCAGGAGGTTGTTATGAATCGAAAAATCAGACAAGCCGCGGTGATTGGTTCCGGAGTCATGGGCGGCGGAATTGCCGCGCTGCTGGCCAGTGCGGGCGTCAAGACCCTGCTGTTGGATATTGTTCCGCCGGACCTGGGCGAAGAAGAAAAAAATGATCCCGCGGCCCGCAACCGGATTGTGCAGAAGGGCCTGGATACCATCATGATGTCCAGCCCGGCCGCGTTGATGCATCCCGATGATGCCGTCCTGCTGTCCATCGGCAACACCGAGGACGACTTTGACCAGCTGGCCGAGTGCGACTGGATCGTGGAAGTGGTGGTGGAAAACCTGAAAATCAAACAGGATCTGTTAAAACGGGTGGAAGCGGTCCGGCGTCCGGGCAGCATTGTTTCCACCAACACCTCGGGCATTCCCTTGAAAGACATGTCCGCCGGGCTGAGTTCGAAGTTCCGGCAGCATTTTCTGGGCACCCACTTTTTCAACCCCGTGCGCTACATGCACCTGCTGGAGCTCATCAAGGGCGAAGAAACATCCGACGAGGTGCTGAACTTCATGGCGGCCTTCGGGGAAAAACGGCTGGGCAAGGGCATTGTCTGGGCCAAGGACACCCCCAATTTCATCGGCAACCGCATCGGGGTGCAGGGCATTGTCAAGGCCATGCAGCTTCTGGAGGAGATGGACCTGACCATCCCGGAAGCGGACGCCCTGTTCGGCCCGGTGATGGGCCGGCCCAAAACCGCCATGTTCAAAACCACCGACCTGGTGGGGCTGGACACCATGGGCCATGTGGCCAAAAACACCTACGACCTGGTGACCGACGACGAGGCCCGGGATGATTTCGTGGTGCCGGATTTTGTGGCCAAAATGGTGGACCAGGGCCTGCTGGGCAAAAAGTCCGGGTCCGGTTTTTACAAAACGGAAAAAGGCGCGGACGGCAAGCTCTCCCGCCAGGTGATCAACCCCCAGACCCTGGAATACGAAAAGATAACGCCGGCATCGTTCCCCTGCCTGGAGGAAGCCAAAAAAAAGGGCAGCCTGGCGGAAAAGATGCAGGCCATTGTTTACGGCGACGACAAGGGCGCGCAGTACGCCTGGCAGGTGACCGCCCGGGGGCTGATTTACGCCGCCAACCGCATCCCGGAGATTTCCGACACCATCGTGGATATCGACAACGCCATGAAGTGGGGCTACAACTTCACCCTGGGCCCCTTTGAAACCTGGGACGCCCTGGGGGTGGAAGCCGCCGTGGCCAAAATGGAAAAAGACGGCATGGCGGTGCCGGAAACGGTGAAAAAGATGCTGGCCGACGGCAAGGCCACCTTTTATAAAACGGAAAACGGCCGCACCCTGTTTTACGATTTTTCCTCCGGGGCCTATCAGCCCCTTCCGGCCAGTGAAGACGCCATTTCCCTGAGCGTGCGCAAAGGGGCCGGCCAAAAGGTGAAGGGCTGCGCCTCGGGTTCGCTGGTGGACATCGGCGACGGGGTGTTCTGCCTGGAGTTTCACACCAAGATGAACGCCCTCAACCAGGAACTGATCTCTTTCATGCACGAGGCCATGGATTACGTAGAGGAAAACGGGGCCGGCATGGTCATCGGCAATCAGGCCGGCGGCATGCCCGGGGCATTTTCCGCGGGGGCGGACCTGAAGGCCATCCTGGATGGCGTGCGGGACGGCAATTTTACCGATATTGAAAAAATGATTGACGAGCTGCAGCAGGCCGTGCAGCGGGAGCGGTATTCTCCCTTTCCGGTGGTGGCCGCGCCCTACGGCATGTCCCTGGGCGGGGGCTGCGAGGTTCCCCTGGGGGCGGACCGCATTGTGGCCCATGCCGAGCTGTATATGGGGCTGGTGGAAATCGGCGTGGGGGTTCTGCCCGCCGGCTGCGGCTGCATGAACCTGTGGAAGAAGATGACCGCCGGCATTCCGGCCAATGTTCCGGACGCCGATATTGCCAAATTTTTCATTCCCACCTTCATGTCCATTGCCATGGCCAAGGTCTCCAAGTCCGCGGCCGAGGCCCGGGCCAACGGCTTTCTGGGCCCCAAAGACCGGATTGTGTTTAACCGGGACAACCTGATCGGCGAAGCCAAGAAGGAAGTGCTGCGCCTGGTGGAAGACGGGTATGCCCCGCCGGTGAAAAAGGCGCTCAAGGTGGTGGGCGAGGCCGCCTGGGGCATGGTCAACGCGGAGCTGTTCAACATGCACAGCGGCGGGTATGTGAGCGATTATGACGCCTTCCTGGCCAAACGCATCGCCTACGTGGTGGCCGGCGGCGACGCCCGGACCAACAGCGCGGTGGACGAGCAGGTGATCCTGAACCTGGAGCGGCAGGCGTTTATTGACTTTCTGCACGAAGAAAAGACCCAGGCGCGGATCGAGCACATGCTGAAAACCGGCAAACCGCTTCGCAATTAAGGGCGGGGATAATATGCAGATACGTTTGGGATCGCTTCGCGGCCTGAAGGCCGCTCGCGATGACGGAAAAAAGGAACGGCTGCCTGCGATGGCGCCTCTTTTCTGTCATTGCGAGGCGTTCGCCCGCGGCGAACGACGAAGCAATCCCGGCCGCGAGACGCAACCAGTTTCCCTGGTGCAAACATGCCGCTGGGCGGCATTACGAAGCGTGATAATTTCATCAATCGCCAACCGTAAGGAGAAAAGATAATGAAAGATGCCTATATTGTAACGTCAGTCAGAACGCCCGGATGCAAGAACCGGCGCGGTGCGTTGAAAGATACCCGGCCCGAGGACCTGCTTTCGTTTATAATGAACGCCGCCATGGATAAGACCGCCGGGCTGGAGAAAAAGGATGTGGACGATTTGATGATCGGCTGCAGCTTTCCGGAAGCCGAACAGGGCCTGAATATCGGCCGGATTGCCGGGCAGATTGCCGGCTTTCCCATTGAGGTGTCCGGGGCCACGGTCAACCGTTTCTGTTCCTCCGGCCTGGAGGCCATTGCCCTGGCTTCCCTGCGGGTTATGTCCGGCTGGTCGGACGTGACCATCGGCGGGGGGGTGGAGTCCATGACCTACGTACCCATGGGCGGGAACATGCCCCGGCCCCATCCGGACTGGTCCAAAGAAAACGCCGACCTGTATGTGTCCATGGGCATTACCGCGGAAAACGTGGCCAACCGCTACGGCATTTCCCGGGAAGTGCAGGACGAGTTCGCCTACCAGTCCCAGATGAAGGCTTCCAAGGCCAAGGCGGAAAAGCTGTATACGGAAATCGTGCCCACCCCGGCCACCAGATTTGTGGCCCGGGAAGACGGCACCTATAAAAAAGAGACCTTTCTCCAGGATTTTGACGACGGCATCCGCGAATCCACCACTGTTGAGGGGCTGGCCAAGCTGCGGCCGGTGTTTGCGGCCAACGGGTCGGTAACCGCGGGCAACTCTTCCCAGACTACCGACGGTGCGGCCATCAGCGTGATCATGAGCGAAGAGAAGGTGAAGGAACTGGGGCTGAAGCCGATTGCCAGGCTCAAACTGTATACCACGGTGGGCTGCCGGCCGGATGAGATGGGCGTGGGCCCGCGCTATGCCATTCCCAAGCTGCTGGACAAGGCCGGGCTCAAGCCGGAAGATATCGGGTTGTGGGAGATCAACGAGGCTTTTGCCTCCCAGGCGGTGTACTGCATCCGCGAGCTGGGTCTGGAAAAATACATGGACCGCATCAATATTCACGGCGGAGCCATTGCTCTGGGCCATCCCCTGGGATGCACCGGGGCCAAGTTGTGCGCCACCTTGCTGGCCAACATGCAGGCCAAAGGCGTCAAGTACGGCGTGGAGTCCATGTGCATCGGCGGCGGGATGGGGGCGGCCGGGTTGTTTGAATTGTGTGAATAAAAAATCGAAACATCCGGGCAGGTGTTGACTCTGTCCATGAAATCCCCTACTATGCTCAAGTTATTTTGATTTCGGTTCGGTATACCAAATATAAAGGAGCGACGGTATGGGGCAGGTATTTAACACCCTCCGGGAATTCATCGACTTTCTGGAAGAAAAGGACGATCTGGTCCGGGTGCGGCGGGAGGTGGACCCGGATCTGGAGATCAATGCCATTATCGACCGGCTGGCCCGCACCGACGGCCCGGCGGTTTTGTTTGAGAACGTCAAAGGTTCGGACATGCCCGTGCTGGGCAATCTTTACAGCGCCCGGCGGCGGATCGACTGGATGCTGGGGACCGACAACCTGGACGCGTGTGTCAAGGCCGGAATTGACCGGCTGCTCGAGCTGAAAAAAGGCGGCACCAACGCGGCCATTCCGGTGGAGGTGCCCCGGGAGAAAGCGCCCTGCAAGGAAGTAATCATCGAAGGCGACGACATCGATCTGGCCCGGTTTCCCTTTGTCCGGCTGTGGCCCCAGGACGGCGGCCTGTACAATACCCTGCCCATTATTATCACCCAAGACCCGGAAAACGGCGTTTACAACGTGGGCATTTACCGCATGATGGTGCGGGACCAGAACAGCTTCTGCATGCACTGGCTGCCCCAGAAGCACGGGCGCAAGCATTTTGAAAAAGCCGAAGAGATGGGCGCGGACGAGTTTCCGGTGTGTGTGGTCATGAGCGTGGAGCCGGCCCTGGGGCTGGTGGGCGCTTTTGCGGTGCATCCGCCGCTGGATGAATACATGGTTACCGGTGCCCTGACCGGCAAGCCGGTGGAACGGGTCAAAGCGGAAGATTCCGACCTGCTGATTCCGGCCACGGCGGAAATCGTTCTGGAAGGGGTGGTCAAAACTAAGGAGATGGTGGACGAGGGGCCCTTCGGGGAATTTCACGGCTATTACAGCCCGGTCAAGCAGACCCCGGTGTTTTACGTGCGCAAAATCACCATGCGCAAAGATCCCCTGCTGCACGTGGCCACCACCGGTATGCCGCCCACGGAAATTCATACCATGAGCAAGGCGGCGGAGCGGTTCAGCCTCTATTTTGCGCAGAAGCGCAACCCTCATATTGTGGATTTCAATCTGACCCGGGAATCCGGCACCCTGTATACCATGATTATCGCCCTGGACAAAAAAGAGCCCGGGGAAGCGCGAAGGTTGATTGAAAACATGCTCAAGTCGTCCAAGGGGCAGAGCATTTTTATTACCAATATTATTGTGGTGGACGGGGATGTGGATGTTCAGGACCTGGGGCAGGTAATCTGGGCCTGGTCCTGCCACTGCCGGCCGGAGCATGATGTCATTATTACCCCCGTGGGCGAGGCCGACCTGGAAAAACCCTGTTCCTATCCCCGGGGCGTGGGCGCCCGCATGGGCATTGACGCTACCACCAAATCCGCGGCCGAAGGGTACGAGCGGGACATGCCCGACAGGGTGGTCATGGATGAGACAGTGGCGAAGAAAGTAGCGGCGCAGTGGACGGACTATGGCTTCAAAAAGTGACAGGTTTGGGGATTGCGGGGCGGAAGACATGAAAAAGATACATCGCCGGGAAGAAGAACAGTTCAAAAAACTTTTCAGCCAGGAAGGGCTGGATGATTTTGAGGACCGCCTGGTGGTACTGGAGGCCTTTTTGCAGACGGAAGAGCATGTCACCGTGACCGATCTGGTGGAGATACTGGCGGATCAGGGCGTGCACATGGAGCCGGGCTTTGTGCGGGATACCCTGAGGCTGTTGTGCCATTACGGGTTCGCCAGGAAAAACCGTTTTCAGGACGGAAAAGTCCGTTACGAGCACCGGCATCTGGACAGTCATCATGACCACATGATCTGCACCAAGTGCGGCGCGATTATTGAGTTCGAGGATGAGGCGCTGGAGTCGGTGCAGGCGGAAGTGGCGGCCAGTCACGGCTTTTATATGCTGCAGCACAAAATGGAGATTTACGGCATCTGCGGCAACTGCATGGAGCAGCGGGGGTTGACCATCCCGCTGGTGCGGGCCAAACCCGGGGAGCAGGTGGTAATCGAGTCCCTGACCGGCGGCTCCAAAGCCAGGATGCGATTGACTGCCATGGGTCTGAATGTGGGCGATCAGATCGAGGTGGTGACCAGCGCCTCCCGGGGGGAAGTGGTCATTGCCGCCGGGGAAAAGCGGTTCGCTCTGGGCCGGGGGCTGGCCCAGAAAATTCAGGTGACGCCGCGTACGCAGTAATTTGGTATTCCCGCCCAAAATGATCTTCCCCTGAAACGTTTCTCACCCTGCTGCGGGGGCCCTTTCCTCCTGTCATCGCAAGCAACTATCTTTCCTCAGCTGTCATTGCAAGCAACCGGCCTTCCTCTTCTGTCATCGCGAGCGACTGACCTTCCTCTCTCGTCATCGCGAGCGACCGGCAGGGAGCGACGCGATCCCCGACGCCGTTGCGGAAGACCCTCTTCCTGGCGACAGATTGACCGGGATTGCTTTGGGCACTGGTCCAATGACGGGAGAGCGTCAGGGGTTGCTTCGTCACTTCGTTCCTCGCAACGACAGCCGGGGAGTTCGGGATTGCTTCGGTCCCTGGCGGGCCCTCGCAATGACAAAAAAAGCGGCATCGCGAGCAACCGGCCTTCCTCTCTCGTCATCGCGAGCGACTGACCTTCCTCTCTCGTCATCGCGAGCGACCGGCAGGGAGCGACGCGATCCCCGACGCCGTTGCGGAAGGCACCTTCGTTCGGCCCTTCCCTTCTTTCCCGAAACATATTGATAGGCCCCGCCGAATTTGGTATAATCTATCGCAGTTCAGGTATAAAAAGACCTTGTACGGCAAAGGGAGCAAATCATGAAAAAGAAATTTTTTCTGGTGCTGATTGTGCTGGCCGCCGGTTGTTTTTCTTTTTTGCCGGCACAGGCAGCGGACAAAACCATCGGCCTGTCTGACGGCCAGACCATTTATGTTCCCGCCTATTCGCATATTTACGGCGGCAACGATGAAAGACCGTTTTTGCTGACGGTGACCCTGAGCATTCGAAACACAGACCCCGTCCACAAACTTTCCGTTACCCGGGTGGATTACTACGAAACGCAGGGGAAACCGCTGAAAACATACATAACGAAACCAATAATTTTAAAACCTCTCGGGACCGTGCGGTATGTCATCCCCGAGCATGACACCAGCGGGGGATCGGGGGCCAATTTTATCGTTCAATGGGAGGCGGACAAAATGATTAATCCGCCCATTGTCGAAACCATCATGATCAGCACCAGAACCCAGCAGGGCGTCTCCTTCACGTCCCGGGGCCGGGAGATTATTCCTTCAAAGTAGCCGGCAGGCAGCGGCTTGGCGGCAAAAATCGTTTTCGCGGGGAGGCCGGCGTCGCCCCGGACAATTGCAGGTAAATCCAGGTTCAGCATAAAAATAATCATTTCGGGCGTTATGCATGGCCAATCACGGAAATGAGTTCCGGGCGGTTATCAAGGATGTTGCTCACAAGCTATGGCTTTCCTTCAAGGACTTGCTTCCCATCATCCTGGTGATCGCGTTTTTCCAGATATTTGTTCTGCAGCAGCCTCTTCCGGATTTGATGGAAATTTTGTTCGGCGGCGTTCTGGTGGTCTGCGGGCTGATGCTGTTTGTGCAGGGGCTGGAAATGGGGCTGTTTCCCATTGGGGAGACGCTGGCCCACGAACTGGCCCGCAAGGGCAGTCTGTTCTGGCTGCTGACGTTTGCTTTCCTCCTGGGTTTTTCCACCACGGTTGCCGAACCCGCCCTGATTGCCGTGTCCGCCGAGGCCGCGGAAATCGCCGCCCGGGGAAACCTGATTGCCGGCACGGAAATCTCGCTGAAAAAATATGCTCTGGGTCTGCGGCTGGCGGTGGCGCTCTCCGTGGGAGTGGCCATTCTC
>CAZWCS010000153.1:0-2501 GCA_964632805.1 uncultured Desulfobacterales bacterium
CTGTTTTGAATCTGAGACGGCCATGATTCCGTATGGTATAAAATTGATGGAGTACGGGCTGATTAATGATACGATTGCCACCGAGGAGAAGCGACGCAAAACCGTGGAGGATGTTCTGACGGTATATGATTATCACGATCAACTGGCCGGACAGTTGCGGGAACGCCTGCACCGAAGTTTTGATTTTGCCCGACAAAAGTTGCGTTCCAAGGACGCCGAGGGCGGGGATGCCGCCGCGGATTCCCTGGTGGAGCGGATGATGGAAACCAAGGAAGCGTTCGAATCTTTATTGGGCATCACTGTCAGCCAGGGCGCTTACCGGATTTTGATTGCCGAATCGTTTTCGGAACGGATTGAAACCCTTATCAGCCAGATCACGACCAAGATTCTGGATAACGGGGTGGTGGCCAATAAAGAGGTTTTGCTGCGGGAAAAAGACCGGGGCATCACTTTAAGTTATGTCGGGCGGAACCAGCAAGAGGTGATCTATAATCTGCGGCATTTTTACGGTCAGGATCAGGCCCTGGCCATGGTGCGGATTATCGGGGAACCATTGCTCAAAGATGTTGATTATACGGTAAAAAATTTAATTGTAGATTTTGCGCAGCGCCTGCTGTCTCCCAATGTTACCCGCAATACCAGCAAAACCGAGCAGCGCAAACAGGCGGCCCGGCAGGATGTCAAACCGGTGCTGTATAAAATGTACAAAGGCGAAATTCTGCTTCAGGAGGGGCAAACGGTAACCCCGCTGGACGTGTTGAAACTGAAAGCCCTCAAGTCGCAGAGCTTTCGACGCGATTCCTGGGCCATCAGCGCCGGGGCGCTGATGGTGGCGATTTTTATTTTCTGGGTTGTCTATCTGCGTAACTCCGAAAGTCAACGGCGGGAGGAGTTGGCCAGTAACAAGAACCTTCTTTTTCTGGCGACCATGCTGTGGTTGTCGTTTATCGCGGGCAAAGCCGCTTTTGTCGCCGCCGAGGCCATCGCGCTCAATTCCGCTGTGTCGGCCCTGACCACGGAGGCGCTTTTTCTGACGGTGCCGCTGGCGTCCATCGCCATGATCGTCTGTCTTTTCATGGATATTGAGTTGACGGCCTCCTTTGCCCTTATTCTGGCCCTCTGCACCGCCGCGATTTTTGAAAACAGTTTTGAGATCCTTCTTTTTTCGCTTCTGAATATGACCATGGCTGCTTACTGGATGCAGCACTGCCGGGAACGGAAGGTCTTTATCAAAGCGGGGGTCAAGCTCGGCCTGTTTAATATGGCCCTGGCCACGGCCATAAATCTGTACCTGGCGGATCTGGCCCCCGTGGATCTGGCGGTGGATTGCGCCCTGGCCTTTTCCGGCGGCATCCTGGCCGGCATTCTGACCGCCGGGCTGGCACCGTTGATTGAAATGGTTTTCGGCTATACCACCGATATCAAGCTGCTGGAATTGTCCAACCTGGATCAACCCCTGCTGAAGCAGCTTATGCTGGAAGCGCCCGGCACCTACCATCATTCCCTGGTCGTCGGCGCCATGGCCGAGGCGGCGGCTTCGGCCATCGGAGCCAATCCGCTTCTGGCCAGGGTGTGCGGTTACTACCACGACATCGGCAAAATCAAAAAACCGCTTTATTTTATCGAAAACCAGAAAGATGCCAAAAACAAACATGCCAAGCTGGCGCCTTCCATGTCCAGTCTGATTCTGATTTCCCATGTCAAAAACGGGGTGGAAATCGCCCGGCAGCACCGCCTGGGCCAACCCATCATTGACGCTATCCAGCAGCACCACGGCACGCGTTTGATTTCTTATTTTTATGAAAAGGCCAAAGCCCAGCAGAAGGAAAAAAGCGGCCGGCATTCCGGCCGGGAGGTGGAAGTGAACGTGGATGATTTCCGGTATCCCGGGCCGCCTCCCCAGAGCAAGGAGGCCGGCCTGGTTATGCTGGCGGACGGTATTGAAGCCGCCGCCCGGACCCTGGATTCCCCCAGCCCGTCCCGCATTCAGAAACTGATGCAGGATTTGATTAATCAGACGTTTTCCGAAGGGCAATTAAATGACTGCGAGCTGACCCTGAAGGACTTGAACCAGATTGCCAAAAGTTTTAATACTATCCTGGCCGGCATATATCATCACCGGATTGAATATCCGTCCACGGCAAACGGAAAGAAAAAAGATGGACGTTCAGATCGACCACCACCGGATCAGCAATCCCCCGATTCCTACACAGACAGTTCTGAAGACAGCCCGGGCCGTCTTAAGCGCCTTGGGCAATCATGACGCCGAGCTTTCCTTGGTTATCACCGATGATACGGCGATTGCCGAATTAAACCGGCGCTATCTGGGCCGTGAGGGGCCTACCAATGTTATCGCTTTCCCCATGGCGGAAGGCGATTATGCCGGGATAACGCCGGGTCTGCTGGGTGATGTGGTTATCTCTCTGGATACGGCCCGGCGGGAGGCACAGGCGGCCGGTTTAAGTGTTCAGGAACGCTTTACACAACTGCTGGTTCATGGT
>CAZWCS010000153.1:2511-7788 GCA_964632805.1 uncultured Desulfobacterales bacterium
TTTGCACCTTCTGGGGTACGATCATGAGTCTTCCGCCGCCGCGGCCGCGGAAATGGCGGCCCGGGAAGCGGAGGTGTTGTCGCTGATAAAAGAGGACGCGGGTCGGTAACCGATCGAAACGAATCAAACCGCATCAGATGGAGACAAGCATGGCCGGACTGGCAGTTAATGTGGATCATATTGCAACCTTGCGGCAGGTCCGGGGGGTGGGATATCCGGATCCCCTGGCCGCCGCCATACTGGTCGAGTTGGCCGGCGCGGACGGCGTGGTGGTTCATTTGCGGCAGGATCGGCGGCATATTCAGGACAGCGATGTCCGGAAAATTCGTGCCGCGGTGCAAAGCCGGTTCATCCTGGAAATGGCGGTAACTCCGGAGATGGAGGCTGTGGCCCTGGAGGTGCGTCCGGATCTGGTCACCCTGGTGCCGGAAACAGCCGCGGAGCTGACCACCGAAGGCGGGCTCGATCTGAAAAGCGGGCTCCGGACGGCGGCGGAAACCGTGGAACGGCTCCAGAGGGCTGATATGCCGGTCAGTATTTTTATTGATCCGGACCCGGAGCAGATCCGACTGGCCCGGGATGCCGGGGCGACGGCCGTGGAAATCCATACCGGTGCTTTTTGCGAGGCGGCTTCGGTAAAGGAGAAAACCCGGGAATTTGCCCGTATCCGGGAAGCGGGGGAGGTCGCTTACGATTTGGGATTACTGGTCAACGCCGGTCACGGACTGGGGTATCATACCATTCGCTGGTTTGCCGGTGTCAGGACCATTACGGAGTTCAGTATCGGTCACAGCATCGTGGCCCGGGCCGCGCTGGTCGGTATGGAAAAGGCGGTGCAGGAAATGCGCCGGTTGATTCAGATGCTGTAGGACCGGCAGGGGGTGAATATGGATCTGGTTTTTGCCGCGGAAATGCAGCAGATTGATCGTTTTACCATTGCGGACTTCGGCCTTCCCGGCCGGGTTCTCATGGAAAACGCCGGACGGGGCGCCACGCGCTGGTTTCTGGAGCAGTTTCCGGAGGCCCTGACCCGGCGCATCGGCATTGTCGCAGGGCGGGGAAACAACGGGGGCGACGGCTTGGTCATGGCCCGTTATCTTCATCAGCAAGGCGCCCGGGTGATGGTGCTGCTGCTGGCGGAAAAAGAGCGCCTGGCCGGAGACGCCGCAGCCAATCTGGAGCTGGTGGAGAAGCTGCGGATACCGGTGGTTTGTATAACAGATGAAGCCGCCTGGCGCGGGCAGCAATCCTTGCTGGCTCATCAGCAATTGTGGATCGACGCCATTCTGGGAACCGGTCTCAAAGCGGCGGTCCGGGATTTTTACAGGATGGTTATTGACTTTCTGAATGCTTCCCCGCAGCCGGTTTTTGCCGTGGATATTCCCTCCGGGCTGGATGCCGACACCGGCCAGCCCCACGGTCTCTGCGTCCGGGCGGCCGCTACCGCCACTTTCGGCCTGGCCAAACCGGGTCAGTTCCTGTATCCCGGCGCCGACTATACCGGTGCCCTGAAAGTGATCGATATCGGTATCCCGCCGTTTATTGTAAAAAACGCCGGCTCCCGGAAATGGCTGTTCACCCGGTCCCTGGCGGCGCAATGCTGCCGGCCCCGGGCCCGGGACGCCCACAAGGGCGATAACGGGCATCTGCTGGTGGTGGCTGGTGCGGCCGGGACCACCGGGGCCGCGGCGTTGACCAGCATGGCCGGCCTCCGGGCGGGCGCCGGCCTGGTTACACTGGCTGTACCGGGGGGACTCAATTCCGTGCTGGAGCCGTTGCTGGTGGAGGCCATGACCCTGCCGGTGGGGAAGCCGGACAGCCAGGTCTTTGACGACAGTTCCCTGGACGCGGTTTTGCAGAGTCTTTCCGGCAAGAGTTGTCTTGCTCTGGGTCCCGGCCTGGGGACCGGGGCGGCGGCCCGTAAGCTGGTGCAGACGGTTATCACGGAAAGTCCGGTGCCGGTGGTTCTGGACGCCGACGGATTGAACTGTCTGGCAGAGGACCGGGAGGTTCTGGGGAAAGCCGCGGTCCCGTTGATTATAACCCCCCATCCCGGAGAAATGGCCCGGCTGAACGGTGCAACCACTGCGGCGGTGCAGGCCGATCGCATCGGCTGTGCCCGGGAAATGGCCGAAAAATATGGTGTTTATACGGTACTGAAGGGGGCGGCCACGGTGATCGCCCATCCCGGCGGCAGTGTTTATGTCAATGCCAGCGGCAATCCGGGTATGGCCACCGGCGGTATGGGCGATGTGCTGACCGGTCTTATCGCCGGTCTGGTCTGCCAGGGATACCCGGCAGCGGTTGCCGCCCGTCTCGGCGTCTATCTCCACGGGGCCGCTGCGGATGCGGTGGCCCGCTCCATCGGCGGCCGGGGGTTTCTTGCTTCCGAAGTCATGGCGGCCGTACCCCGGGCCATAACGGAATTGATACATGATGGATGCGACGGGAAGGCAACCGGCTCGGCGCCGGATGCAGACACACTCGGCGGATGAAACCCGCCGTCTGGGCCGGATTCTCGGGGAAACCGTGTCGCCGGCGGGGCTGGTGGTCGCCTTGACAGGAGCGCTGGGAAGCGGTAAAACGGCCTTTACCCAGGGCCTGGCCCGGGGGATCGGGGTGGATGACCGCTGGTACGTGACCAGCCCCAGTTATACGTTGATCAATGAATATCCGGGCCGCGCGGTTACTCTGTATCATATCGATTTTTATCGTCTGGTCGATGTGGCCGAGGCGGAGGATCTGGGCTTGGAGGAGATGATCAAAGCGGCCGGGGCGGTGGTTGTCATTGAGTGGGCGGATAAATTCAACCCGCGGCGGTGGTCCGAAGATATGGAAATACGTTTTTGTATTACCGGTGAAAGCAGTCGCGAAATTGATTTTATCGCCCGTGATGCGCTTGGTAAGAGCCTTCTGGACGATTTGAAAAAAAACGCCTAAGAGATTGAGGAAGGAAAAATGAGTCTGGTCGTACAGAAATACGGCGGTACCTCGGTGGCGGATATCGACTGTATCCGCAACGTGGCCCGGCGGGTGATCCGCACCCGGGAGCAGGGGCACGCGGTGGTGGTGGTACTTTCCGCCATGGCGGGCGTTACCGACAGCCTTATCGCACTGGCCCATCAGGCGGCGGAGGCGCCGGATTGCCGGGAAATGGATGTTCTGCTGTCCACCGGCGAACAGACCACGGTGGCGCTGATGGCCATGATGCTGCAAGCCATGGGATATCAAGCCCGTTCTTTGCTGGGGTTCCAGGCGGAAATCCGGACCGATTCGGCCGCTACCCGGGCCCGGATTATCAGCATTGGCTCGGATAAAATCCATTCTTTGCTGGCCGCTGGAAATATTGTCATTGTGGCCGGATTCCAGGGATGCGACAGTGCCGGGGATATTACGACCCTGGGACGGGGGGGCTCGGACACTTCGGCGGTGGCCGTTGCTTCCGGAATCGGTGCCGACGTTTGTGAAATCTATACGGACGTTGACGGTATCTACACCACGGACCCTTCCATCTGCAAAAAAGCCCGCAAGCTCGACCGGATCAGTTACGATGAAATGCTGGAGATGTCCAGCCTGGGGGCCAAGGTACTGCAGATCCGTTCCGTAGAGTTTGCCAAAAAGTATAATGTACCCGTGCATGTCCGATCATCATTCAGCGAGGAGGAAGGAACCATGGTTGTCAAGGAAGATGCCGGTATGGAAAAGGTCCTGATCTCCGGGATCACCTGTACCAAAGACGAGGCCCGCATTACCTTTAAAAAAGTGCCGGACAAGCCGGGCGTTTCATCCAAAATATTTACTCCCCTGGCGGAGGCCGGGATTCTGGTGGACATGATCATTCAGAACACGCGGGCCAGCGGGCAGACGGATTTGACCTTTACAGTACCCCGGGGCGATTTCAAAAGAGCCCTGGAACTGGCCCGGGAAACGGCGGGGGTTATCGAGGCGGAGGAGATTCTCAGCGCCGAAAATATTGCCAAGGTGTCGGTTATCGGTGTCGGCATGAAAAGCCATTCCGGGGTGGCGGCCACCATGTTTTCCGCCCTGGCTGCGGAAAATATCAATATCACCATGATCAGCACCTCCGAAATCCGGATTTCCTGCGTAGTGGAAGAAAAATATGCGGAGCTGGCGGTGCGGACGCTGCACTCCGCCTTTGGTCTTGATGACGAAGAAAAATGAGGCGGTTCACCAGAAAGCAACGACTGTTTGCGTTGATTGCCGGCCTTCTCATGTTTGTGTTGATCTGTCTCCATGAAATGTAATACCGCAGTCCGGCGGTTGATCCCGGAAAAGGAAGGTCCCCCATGAAAACCGAGGCCGTTATTGATCATATCGTCGGCTGGCTGGATGACTATCGCCGGCGGTCCGGGATGGAAGGCTTTGTTGTCGGGGTATCCGGCGGGATTGATTCCGCGGTGACTTCCACCCTTTGCGCCCGGACGGGCCTGCCGGTTCGCGCCTTGAATATGCCCATTCTTCAGGATCCGCAGCAGAAGACCCTGGCGGACCGGCATATCGACTGGTTGACGGTCAACTATCCCGCCGTGACCGGGCAGACCATTGACCTTTCCGGAGCGTTGGTCGCTGTGCGGGAAGCCCTGCCGGCGGCGGTGCAGGATGATCTGACCCTGGCCAATACCCGCTCCCGTCTGCGAATGGTAACTCTGTACGCGGTGGCCGGTCATTACCGGCTGCTGGTGGCCGGCACCGGTAACAAAGTGGAAGATTTCGGAGTAGGTTTTTTTACCAAATACGGCGACGGCGGGGTGGATATCGCGCCCATTGCCGATCTGGTAAAAAGCGAGGTATATGCCCTGGGGGAGGCCCTGGGCGTCATCGGGGAAATTCGCGCCGCCGCGCCGACGGACGGCCTCTGGGCGGACAACCGCACCGATGAAAGTCAGCTCGGCGCCACCTACCGGGAACTGGAATGGGCTATGGCCTTTGCGGCCGATCCGAAGGAGGAAGAGGGGCTCCCCGGCCGGCAGCGGCACGTGCTGGAGATTTACCGGAAATTCCATGGCGCCAACCGGCATAAAATAGAGCCCATTCCGGTCTGTCGGATTCCGGAAGCCCTTCGGCAATCGTGATCTGGGCCAACAGGAGTCCGGAGCCTTCAATGGTAGCAGCGGGGTCGTTAAAAAGGCCGTAAAACCTTCGGTACAGCGAGGGTGATACCGCTATTGCCTATCCGCTCTCGACACTGGCCGAAAAGGGTAAAAGGGGTGTCGGCGGTAAAGTCGCCGGCCGTCATCGCCGGCAGGTCGCGGCTGG
>CAZWCS010000154.1:0-7778 GCA_964632805.1 uncultured Desulfobacterales bacterium
CACTGCCTGCGGGGAACCGCTGCCGACGATACATGGTACAGCTTTGCGTTGGGACCTGGAGGCCGACCTTTTCGAGGCTCAGACGGCCAACAAAGGAAGGGAACAAAGGAAGGAATTGGTCCCGCGCACGGGTTTCCCTTGACTCGGGACCACTCTCTTGTGGGTAGCAGGCTTACATCGAAGGAGCTGAACCGAAAAAACCTTTATCGTATTCTTTTCAACACGAGACAATCCAAAATGAAAAAGAAGAAAAAACGGTCGGTGGTAAAACCGCTGTTGAAAGGGATCGGATGGCTGCTGCTTCTTGCGCTGATGGCGGGCGGGGGATATTTCTGGTACCTGACCGGGCAGATTGAAAAGCGGTTTTCCGGGCGTCGCTGGGAAATCCCCTCCACCATCTATTCCGACACCACCCTGCTGTTTCCCGGGCGGCCGGTGGACCGCGCCCGGCTGGGGGATAAACTCCAAAAAATCGGTTACCACCAAACCACGGGCGTGCCGGCCAGGCCGGGACAATACCGCCTGAAGCGCCGGGCCCTGGAAGTTTATTTTAAGGACCTGCACCTGCCGGAAATTGATCGCGAAGGGTTTGCGGCGGTGCTGGAATTGGACGACGGAAAAATCGACGAGATCCGCCGGGCCGACAACGGCCAATCTCTGCCCCTGGTGGAGCTGGACCCGGAAATTCTGATGCAGTTTTTCGGCCGGGAACGGGAGCTGCGGCGGGTGATCTCCATCGCGGAGGTTCCCGGGCACCTGGTGCAGGCGGTAATGGCGGCGGAAGACCGCCGCTTTTACAGCCATCATGGCGTTGATCCTCTGGGCATTCTGCGGGCCATGTACACCAATCTCCGCCACCTGTCCATCCGCCAGGGCGGTTCCACCCTGACCCAGCAACTGGCCAAAAACTATTTTCTCACCCCGGAGCGCACCTTCCGCCGCAAGCTGCACGAACTGTTTATCGCCCTGGCCATGGAGCTGCAATACAGCAAGGAGGAAATCCTGGAAATCTACCTCAACGAGATTTACCTGGGCCAGAAGGGTTCGGTTGCCATCAACGGGGTGGGCGAAGCCGCCTGGTTTTATTTCGGCAAGCCGGTAAAAAATCTGACCCTGGCCGAAACGGCCATCATTGCCGGCATCATCCGGGCCCCTAACCTGCTTTCTCCGTATACCCATCCCGAGAATTGCCGGCAGCGGCGGGACCAGGTTCTGCACGCCATGCGGGAGGAGAATTTCATCACCGCAGCCCAACGGGACCGGGCCACGGAAACGCCCATCAAAACCGTGGGCTTTGAAAAATACACCCGCCGGGCACCTTATTTCCTGGATTATGTCTGCCAGCAACTGGAGGAGCTGTACCCGGACGATATTCTGGCCAGCATGGGCTTTTCCATTTACACCACCCTGGACACCGGAGTGCAGGCGGCGGCGGAAACCGCCCTGGCCCGCGGCCTGGCCCGGCTGGAAAAAGAAAATCCCGCCCTGCGGCGCAAGGACCCGCAAAAAAAGCTGCAAGGCGCGGTGGTGGTGATGCAGCCGCGCACGGGTAACATCCTGGCTATGGTGGGGGGCCGCCATTATGCCCACAGCCAGTTCAACCGCATTACCCAGTCCCGCCGGCAGCCGGGAAGCTGTTTCAAGCCGCTGGTGACGGCCGCTTTGCTGGACCGGTTCAAGCCTTCGGACCGGCTGGCCAACCGGGAAACCACCTATACCATCAACGGCCGGTCCTGGACTCCGGAAAATTTCGGAGAATTCCCGGAAGAAACCCTGTCGGTGCGGGACATGCTGCGCCGCTCCTGCAACCGGGCGGCGGTGGACATGGTGGTGCGCGGCAAACCGGAAACAGTGGTGCGAAACCTGGAAAAATTTGACTTTTCCACCCCCCTGCGCCCCTATCCCTCCATCGCCCTGGGAGCCTTCGAGGTGATCCCCCTGGAGCTGGCCCGGGCCTATTGCGCCCTGGCCGCCGACGGGGTGCAGCCCTTTCCGCTGTCGGTGAAAGATGTGGTCGATGAACAGGGCCGGGTCCTGGTCCGGCGGTCCATGGACATCCAAACCGTTCTGTCACCGGCCAAAGCCTTCCTGATCACCGCCATGCTGCAGTCGGTGGTTGCAGACGGCACCGCCCGGGATCTGTCCCGGCCGGGGCTGAATTTTCCCCTGGCCGGGAAAACCGGCACCACCAACGACTATCGGGACGCCTGGTTTATCGGCTACACCCCGGATTTTCTGGCCCTGGTCTGGGTGGGCTTTGACAACGGCGATTCCATCATCACCACCGGTTCCGGGGCGGCCCTGCCCGTGTTCGCGGAACTGGTCCGGGACATGCCGGAATATATTTCCGGGCAGGACTTTACCATCCCCCCCGGCGTGGTAAAACGGAAGGTGTGCCGGGACAGCGAAAAACTGGCCATCCGGGGGCAATGCCCGGAAACCTGCGAAGAATACTTCCTGCAGGAAAACCAGCCCCGGAAAAAATGCCCGATCCACGGGAAGACCGGGGTATGGGAAAGGATGATAAATGGGGTCAAAAGCATATTTCACTAGCACCCGCAGGCGGCCTTGGTCGCTGGGTGTGCTGACGGCGGCGCTGCTCATACTGAGTGCCTGTGCCAAAACGCCGGTGGTGGTGGAAAAACCGCCGGCACCCGGCCTGCCGCCGCCGGAGATGGTCAAAGGGCCCGAGCAGAATGCTCGCGCCGCCCCCCGCCTGGCGGCGGCTCACAGCCTGATTCAGGAGGGCTACCACAGGCTGGCAAGCGGCGATTACGACGGTGCCATCCGCCTGCTGGAAAGGGCCGTGGGCATCCACCCCGGAAACGGGCCCGGGTATTTTTACCTGGCTGAAGCCTGGCTGGGAAAAACGGATTTTCAGCGGGCCGACCGGTTTAACGAGCTGGCGACCCTGTACCTGCGCCATGATCCGGAGTGGCTGCGGCAGGCCCGGCTGCAGAAACGGCGAATTACAGCGGGGAAAGACGGGCCGTAAACAGCAGACCGGCCGTGCCCAGCACCAGCGCACCCACCCAAAAAAAGGACTCTGCACCCCAGAGACCGGAAATCAGGGCGCCCAGCAGAATAGTGCCCAGGTAACAGACGCCTTTATAGGAGGTCAGCAGCGACATGGTCCGTCCCAGGGCCGGCCGGGCGGTGGTCTGCTGGATGCGGCTTTCCCAGAAAATCTGCAGCAGGGTCAGGCCGAAACCGAAAATCGCCATCAGAGCTGCCACCTGCAGATAGCCGCCGGCAAAAGGCAGCAGAAAAAGCGCCATGCCCAGCACCACAAATCCGGCCGCCGCCAGGCCGCGCTGCCGCAGGCCGTTGGACCAGCGGGGCAGCAGCACCATGGACAGGAAGGCCCCGCCCTGGGAGGCCGACAGGATCAGCCCCCAGCAGGAAATGTCGCCGTTTAAAGCGGTTTTGAAAAACAGGGGCAGGCCCAGGTTGAGAATGCCCCCCCCGAAGATGACAAAGCCCAGCAGAAGAAAATAGGCGGCCACGGTGCGGTTGTCCAGCAGCGGCGCCAGGAAATCCCCCACCCGCCCCCGATGGCGGCGCCTCCCAGTTATCAGACAATTACCAGAATACGAGGGGGGTAAGGGTAAAAAATCATCTGAAGATCCGTCGCGCGGACAGTTTGTGGGAGACGCCGCCAACCGGTTGCCGGCAGGCAAGCCCGCCAGCATCACCACCGTGCCGGTAAAAATCAGCATGGTCAGGGTGAGGGCGGTACCGGGTACAGTGCGGGCCAGAATCAGGCCGATGAGCCAGGGGGAAACAATGCCGGCGGCAATGGCGATTTTTTCATTCAAGGCGTTAAACCGGATCAAGTGCTTTCGGGAGACCAGCAGCGGCACCAGGGAGAGCTTGCCGATGGAAAAAAAGAGGGAGGCGGTGACAAAGCCCAGGTACAGCAGAAATATCGGCGCCCGGTGGGAAACCAGCAGCAGGCCCGCAGCCAGCAGGCACTTACCGGCATTGACCAGCATCAGCCAGTTCCGGGCGCCCAGGCGGCCGATACCGCGGCCGGCCAGAGGACTGAGCACAATGGAGGGCACCTGGTGCACCAGGCACAGCAGCACCAGGTTGACCAGGGGCTGCCGCCCCTGAAAAACCAGCCCGTCCACCAGGGACAAGGCGATAAACTGATTGCCCACGTCGGACATCACATCCACCGCAATCAGGCGGTGCGGCGGCTGGAGGCCGGAGCGAGCCATCAGGCGGCGTTCTCCGCCAGGGCCACTGTCTTCTCCGGGCTCAGGGCCTGCCGGGCCATATCCCGGAGGTAGTCCTCCAGAAAGAGGCGCTGGACTTCGTACTGACAGTGGATGCCGGCAAAGTCGTTGTCATACACCAGGGCCTGCTGGCGGCAGCCGCCCATGCACACGGGCAGCAGTTCGCATTCGTGCAGGCAGGCAGGCGGCAGGTTGCGCTTCAGCAACTGGGCCTCGGCAATGAAATCCACGCCGGTGGTGACGTGGCCGTAGGCCATCTCGCCGTTTTGCAGGCCGGGGCAGGGAATGATGGAGCCGTCGGTGTCAAACACGAACATGGCCCGAAAATCCGCCCGGCAGAGGCTGGCGGGGGCCCGGCGCTCGCCGCCGTAGCCACGATCTGCGGCGATTTTCATCAGCTCCAGGGCGATCTCCGGGTCGCCCAGGCCGCAATTGAACTGACTGGCACCCCGCTTTTTCATAATGGGGTTGAAATGGACCTGGTCCACGGCAATGTCCTGGCGGGTCAAATCGTCCAGCATCTCGGGCAGACGGCGATAATCCAGGGCACCGCTGTCGTACTGGCACTCCACGGTCAGGGGCACCAGGCCGGAAACCGAGCGCATGTTCTTGAGAATGTGGGTATAGGTGCCGCCCGGGTGCTTGCAGGGGCGGAGCTTGTCGTGGATGTCCGCCGGGCCGGCCAGGCTGACGCGGATGCCGCGCAGGCCCACGCCCATGAGTTGAGAAACCACCGCCGGGGTCAAGAGGGTACCGTTGGTGGTAACGGTAAAACCGTAGTCGATGTCGTGTTTGGCGCAGTAGTGATGCCGGCGGGCGGCGCTGGCCAGGATGATGTCCGGCTGGAGCAGGGGTTCCCCGCCCAGGTAGTCGTCCATCACTTTCAAGGAACGGTGATCTTTCATCAACTGGAGGTAAAACTCGTCCATTTCCCAGGTGGTTTTGTGGGACATCTCCCTGGCTTCCGGGTCCAGGATGCAGTAGACGCAACGGTTGTTGCACTTGCGGGTGACGTTGATCTTGGAGGTCAGGGTGGTGAAATCGTGCACCTGCTGCTGCTTCCAGGATTCAAACACGGCGGTCTCATCGGCTTCCGCCGGCAGAAGAAAGCCCTGCTGCCGCAGGTAGTCAATGGTGGCCGCGTCCGGGGTAGCGGGTTGCGGCGGCAGGGGGTCGACGGCGGAACCGGGCTGTTGACCGCACCAGTGGGTGATGTTCATCCATTCGGCCACATCCAGGAGAATAAACGATTTGGTCAGGGTCTGGTACAACGCCAGAAGCTCGATATCCGGCGGGGCGCCTTCAGATATGGGAACGGTGATAATAAATCGGGACGGTTTCAATGCTTGCATGGGATTGCCTTTGAAATGGGGTGTGTTTGGGAAAAACCTCCGGGCGCCGACATGGCACCCGGAGGTTATCCCGGTTACCTTTTATTAATTGCGGGAATACGGGCCAAAACCGCAGCAGAACATGACGGTCCGGGGAGTCTTAAAGGTACCGGTGTTGACGACGATCATTTTTTTCGTGTTCATGGGGTTTCTCCTTTTGGGTTCATGGGGTTTCCAATTCAGGCCTTTCTATTCTGTGATCGATCGCTGCCGGAAACAGCAACTTCAATGCCAGCGGCAATAAAATTTTAAAGTTTTGGTTTTACAGATTATTTGAGGAGGAGGAGAAAACTTGCAGTTTAGCGGATGTTACCAAAGGTGACGATTGCCGCCTGCGGGCTATTACCGATTGCCACGTCCGGCAAGCGGCCGGGATTGCCACAGGCGATGAATGCCTTCATGGGAAAGCGCAAAATCACCAGGCAGGGCAAAACGTTTGGACAGGACATCCAGGGCGGTTTTGTGAAACAGGAAGGTGCCGGGCTGAAGCTGGAATATCCGGGCTTCGGCCTGGTGCAAAAAGGCCCGGCGTTGCTCCGGGTCGGATGCTGCCAGGGCCTGCCTCAGCCAGCGAGTCAACCGGGGATCATGAAAATTGCCGGCCCCGCAACGTCCCAGAACATCCGGGAGCCAGCCTTTAATCATGTGTTCCGGATGGCGGTAGGCCCCGGGGAACTCGGTGAGCACAGCCTGAAAACGGCTGTTACGATGATATCGGTCCATAACTTCTGTAAAGGTCAGGGCCTGAATTTCCATGCAGATGCCGATTTCATTGAAGCAGAGCTTGAGATACCGGGCCACCTTTTTTTCAATCTGGGATTCCTGGAACACCAGGAGGGTAAAGGAAAAAGCGCGGCCGTCTTTCTGCAGACAGGGGTGCCCTTCTTTTCTGTGCCAGCCGGCCTGGTGGAGCAGATCCAGAGATTTTTGCGGATTATAGGCTAAAGGGGTAAGGCCGGGATCATGAAAGGGAGAGTCCACGCCCATGGGGCCCGCCGCCACCCGCGCCCGTCCCTGGAGGATATGGTCCACAATATACTGGCGGCCAACAGCATGGGTCAGGGCCCGGCGCACCCGGGGGTCAGAAAACAGGGAATCCTGGGTGTTGTACAGCAGGATGGAATAAAACCGCAACGTATAACGATCAAAATAGAAGCGGTCCCGGTACTGGGCGGTGATTTCATAATTTTTGGGAGACAACTCCTGGGCAATGTCGGTTTCTCCGATCAGCAGACGGGTCCAGGTGGTCTCCTTGTCCGGCACGTAAAAATAGACCACCTTGTCCAGGGCGGGTTGGCCGGCATAATAGTCCGGGTTGGCAGTGAGGGTGACCTGCTTTTCCCCGATCCGGGAATGAAACCGGAAGGGCCCGGAACCAATGGGGTGATCCGCCCGGTCAGACCCCATCTTTTCGGGGGACGGCACAATTTCCAAAGCCCAGATCCGCCGGATAAAATCCGGGGCGGGCTGGTTCAAATGCAGCTGCACCAAGTGATCGGAAACCGCGGTTGTCCCGGCCACCATTTCATAAAGACTGGGGCGAATCTTTTTTAAAATGGTCTGCACGGAATACTGCACATCCCTGGCAGTAACCGGCTGACCGTTGTGAAAACGGGCGTCCGGGCGGAGGCAAATGGTCCAGGTGCGGGCTTTGGCATCATATTTCCAGGCGCGGGCCAGGTCGGGCTGCAATTTTCCGGTTTCATCCGGCACACACAGATAGGAGTACAGCAAAGGAAAAATCACGGTGGCCCCGGAGACATCTGTATTTGCTGGGTTTAAGGAGAAAAAGGGGGCGGCCGCGTCAAAGCGGAGGGTTCCGGCCGGGGCACCGGCGGCGGCGGGAGGGGCGGGGCTTTCCCCGCCGGGGGTGCGGTCGCAGGCCATGGTGAGCAGGAGGCAGAGCAGGAGTGCGGAAAGCCGGTGCCACGGAGTTGGGGATTGCTTCGTCGCGCCTCCGGCGCTCCTCGCAATGACGAGGGAGGTGGGGGCGCTCCTCGCAATGACGAGGAAGGTGGGGGCGCTCCTCGCAATGACGAGGGAGGTGGGGGCGCTCCTCGCAATGATGGGAGGACGGCGGTGCCAGGGCGTTCGGGATTGCTGCGGGCACTTGCGCGGAATGATGGGAGGGCGGGTGCGGTGCCAG
>CAZWCS010000155.1:0-7765 GCA_964632805.1 uncultured Desulfobacterales bacterium
ATTGCTACTGGACCTATCCAGCTAAATTTATTCGAAAATTAACCGGACACTACTGAATTCGTTTTATTTTTCATTGAGCATTGCATTGAGCAAAACTTTTCCGGTAAAAAGAGATAAAGTACGAATGGTATCTTATACAAACATGAGCAAAAAATTCATCTGGGGATGAAGAAAAGCCGGCTTTAGGTGTCTATAAAATATAGGCATACACACCGAAATTTGTGGACCAAATCAGGCAACCAATTTCAAGGAGTCTGTTATGAAACAGAAGCTGACAGGGTGGATCGCTCTGACAACGATATTGTTCTGGGGCTGTGCAACGACCCCTATCGTCAATAAAGGGACCTACCGTTTGTATGCGGGTATTGAGGCCGTGTCTCAAAAACTGATTCAATCGACAAATACAGCCAAAGCCGGAAAAATCACGGTTGCTGATTTTGTAGGCCCAGATGAACAGATTACCCAGCTAGGCCGGCATATGGCGGACAAATTAAGCGTGAACCTTTTTTCCGCCGGAAAATTTGTCGACATTATGGAGCGGCGGCAATTGAAGCAAATCCTTAGCGCTCATAAACAGGAGCTTTCCGGCTATTTCGATCAGCAAACCGTGCATCAGTTCGGCCATTTGATTGGCGTGGACAGCATGGTCATCGGAAAACTGGAAGATCTGGGCAGTGTGGTCGACCTGACCGCCAAAGTAGTTCACACCAAAACCGGACGCATACTGGGCATGGCCGACATACGAATACTCAAAGATGAAAGTGTACAACGGCTGCTGAGCCAGAAACAAACCAGTACCCTGACGGTTTCCGTGACCCCGGCGGTTTCCGGCACCGTTTCAGTGGGCCGGGCAAAAGCGCAATTAACCAACGGTGCGGCCACCCTTTCCGGGCTGCGCCGCGGTGTCTGCCAGGTGACCGTCAATGTAAATTCGCCGGGATATGATTCGGTGACCCGCAGCCTCAACCTGCAATCGCGACAGGAAACCCTGGATATCAATCTGGAGTCCCGGCAATATGATGTTTCTTTTCAGATTGTGCCGCCCGGGGCGACCTTAAGTGTGGATGGAAAAATAATACCCGTCAATGAACAGGGCTTTGCCAGGGTCAAAGCCGTATCTGCCAAACAATACGTTTATTTTGTCAGCGCCGAAGGATTTGAAAATCGGACCGGACAGTTCAACCCGGCCCAAAAGCAGCTGGTAATGGTGGATTTAAACGCCAAGGACGCTTTTTACGGATTAAAATCCGATTTTATCAAAAAAGTCCGGCAGACCAGCAATGATTTTAATATTCGCTTGTGGACCAACAGCAGCCAATACAAACTGGGAGACACCTTGTCTTTTTTTTTCCGGGCCGAACGGGACTGCTATCTCAACCTGGTGGATATCAACAGCCGGGGAGAGCTGACGGTGATTTTTCCCAACAGGTTTCATCAGGATAATTATGTTCAGGCCGGACGCACCTATCAAATACCGGATGAAAGCTACGGTTTTGAATTCCAGGCCCAACCTCCGGCAGGTAAGGATCGCGTTTATGCCATCGCCAGCACCACCCCGCTGAATATTTTTGACGGCAGCTACGGGCAGTCGGGATTTATGGCGATTACCCGCAACCAGACACGCGGGGCCAAGGCAAGGGGGATCGGGGTAAAACTGAAAAACACCCGGCTGGATTCCGCCGCCGAATGTCTGATTCGTATTCACCAATAGACAAGAAAAATTCTTACAAATTGCAAGGAGATGGCCATCATGCTTTACAATTTTCGCGCCCCGGTTTTAGCCGGATCGATATGGTGTTTGATCCTCCTGCTGTCTTTTTCTTCGGCTAATGCCGATAAAGGCAGCAAAACCGTTTTGGCCAAAGGGGTGGCCGCCATCGCTGGCGAAAACATTCAGGGCGCCAGGGTAACCGCCGTGGAAAATGCGTTGCGCAATGCCATCGAGCAGGGGGTGGGGACCATGATGGATGCCAAATCCATCGTGAAAAACGATCAATTGCTGGAACAGATATACACGCATACCCAAGGATACATCGCCGAATATGAAATCGTTCGGGAAAAAGAGGCACCCGGCGGTCTCTACCGGGTAACCGTGGCGGCCGTAATCAAAACCACCGCTCTGAAAAACCGCCTGGCCCAGCTCGGTATTATCAAACAAATGATGGGTCATCCCCGGCTGGTGATCGTAACCGGCAACGATTCCTCGGGCCGGTCCGAGGCGGTGCAGACCGCCGGCCGGACCTTGGCCGGGTCCTTTACGGACCAGCGGTTTGACGTGGTTGCCGGCGGCCCGGTGAAGGCGGCTGGCGCTTCCGGCCCCCAAGGGGGTGCCCCGGCCGACCTGGGCCGGGACCGGCATGCCGAAATCGTGGTGGTATACACCCTGGCTGCCGAATCCTCCCGGTTTGACGGTGTCATGGAAACCGTACCGGTGACGGTAGCGGGCCGGGCCGTGGTAACCGCTACCGGTCAGGTACTTTCTTCCGAGCAGGCCCGGGTTTCCGGCCTGGGTAACAGCAGCCGGGCCGCTCTTATGGACGGTACCCGCAAGGCCGCCAAGCAGCTTGGCACCGCCTTGTCAGAAGACATTGTCGGCTGGTGGGCCGAATACACGGCCAACGGCCTGCCGTATCAGATCGTGCTGCATACCCCGCCCCCAGCCGCCGCCCGGCAGGTGGTGACAATTCAGCAACATCTGCAAGCCATCCCCGGCGTCTCCACCGTAACCGAGCGCAGTACCGAGCAGGGCATCACCCGCCTGCGGTTGACCTATAAGGGGCGAACCGTGGAATTAAAACAGCAGATACTGGCTGCCATTCCGAGGGTGGAGGTGGTCGCCTCCCAGGGCCGGTACCTGGAATTGTCCATAAAATAAGAATGTAAAGGAGGTTATTTATGTGCCAGGTTCGGATATTCCGTCTAGTAGCCGGGGTAGTGGTTTTGGGTATGCTTTGGGTACCTTTTTTATCGGCTGCCGCCGAAACCGATCGCGCCCGGGGAATTCAGGCGGTGGCCCCGCAGTCCGGAGAAACAGACCATATGCAGCAGGTGGAACTCTATGATCGGCTGACGGCTGTCATTATCGGTATTGACCGCTATCCGAATCTGGACCCCGACCAGCAATTGTCCGGGGCGGTTCAGGACGCCAGGGGGGTGGCCGACGTGCTCCGAAAGTATTACGCCTTTGAACAGATTCAAACCCTTTACAATGAGGAGGCCACCCGGGAAAACATCATCAAGGTTTTACAGGGCCAACTGACCAATGTAAACATGGAAGACGGGGTTCTGATCTACTTTGCCGGCCATGGCGTCACCCAGCCCACCTCCCAAAAGCGGGATCTGGGCTTTCTCATCCCCTATGACGGTTCCCTGAAAAAAGACCAGATGTACAAAAACATTTCCATGCAGCAGATCAAGACCGACATTACCCCCATGATACCCGCCAAGCACGTCCTGGTAATTGCCGACGCCTGCTTCGGCGGTCTTTTGCTGGATACCCGTTCCGCCAGCACCGAAGCCGCCCACAACCTGGCCTATCTGCGGGAAATCACCGCCGAACCGGTGCGTCAGATCATTACCGCCGGGGGCAAAGGCCAAATGGTGCTAGATAATGGGCCGGGGGGGCATTCGGTATTTACCGGCCGGCTGATAGAGGCCTTAAAAGAAGTGGAAGATTTTGTTACCGCCAAGGAGCTGGGCGTGCGTCTGCAAAAGACGGTTTATGGCGATGCCATGAGCCGGGGGCATCAGCAGCGTCCTCAGGTGGGCGAACTATACGGCACAGGCGATTTTGTTTTTGTACCGGACATGGCCAAGCGCCGGGAAAACGCCCGGCAGCAAGTCGCAGACCTGGAAGCCGAGCTGGCCCAACTGCAAAAACTGAAAAAGCAGGCCGCGCAAAGCAAAGAACAAGCCCGGGCCCGGGAGCTGGAACGACAGCAACTGCTTAAGGAAGCCGCCCTAAAGCAGGCCCGGCTGCGGGAAAAAGCCGCCCAGGAGGAAGCCGCCCGGAAAAAGGCCCTGCAAAAAAAGATCTCCCGGGACAAACAGCAGCAGGCCGAACAGGAAAAGGCCAGGCAGCAGCGAATCGCCGCGTTAAAGCAAAAAACCAGAAAAATGCTGGTTGAGATGGGCGGTTCGGCCACCGCCGCCCTGGATTTGGCCGGGGCGCAGAAAGAGGTGAAAAGCATCAGGGCCTCAATGGATAAAGTATCAAAAAAACATCAGCAGGAATTGAACCGAGACCTTAAATCGTTGAAGGGATATTATAAGAAGCAAATAGCTCAAGCCGAAGACATCCCGCCTTATGACGAAATGTTTGAGACCAAAGAAGATTATGAAAAACGTAAAAAGAAATCAGAAGCTGAAATTCAAGCCCTTGAAGAAGAGCGTGTAAAAAAAGTACTAGAAAGATACAGGAAAGTTGCTGAATTGCAGGAAGATCTGGCACCCTTAAACAACCAAATAAGAGAAATTACCCAAAAAATATTTCCTATAAACCCAAGCGATATCAGCTATCAGTTCATTAAATATAATCCCCAAACCGAAAAAATGAAATTATCGTGTGTTATTTCTGGGGCCCGGTTTTCTGGCTATACCCAAATCCCTAAGAAAAAAGCCCGTCTTTATTATGAAAACCCTGATGTTTTGGTTCCTGAAGCAAGCGTTCAGGTGACCAATTCGGGGGGAATTTACCCTGTGGGCTTTTTCTTAAAGGGAGGAAAAAACGAAAGTTATGATGTTGAATTATTTATATGCGAGGATGATCTGGGCCTGGAATTGGTTTATGTCCCGGGAGGATGTTTTGAAATGGGTTGCTGGGTAGACAAGCCCAAGAATGAGTGGGTCAAAGCTATGTTGGGTAGTAAATGTGAAGATGATGAATTCCCCGTTCATACAGTTTGTGTTGATGGATTTTATATGAGCAGATTTGAAGTGACGCAAGCGCAGTGGAAAAAAATCATGGGCCACAACCCGGCAGTCTTTGGCAAACGGGCCACAACCCGGCAGTCTTTAAGAAATAAGACAACGATTGACAAAAAAGACAATAATTTTCCGGTTGAAAACGTTTCTTGGGAAGACATTCAAGAATTCATTAAACGCCTTAATCAACAATTAGAGGGAGACTATTATTATCGTCTTCCTACTGAAGCAGAGTGGGAATATGCCGCCAGAAGCGGCGGCAATAAAGAGAAATACCCCGGTCAAAGTAATCTAGAAAACCCAGAAATCGATGAGTTGGCTTGGTACTCAGGCAACTCACGGGGTAGGACACATCCTGTCGGACAAAAAAAGCCCAACGGCCTGGGGCTTTATGATATGAGCGGTAATGTTTATGAAATGTGTGAGGATGTATATGACCCGGAGGCATATATTGACCATGCCCGGAATAACCCTTGGATTGCATTCGATACAAATACGATTATACGGAACGGTTCTTTAAATCAAATATACAAAAACACAAAAAAATTTGATAGCACTGTCCATGTTATTCGCGGCGGTTGTTGGAAATATAGTGCCTATAATTGTCGCTCCACAATGCGGAATAGAATCGGAAGCGAGTATAAAAATGAACGCATTGGCTTTCGACTGGTTCGTTAAGTGGAAGGTGAATAGTTCTTGCCAAGGAAAACATTAATAAAACTGACCCTTTATACGCAGCAGCATCACGCCTTTTTTGAGCCTGGGGCCGCCAATGATGGCGCTGCCGTCATCTACCATCATCAGGGTGGTGGAAAAAATTTCGGCTTGATCTTTGAATATTTTCAGGGTGAGTCGGGCCTGATCGTCTTCAAATCCTGCCAGATGAAGCGTTAAGCGGCGCTCGTCAGACAGCAGCACTTCCCCGGATTCGCCGGCTTTTAACGGGATCCGGCTTTTTTTAAGTAGCCGGAACCCTTGGAAGTTCAGCACCGAGCCCACTTCGTCGGCCAGACCGGTCAATTCCGGGTCCACTTCGGTGCTGTTTTGTAACGCCTTGATGACCTCCACCTGGACGGTTATCCCGGAATGGGCCACTGCCGCCGGAATTTGGATCAACAGCAGACCGGCCAGCAAAACCGGACATAACCAATATTGATTTTTCATGACCGTTTCTCCTTGGGCGTGCTTTCCATGATCCAGATAATGGGCTCTTGGGTGTTTTCAGACTGCAACACCATGACATTGCCGGTTTTGCTGGAAACAGAAGCCACGCGACTGACCCGGGCAAGGGGAGGGGAGTGAAAAACCGGCCAGCAAAAAGCAACGATCAAAAGGCCGGCTGTGACTACACCGACGGCCCCAGCAGGGACCCAGATGCGGGGCCGGGATAAATAGGTTCGCAGCCTTTGCCAAAGCGAGGGCCGGGATTGAATATGACCTTCAATGGCCTGCCAGGCCTGGTCAAAATCAATGGCCGCAGGCTCCGCTAACGCAGCCGAAAGCATTTCCGCAGATTTTTTAAGCTGCCGGAGTTCTTGCCGACAAGCGGCACACGTCTCCAGGTGCTTTTCGATTTGGTTTTTGTCTGCTTCCGGCAGTTCATTATCCAGATAGGCAGTGAATTGACGTCTTCGTTTATTGCATAACACATTCATTTTTTACTCTTTTTTTGGGGTCTGAGGGGCTGGTTTTCCTCTTTTACATAAGGTGTTAGAATTTTTTGAAGCTGCGTTCTGGCATAATGCAAGCGGCTGCCCACCGTCTGCGGTGACGTATTGGTGATTTTCCCGATTTCTTCATAAGAAAATCCTTCACTCCAAAGAGTAACGACCTCTCGGTGTGCGTCTGAGAGCATTTCCAGGGCAGCATTAATGACGGTTTTAATTTCTTTGTCCAATAAATCGCTGCCAGGGTTGCCGGATTCATCGGCCAGAACCAAAACAGGCCCCAGCGCATCATCAGTATTGTCTGTGGAAACCTGGGGATACTTGCGCCGTCGTATTCGCTTATTCCGATGATTTCTGGTCGTATTGATGGCAATTTTCGAAATCCAGGTTTTAAAACTTGATTTTCCCTGAAACCCTTTTAAACCGTCAAATGCCCGCATAAAGGTCTGTTGCAAAAGATCCTGAATTACCTCCGGATCATTTTCCATATTCCGGATTACCTGGGCCACATAATTTTTGTACCGTTCAAACAGCAGCTTGGCGTGTGCCTGATTGCCGGATAAATAGGATTTTACAAGTTCCTTGTCAGACAATGCCGACACTGAGAGACTCCTTACCACTATAGACAGCGAATAAATGAAATAATTCAAATTTACATATCAATTCCTGCTTTATATTCGGAACTTCTTATTATTGCGCAGGTGGAAATGATCTTCCCAATCACTCTGTTCAGCATTCATTCACGCATAAATATTGGCTTTCTTTGTTGGCAATGCTGTAATCGATATTTTATATTGTGCCACGCACTTTTTTATTTAACCATTTGGGTGAATTAGTGTCCATCCACGGAAATAACTATTTGGAAAAAACAAAAAAGCGCATTTTGTGGTTGACTTTTTCTACTTAGCGTAGTATATAAAAAGTCAGTAAACATTCAATATCACTACAAAAAGTTGAAAGGAGCCAAACACAAAATGCGCGAAAAAAGACAAAAACAAATAACTTTCATGCCCCAAGAAATGGATCATCCGCAAGCCCAAGAACTTGAAGCGATCAGCCAGATACTTGATAGTAAATCTACCATCTATAACCTTGTCTTGCAAGATATTTCCAAGCATCACAGCAATTCTCGGCGAGTCTTCGGTCATCTGGACCTGTCGGTTTTGATGGCATTT
>CAZWCS010000156.1:0-7759 GCA_964632805.1 uncultured Desulfobacterales bacterium
GCGATGAACAATGGAGTGTCCGCACCCCGGGCAGTAATGAAAGGGGACCTTTTTCAGGTATTTCGGGCGTTGGTAGACCGGTTTCAGGCTCACAGTTTCAGCCCCTTTTGATAGTAGTGCCGGGCGATAACCCGGGCGATTTCGTCCGGCGCCGGGATAATGCCGCCGGGCCGGCCGTAAAACTCCACCTCGTGTTCGTCTTTTACGGAAAGCTTTACGTCTTCGACCATCTGCCCCATGTTCATTTCAAACACCAGCAGGTTCGGGGTCTGCTGCGCCAGGGCCAGAAGGGCTTTGTCGGGAAAGGGCCAGAGGGTGATGGGGCGCATCAGCCCTACCTTCATCCCGTCGGCCCGCACCGCCTTGATGGCTCCCTTGGCGATTCGGGCCGCGGCCCCGAAAGCCACCACCAGAAGCTGCGCGTCGTTTGTCTGGTAGGTTTCCCAGGCCGGCTCTTTTTCCTTGATAAACTGGTAGCGGCGGTGCAGGCTCCAGTTGATCTCTTCCAGGTCGGCCGGGTCGGAGGTAAAGGATTTGACAATTTTCCGCGGCCGGCCGTTGGCCCCCCGCAGGGCGTCTTCCCGCACCGGCGGGATATCCGGGGCTTCCCGGGAAAATTCCACCGGTTCCATCATCTGGCCCAGCATGCCGTCTCCCAGGATGATGACCGGCATGCGGTAGGTGTCAGCCAGATCAAAGGCCCGGCCGGTGAGGTCCACGAACTCCTGAACCGAAGCCGGGGCCAGGACGATAGTGCGGTAATCCCCGTGCCCGCCGCCCCGGGTGGCCTGGAAATAGTCGGACTGGGAGGCGATAATGCTGCCCAGGCCGGGCCCGCCCCGGGAGATGTTGACAATGACCGCCGGCAGCTCGCAGGCCGAAAGATAGGAGATGCCCTCCTGTTTCAGGCTGATGCCCGGCCCGGAGGAGGAGGTCATGACCCGGACCCCGGCCACGCTGGCTCCGTGAACCATGTTGATGGCGGCCACTTCGCTTTCCGCCTGGACAAAAGCACAGCCTTTCCGTCGGCCCAGGTTGGCCGCCATGTATTCGGTCAACTCGTTCTGGGGGGTGATGGGATAGCCGAAATAACACTGGCAGCCCGCCCGGATGGCGGCCTCTCCAATGGCGGTATTGCCGTACATGAGCACTTTAGGCACGATACACCTCGATGGCGGCTTCCGGACAGACCAGGGCACAGATGGCGCAGCCCGTGCATTGGCCGGTGTTCGTGCAGGTCGCGGTGTTGTAACCCCCGGCGTTGATGGTTCCGGAAAGGGCCAGGCAGCCCTGGGGGCAGAAATGGACGCAGACTTCACAGCCTTTGCAGAAGACCGCGTCGATTTCCACGGTGCCCGTTTTGCGGGCTTTCGTTTTTTTAGTGGTTGCGGTTGCCATTGGTTTGGTCCGGTTTTTCTATTTTTGTAATAAAAGAAAATAGTTTATTCCAAAAGGCAGTGGCGGTGTCAAGGAAATATTTGTATTTTTAAGCTTTCTTTGTTTTCCAAATAATTGCGGTCTTGTAAAAAGTTTTTTTGCGCGCTCCATTGCTATAGATATTCCGCAAACCAGATAGTAACGGCCTCGTGAAACAACCAGCCTTCCAGGGTCAGGGCGCAGTGGTCCGCGGACATGGCCAGTCGACCGGCGGCGGTTTCGTCTTCGATTGCCGGAGCGAAACAGGCGGTAAAATCCACAGCAAATTCCCGGTTGAAATCGGTGATGTTGATGCCTGCGCCCAGACGCAGGCCCAGATACAGGGCCTCCAGCATCCGTTGTCGGCGTGTGAGTGTCTCCCGGCCCTGTGCGGGCGGGTTCCCGGCAGTCAGGCGGTTGATATAGCCTTCCAAGTCGTTTTGATTCCACCAGCGGCAGGTGCCCTCATAAGAATGGGCCCCCGGCCCCAGGCCGAGATAAGGGGTTCGTTGCCAGTATTTCAGGTTGTGCCGGGAGCGGGTTGCCGCAGTGGCGGCATAGTTGGAAATCTCATAATGGTCATAGCCGTTTTCCTGCAGCAGGTGGGAGACGATGCGGAAAAACGCAGCGGTCCGATCATCCGGCAGTTTTTGCAAACGCCTGTTTTCCAGATCAACGGTCAAAGGCGTGCCGGGCTCATAGGTCAGCATATAGCAGGAGAGGTGCTCCGGGAAAAAGGCCAGGGCCTGCTTCAGGTCGTGCTGCAGTTGTTCTTTTGTCTGTCCGGGCAGGCCGTAAATGATGTCCAGGCCGATATTGGCAAAACCGGCCTGGCGGGCGGCTTCAATGGTTTCTCGGGCCCGGGCCGCAGAATGGAGCCTGCCGAGCCGGGCCAGGTGATCATCGTGAAAGGACTGCACCCCGATGTTGAGCCGGTTGACCCCGGCGTTCCGGACGGCCTGCAGCCAGTCCGGCGAAGCCGACTCCGGGTTGACCTCCACTGTGATTTCAGATCCCGGCAGCAGGCCAAATTGCGCTTGCGCGGCCGCGATGATTTCCACCATTTTTCGGACCGGCAAAACCGAGGGCGTGCCGCCGCCGATGTAGAGGGAATCGCATTCCGGGGACACCTTATTGAATTGATTGGCGTTCGTCGGTTTATTGGAAATATTGCTCCTATTCAGTAAGGTGTCCCCGGAATGCATCTCCTGCAACAGTGCGTCCGTAAACGGTTCGATCAAGTCCAGGTCGGTACAGGAATAAAAATCGCAGTAGCGGCATTTTTTTACGCAAAAGGGGATGTGGATGTAAAGACCGGCCGCGTATTTCGGAGACGGTTTGCTGAATTGGTCGGACATTTCAGACGGCTCCCCGGGTTTCATCCATTCCTTGGGCCTGTTCCCGGATTACAGGGAACATGGCGTTTCAGAAAGGCGATCTGATCGGCCACCACCTGATCAAACGCTTGGCCGCGATAGATGTCGAAATGCCCCTCGGAATATTCCTTGATTTCTCCCCGGGGCGTCTGGTGGGCATGGCGCAGGGTGGCCTTGGCCGGCGCGACCGAATCGCTTTGGCAGACGCAGAACAGTACCGGGCATTGGATTTCCGGGGTTTTCCGCCCCGGAAAGTGCCGAAGAATGCCCAGGGCCACGCGCGCGGCCACCTGGTTGGGAAAATCCAGGCCTTCGGGAACCAGGGCCAGATAGCCCGGTTTGGCGTCGGGCGCGGTCATCAGCGCGGCGGTGCCGGGGCCTCCGGAGGTGTTGACCATAAGCGGCGGCAGTCCCAGCCAGGAGCCGATCTTGTCCAGCAGCGCCAGCCCGGTCACCTTGAGGGAGCTGGCAATGTCCATGGCCAGAGCGGAGGAAAGCCCGTTGGTGAACGGACATTGGGAAATTACGGCCGATACGTTTTTGTCGTTGGCGGCGGTCACCAGGACGTGGCCGCCGCCAAAGGAACTCCCCCAGAGAACCACCCGGCTGCCGTCCACCTCCGATCGGCTGCGGACGAACGCCAGGGCGGCTTCCCAGTCGCGGAGCTGGCGGTTGATGTCCAGCAGTTGCCGCGGTTCGCCCTCGCTGGCGCCGAAGTGTCGGTAGTCAAACACAAGGGCCGCATACCCCGCCGCGCAGAACCGCTCGGCATAAGCATCCAGCCGCATCTCCCGGATCGCGCCCAGTCCGTGTCCCAGAACCATCACCGGGGGTTTCCCTCCGCTTTCCGGCAGATAGAGCCAGGCCCGGCATTTTTTACCGTCGGATAAAAATGAAACGTCGATGCGGTTTTCCATAGCGATACAGCTTTTCTGGTAAAAGCAAAGCCCCCTGTTGTTTCCGGTGAGATTGCTGCCTGTCAATTGCCGGGCATTTTCCCCGGCATTCTCATCTGTTGCTGGCCTGTCCCAGTTCATAGCCCCGCTGAAGCGCCCGGCGATTGATTTCCAGAAATTTTTCGGGAATGCGGGTTTCCAGCACTTTGGCGACAGAATCCAGCCGGACCACTTCGGTCAGGCCGATGACTGCGCCCAGCAGGCAGATGTTCAAGACAAGCGGATTGCCCAGCTCTTCGGCCGCGGTCCGGGACAGCGGCAGTTCGATCTGCCGGGCATCCACTTTTTTCATGATCCGCACCCGCCGGCTGTCGGTGATCAGCATGCCGCCCGGCCGGATGGCGGTATAGTATTTGTTGTAGGCTTCCTGGGTCAGGCAGGCCAGAATGTTGGCGTTGTTGACTTTGGGAAAGTTGATGGGGGCTTCGGAGATGATCACTTCCGAACGGGCGGCGCCGCCCCGGGCCTCCGGGCCATAAGACTGCGACTGGACGGCATTCAGCCCTTCATGCAGCACCGCGGCTTCGCCCAGAATGACCGCGGCTGTGATGACGCCCTGCCCCCCGGCGCCGGAAAAGATCAGTCGGGATCGTGCCATGTCAGCCTCCTCCCTCCTGCACCGTTTTGGCCAGCCGCCGGTATTCGCGGCCGTATTCCGGCAGTTCTTTTTCCACAAATACGCCGATGGCCATTCGGTCATCATCGTCGCCGGTTTTTTCCCCGCCCACCGGGCGGGTGTGATTTTTGAAATATTCCATCATGGCTACGGCGTCCCCGGATTGATTGCGCCGTCCGAAGTTGGTGGGGCACTGGGACATGATTTCCACCACGGAAAAGCCCGAATGGGTAATGGCCCGGATGAGGATTTTTTTCAACTGCTGGACGTGATAGGTGGTGGAACGGGCCACAAAGGTCGCCCCGGCGGCGGTGGCCAGGTTGACCACGTCGAAGTCGTGGTCAATACTGGTGTAGGGAGCGGTGGTGGCTTTGATGCCGCAGCCCGACAGGGGGGAAAACTGGCCGCCGGTCATGCCGTAGATACGGTTGTTCATGACCAGGGCGGTCATGTCCAGGTTGCGCCGACAGGTATGGATAAAATGGTTGCCGCCGATGGCCAGGGCGTCGCCGTCCCCCATGGGAACAATGACGGTCAGCCCCGGCCGACTCATCTTGACGCCGGTGGCAAAGGCCAGGGCCCGGCCGTGCAAAGTGTGCAGGGAATGAAAATCCACATAGCCGGTGATCCGGGCCGAACAGCCGATGCCGGACACCATGACGAGGTCGCTTTTGGCCAGCCCCAGTTCTTCAATCGCCCGCAGCAGGGTATTCAGGACAATGCCGTGGCCGCAGCCCGGACACCAGATGTGGGGGAAAAACCGCTCTCGTAAGTAGTCGTGGACAGCCATTTGTGACCTAGGTTTTAATGGTTATCAGTATTATTTGATGATTTAAGGATTTTATGATTTGTGGTTCATTCCGTTTGTGCCTCCAAACCCTAAAATCTTTAAATCCTTAAATCATAAAATATTAAACCCCTCTCCCCTGTATCAGCCGCATCATGTTTCGGATGTCCGTGGGCGTGATAAAGACGCCGTCCACCCGGTTGACCAGGTAGACGCGTTCGGGATGATCCACGGCTTCTCTGACCTCTTTGGTCAACTGGCCCAGGTTCATTTCCACCACCGCGATATAGTCGGCCCTGGCGCATTTTTCTCTGACCATTCGGTGGGGAAAGGGCCAGATGGTCTGCAGTTCCAGCAGGCCGTACTTTTCCCCCCGGCGCCGCCGGTTTTCCACCAGGTGCAGGGCCGAGCGGGCGCAGGATCCGTAGGAAATCAGGACCAGTTCGGCATCATCCAGGTAAAACTCCTTGTAGCGGGTCATTTCATGGATATTGTTGTTGATTTTGTCGGCCAGGTGCCGCAGGAGGCCGTGGACGATGGCGGGATCGCTGGTGGGAAAGCCCCACATGTCGTGGTACAGGCCGGTGACGTTGTAGCGGTGCACGTCGCCGAAGTCCGACATGGGCAGCCGCCCGTCCTCCCGGGGCAGATAAGGGTGGTAGTCCACCCCCTGCTTGACCGCCGTCCGCAGCCGCTGGGTGACCGGGATTTCGTCCGGCCGGGGAAGGACCATCCGTTCCCGGGTGTGGCCGGTTACTTCATCCAGCAGCAGAATGACCGGGGTGCGGTAGGTTTCCGCCAGGTTGAAGGCTTCCACGGTAATGGCAAACAGGTCCTGGTTGTTGGAGGCGGTCAGGGCGACGATGGCGTGATCGCCGTGGGTTCCCCAGCGGGCCTGGTTGATATCTCCCTGCATGGCGTGGGTCGGCAGGCCGGTGGACGGGCCGCCGCGCTGCACATCGACGATAACACAGGGAATTTCCGTCATGATGGCGTATCCCAGGGCTTCCTGCATCAGGGAAAAGCCGGGACCGCTGGTGGCGGTCATGACTTTGTGGCCGGTAAGGGAAGCTCCGATGGCGGCGCAGAGAGAGGCGATTTCGTCTTCCATCTGGAGAAAGGTGCCATTGATTTTCGGCAGCCGGACCGCCATATACTCGGCGATTTCGGTGGAGGGCGTGATGGGATAGCCTGCGAAAAAATCCAGCCCGGCATACAGGGCCGCTTCGGCGCAGACCAGGTTGCCCTGCAGAAATTTTACGGAACCGTTCATGCCGCTTCCTCTTCCGTATGGACCACAATGGCCAGATCCGGGCAGCGGTATTCGCACAGCCGGCAGGCGATGCAGCGCTCCGGGTGGGCGGCCACGGCCTTGTTGTCGTTATCCAGTGCCAGAACCGCTTTGGGGCAGAAATGGACACAGATGCCGCAGCCCTTGCACCAGTCGCGGTTGATGACATGTTCTTTCAAGCGGGATTTTTTTGCCATATTAAATAAACCGGTTCATGGTTTCTTCAATGATCTGTTCCACGTTGTCGGGAGTGATCCCGGCGCGGTCGCAGACATCGCGGACTTTCCGGACGCGTTCGCTCTCGTTCAGATCGTCCAGCCGGGAAAACAGGGACAGGCGCCGGCCCACCTGGTACAGCATCTGCTCCTCGCGCGACAGCTCCAGAAACCGCCGCACCGGCGCCAGCATGGCCTCTTTGTCGCCGGGCAGGGTGCCGGTAACCTCTTCGAACAGATTCAAAATATGATCGCTGACCACCTTTGCGGAAATGCCTTCCAGCTGCTCGATGAATTTCAGCAGTTCTTCGGCCATCATAACGTCCGTGCACTTGGTGAAGCGGCCGGCCGTATATTCTTCGTGCAGGGGCAGGCCCGGCGGGATGGCCAGGGAGCGTATCCGGATAAAATCGGGGTTGATCCGGTTGAGGGCGTCGGCGGTTTCCGCGGCGTGTTCCGCGGACAACTCCTGCCCGCCCAGCCCCGGCATGACGTATTCGGACAGTTCAAAACCGGCCTGTTTGGCGTTTTGGCCGGCGGTGATATGCTCCGCCTTGGTGACTCCCTTTTTCACCATGGCCAGGACCCGGTCCGCGCCCGATTCCAGGCCGATGTGAATCCGGTTGAGCCCGGCCTGCCGGATTTCTTGCAGTTTTTCCGGCTTGATACGGCAGACGGTATGGGAGCGGGCATAGGAGGTGACCCGTTTGATTTCCGGAAAACGGTTGTACAAGTGATGGAGAATATCGATCAGATCATCCGGTTTGATGATGAGGCTGTTGGCGTCCTGCAAAAAGACCGATTCCATGCCGGCGTTCATCCAGTGCAGGGCGGCGTTAAAAGCGGTCTGCTCGTCCGGGGAGAGACGGCCCGCAATTTCCTGCAGGGCCTGGCGGGAGACGTTTCCCAGGGAATCCGCGGACTGCCGGACCATTTCCACGGCGCGGTGCAGTTCCAGGGCCAGGACGTTCACGCCCCGGCGCAGGTGTTTCGACGGCAGCGTCACCCGCTGTCGGCGGATGCGTTTCGGCCGGCCGTCGGGCGCGTTCTCGTCTCCCCGAGCGGGGACCTGGTAGGCCTCGGCCGGATACGGCTCGGCCAG
>CAZWCS010000157.1:0-7643 GCA_964632805.1 uncultured Desulfobacterales bacterium
GTAGGTGCGCCGGTGACCCCGGATTTCCGCTTCATCCCGGACGCCCCCCAGGGAGATGCGGACAAATTTTCTGCCGGTCGCCCGGGCTACCGACTGGGCCAGGGAGGTTTTGCCGACACCCGGCGGGCCCACCAGGCAAAGGATGGGGCCCTTGATTTTTTTAACCAGAGACTGTACCGCCAGATACTCTATAATTCGTTCTTTGGGTTTTTGCAGCCCGTAATGGTCTTCATCCAGAATGGCTTCCGCCCGGCTGATGTCGTGATGCACTTTGCTTTTGTTAAACCAGGGCAGGCTGATGAGCCAGTCAATGTAATTGCGGATGACCGTTGCTTCCGCCGACATGGGCGTAGTGTTTTTCAGCTTTTTCAGCTCTTCTTTGACCTTGCCCGTGGCCTCTTTGGACATTTTTTTCCGTTTGATCCGTTTTTCCAGTTCCGCCAGCTCGTCTACCGCACCTTCCTCACCGCCCATTTCTTTTTTAATGGCGCGAATCTGCTCGTTGAGGTAGTAATTTTTCTGATTTTTTTCCATCTGCTCCTTGACGCGTTTTTTGATTTTCTGCTCCACGTCGGAGATTTCGATCTCGGAGCGAATCAGGCTGGACAGATCCGTCAGCCGTTTTCGCAAATCGGTTTCTTCCAGAAGGTGCTGTTTGTTTTCCAGTTTAAAAGGGATATGAGCGGCGATGGTGTCGGCCAGTTGAGCGGGATCGGCAATGGCGGCAATGTTTTTCACTGTTTCCGGAGAGACTTCTTTTTTTTTGTGCCGGGCGTATTGTTCAAACGATTCCACCACGGTCCGGCTCAAGGCTTCGGTTTCCGCCGGGGAGAGGCCGGTTTCCGTGACGGGTAACAGTTCGACCTGGAAATAATCCTCGCTGGACAGAAAATCGGCGATTTTTGCCCGGGTGTGCCCCTCCACCAGCGCTTTAACCGTTCCGTCGGAGAGCCGCAGCATTTGCAGAACCGTTCCAACGGTGCCGATGGTTTTAATTTCTTTGGGGACGGGGTTGTCGATATCGGGCCGCGTCTGGCCGGCCAGAAAAATTTTTTTATCGCCGCTCATCGCCTCCGACAGCGCCTTGATCGATTTTTCTCTGCCGATAAAAAGGGGAACCACCATATGGGGAAAAACGACAATATCCCGCAGGGGCAAAAGCGGTAAGGTTATTGCAGATGGTTTCATATCGTTCGTACTTTTGAATAATTTCGGTATATGTATCATTACAGGTTATGGCCTGATAAAAAGCATCTGGATTCCCCGGGGGGAAGAAGCCAGGTTGTTAAAGACAAGGCGTTGGAAACGGGTGGAGCTGTTCGTCAGGCATGTTTCTGGTCTTTTTCCCGCTCCAGCATCAGAATCGGTTCTTCGTTGTGTTTGATTACTTCTTCATTAATGACGCATTCTTTAATACCTTTCCGGGAAGGTATTTCATACATGATTTCCAGCAGGCTGTTTTCAAGGATGGAGCGCAGACCCCGGGCGCCGGATTTCCGCTGCATGGCCTTGGCCGCGATGGTAACCAGGGCATTGTCCGTAAAACGCAGCTTTATTCCCTCCATCTCAAACAGTTTCTGAAACTGTTTGACCAGGGCGTTTTTCGGCTCGGTGAGAATTTTTACCAGCGATGACTCACTCAGTTCATCCAGGGTGGCAATGATCGGCAACCGCCCCAGAAATTCCGGTATCAGGCCGAATCGGATGAGGTCTTCCGGTTCAATCAGCTTCAGGGTTTCACCGATGTTTTTTTCTTCCTGGGTGGTGACTCTGCTGCCAAAACCGATGGTCTTTTCGCCCAGACGGCGCTCGATGACCTTGTCCAGACCGGTGAAGGTGCCGCCACAGATGAAGAGGATATTGGTGGTATCCACCTTGACAAAATCCTGTTGGGGGTGTTTGCGGCCGCCTTTGGGCGGAACACTGGCCGTAGATCCTTCCATCAGTTTGAGCAGGGCCTGCTGAACGCCTTCACCGGAGACATCCCGGGTGATGGAAGGATTATCGGTGCGTTGCGCGATTTTATCGATTTCATCCACGTAAACAATGCCGCGTTCCGCTTTTTCCACGTCGTAGTCCGCATTCTGCAACAGGGAAAGGATGATATTTTCCACATCTTCGCCCACATAACCGGCTTCCGTCAAAGTGGTGGCGTCCGCAATGGTAAAGGGTACGTTCAGGAATCGGGCCAGGGTCTGGGCCAGCAAGGTTTTGCCGCAACCCGTCGGTCCGATGAGAATGATGTTGCTTTTTTGTATCTCCACATCGTCGGTCTGGATTCGGGAGTCCAGCCGTTTATAATGGTTGTATACCGCTACGGACAGAACCCGCTTGGCCTGATCCTGTTCAATAATATAGTCGTCCAGCAGTTTTTTTATCTCTTTCGGGGATAAAAGCTCCTGATTTTCTTCTGTCTCTTTTTCGTACTCTTCGGCGATGATTTCACTGCAAAGGTTGATGCACTCATCGCATATATATACGGCCGGCCCGGCGATCAGCTTTTTAACCTCTTTCTGGGTTTTCCCGCAGAAGGAGCAGATGAGCTTTTCCACGCCCTCGTCTTGTCTGGTCATAGGTTATGCCTCCTCAGCTTGTTCCAGTTTGTCCAGATCGTTCCGGTTGGTGATGACATGGTCAATGATCCCATAGTCGCGGGCCTCTTCCCCGGACATGAAAAAATCACGGTCGGTGTCGGTCTGAATCCGTTCCAGGGGTTGCCCGGTATGGCTCGCCAGAATATTGTTCAGGGTGTCCTTCATCTGAATAATTTCTTTGGCCTGGATGGCGATGTCGGAAGCCTGCCCCTGGGTGCCGCCCATGGGTTGATGAATCATGATGCGCGAATGGGGCAGGGAAAACCGTTTGCCGCTGGTGCCGGCGGCCAGCAGAAAGGCACCCATGCTGGCGGCGTGGCCGATACAGACGGTGGCAATATCCGGCTTGATGTATTGCATGGTATCATAAATGGCCATACCGGCGGAGACAATCCCGCCCGGAGAATTGATATAGAAGTTAATGTCCTTGTCCGGGTTTTCAGACTCCAGAAACAGCAATTGGGCAATCAGAAGATTGGCGGTTTCGCCGTCAATGGCGCTGCCGATAAAAATAATTCTGTCTTTCAGCAGTCGGGAATAGATATCAAAGGAACGCTCTCCCCGGCTGGTCTGTTCGATTACCATGGGAATTAAGGGCACGGATACCTCCCTGTTTTTTTATTTTGGCTCGTTGGCAAGTAGCCGGTACAATATGACCGGAATGATTATTCGGCCGCTTTTTCCTGCGTATTCGCATCGCCGTTTTCGGCCGGTGCGACTTCTTCGATTTGACTGTTTTCCAAAATCATATCCATGGCCTTTTTTTCCATCAGCGTGTACCGAAACATCTCGGCCCGTTCCGGCTGCTGCTGAAAAAACTGTTTGATCATGTCCAATGGTTGCTGCATGGAGTCGGCCATGTTCCGGATACCGGCCTCCCATTCCTCATCGTTTATGATAAGTTGCTCCTGCTCGATGATTTTGTTGAGAATAATATGACGTTTGGCTTTTTTCAGTGCGGTATCATAGTGTTTTTTCCGCAGTTCCTCCGGGTTTTGCCCCAGCGTTTCCATAGACAGGTTGTAGTTGGCATAGGTCCGTTCAATCTCCTCCATGATGCCGTCCAGCTCATGGTTGATCATGGTTTCCGGAACCTCGAAGGTGCATTTTTCAAGCAGCAGGTTAAAAACCTGTTCATTTAATTCCTGTTCGCTCTGGTTATCGTATCCTGCTTGCAGGTTTTTGGCAATTTCTTCTTTGAGATCGGCCAGGGTTTCAAAAGGGCCGAGAGTTTTGGCAAAGGCATCGTCAAGTTCAGGCAGTACCTTTTCTTTTACTTCCCGCATTGTGACCGTAAAATCGATGGTTTTGCCGGCTATGGCGGTGTCGGCACTGTCTGCCGGAAAGGTGACGGTCAGGGTCTGGGTTTCTCCGGGCGACATGCCGAATAACTGCTTTTCAAATGCTTCGGTGATAAAGCCGCTGCCCAGATTGACTTTGGTATTTTCCGTTTTCGGAAATTCGGGAACCGGCTGCCCTTCGTGGAACCCTTCATAATCAATAAAGACAACATCTTCGTTTTGTGCGGGGCGGGGCGGTTCCAGCGTTTTTTCCGTGGCAAAGTTGTTTTGCAGGACAGACAGCTGATTGGCGACTTCTTCCTCACTGTATTGATACAGGGTTTTTTTCAAGGCAAATCCTTTGAAATCCACATCCGCGATCTCCGGTTTGATTTCCACGGTGGCGTTATAGATGAACGTCTCCTCTTCTTTCAATTCCTCGGGATCAATAACCGGCTCCCCGATGACATTCAGTTCCTGCTCTTTGACAGCCTCGGGAAGAGAGGTCTGGATCAGCTGATAGGCCACATCGGCATGCACTTTGTTTTTGTAGTGGCGTTTTAAGACGGAAACAGGAACTTTTCCGGGCCGAAATCCTTTTATTTTAGCGTTTTTTTTCAGCTCTTTATAGGTATCATCCAGTTCCCGGCCGACTGTTTCCGCGGGAATTTCAATCCGGAGCGTTTTTTTTATGGAACTCTGGTCTTCAACAGTAACTTGCATGATAATTTTGTCTTCCTCCACATTGTGTTTGTTTTTTGTTGGTTAAACCGGTTGTCCGGCCCCGGATAATCGGCTGTTGGTGCGAGAGGGGAGACTTGAACTCCCATTCTGTTTCCAGAGCTGGATCCTAAGTCCAGTGCGTCTACCAATTCCGCCACTCTCGCGCGGTAAAACATCAAATTATCCATCGGTTCTGGCAGAACGGTCTCTCTTTTTTTTGTTTTTTTACTTTGTTTTTTCTTCCTTTTTGATGGTAATTAATAAAGTAATTCTGATCAGTCTAAAGTCAATGTGTATTTCTGTCAAGTAAAAACAAGCTGTTGAAACGAAAGTCAATGGTTGCGGCAAAGCAGTATGGGAAAAAAACAGGATTGGGGCGGCGGCGAATTTTTTTGATCGCAGCGGTCATTGGTTTGATCCTGAGCGGGTACAACCCCGTTTGGAGCCGGGCCAGTTCGCCTGGAACGGTTATGATCGATCCCGGTCATGGTGGATATGACGCTGGCGCCCGTGGCACCGATGGAACTTTGGAAAAAGATATCAATTTCGCGCTGGCCCGGATGGTGGCTGCCGGTCTGAAGGACCGGGGGTACCGGGCGCTGCTCACCCGAAGCGGAGACTATCATGTTGATATTTTTGATAGAACTGCCAAGGCCAACCAGGTGCCGGCAGATTTGTTTATCAGCCTTCATGTCGGCGGGGGATTTTCTTATCAGCAGCAAATGTGCGCAGTTTTTTATTTCGGCAGAAAGTCGGGGTATTTCCGGCGCATCGGAACAGATGGGAAAAGTGCTCTGGAACAGGTACGGCCGTATATTGTCTGGGAAGCAGTGAATGAACAGTATGTTTTTGCCAGTCAGAGAGCCGCCCGGACCATTCAGAAAGCGCTTTCTGACAGCAAAGAAGGCGGCACTTTTCATGTTGTCCGGGAAGAGCGGTTGGCTGTGCTGGAAGGTGCGGCCATGCCGGCGGTTCTGGTAGAGCTGGGGCCTCTGGTCAATCCTGCGGCGGAAAAAAAGTTGCAGTCGCCGGAGGCCCTGTCTATAATTGCAGATCGGTTGTGCCGCGGGATTGAAATTTTTTTTAAAGCAGATGGGAATGATTAAAATCGCTTTGGAAACAGCTTATACGTCGGATATTTTTTCCCGGCGCGGATTGCCTGATCCGGGTTTGTTGTGGTAGACAACAGGCTTCCGGCCGACATTATCTGTGTTTGCGCGGTAATGCCGACAACAAATTTAAATCGGGGCGTGGCGCAGTCTGGTAGCGCACCTGCTTTGGGAGCAGGGAGTCGCAGGTTCAAATCCTGCCGCCCCGACCAGAACGCAATAAAAAAGGCAGGTTGTGAAGTTTACAATCTGCTTTTTTCCCCTTAAAATGCCGATTTTCGGGTTTTGTTCCTCCCACTCGATCCCTGTCAAAAAAACAGCCTTTATAAATGTCTGATATTATTGCGTCTGAAAATTCGCGCCGCGCAAGGGATTGCGGAGCTAATTGATATATATAGTCAATGATTTTAGAATATTACATATGGAATTGTTTCTACAGTCACCTGCCGCCCGAGCAGGTGTGCGCTCAGACCATATGAGGGGCTGGTTGGTTACAACAACATAGCCCCCGCCGCCTGATATATCTATAACTCCTGAGCGAACTGTTTGTTTGACAAAAGAAGCTTATCTGTGATTAGAAAATATGATTAAAGCCGATATGTCAAAGGGAGTTGATATTCCTATGATCAAGATAGGCCCCAAGCATCAGATCACCATTCCAAAAACTATTGTTGCCTGCCTTGGCCTTAAGGCGGGTGACTATGTGGAAACCGTTGTAGAAGACGGCACGATTCGTTTGATCCCGCAAAAGCTTGTCCCCCAAGGCCAGGCATGGTTCTGGACAAAAGAGTGGCAGCAGGGTGAAGCAGCTGCGGACGACGACATTGCCAGTGGCAGATTGAGCAAGCCTTTAAAGACCGCGAATGCGCTTCTAAAATACTTTGATTAAGAAAAGCACTTGTATCAAGCAGTGCTTTCATTACATGTATCCCTGAAAATCATCGAGAGGTTCATCGAAACCATCAAGAATTTTGATCAGGCCTTTGGCTGTATCGAATTCACGGGACTTTTGGGACCTTCTAATAGCAACAAGTTTGACAACCGGCTGACCACCTCTAGTGATAATAATCTGCTCACCACTGATAGTCTTTTCTATAAGATGTTGTAAATTCTTTTTTGCCTGATTTAAATCAACGTTCTGCATAATGCACCTCCACGCATATTTAAATTATCAATAATCGTGGTATAGGTGTCAAAGAATTTTGTTTTGGGGCTTGTTATAAAATCAAAGTCAAGGTAAACGCTCTGTAGTGCGTAATGGAGAAAAGGGGCATCTCTTTGCTGAATTATTTGAGACCCCCATGTGACCCTTAACCCAAAACCGTCTTGAAATTAATACGAGGCGGAATGGGACGTCCTGCTGGTGCCAGGTTACAGCGACTGGCTCTGTGGAGGGACCTAAACTGCAACCGGGGTAAGGGTGAAAACGTGGGCAAGCCGACCGGCAGCTTTTACGTCTCCTCTACGCAAAGCGTCGCGAACATCGTCAAGCTTCATGGCATCATCAAGTGATAGATAAGGTGACCAGCCTTCATCAGTATCCATCAGTTCAATGTTAACTTTGGCTACATATTGCCCTTCATGCACAAGTTTTGTGTGACGCCTCTTCCTCATAGCGTTCTCCTTGTAAAATCATTTGACCACTTATCCGGATCTGGCCTATAGGCAGTGACTAAAACAGCAGGGGATGAGGCTCCCACCGGTATCCCCCATACCACATGGATCGGGTTCCCCTGGTTGTCTTTCTGCAACACCAAAACACATGGTCCTTTTGAATATTCCGGATAATCCTTAACGACCACAGCCGTAGCAATATTGGCTATTATTTCTCTCGCAAAAATATCATCTTCTGCAAGTTAATCGTAGCCATGGTCTGACGGCTTCGTAAAAAGTCGGAAAACAGCTTTTTTGTCATACCGGGCTTGACCCGGTATCCA
>CAZWCS010000158.1:0-7560 GCA_964632805.1 uncultured Desulfobacterales bacterium
GGCATGGGGACGGACCTTAAGATCGGCATTTTCGCCTGCCGCTGCAACGATTCTCTTGGCTGGTTGCCGGAGATGGACGCTTTTGTGGCGGACCTGGCCACGGCGGATGATGTGGTGCACGCGGAGACCGTCCCTTCCGCCTGTGTGCCGGAAGGGACGGCGGCCATATTAAAGACGGCGCGTGAAAAAGGGCTGAACCGGATCGTGCTGGCGTCCTGTGTCTGCTGCCCCTTGAATTTTGTGTGCAGCGCCTGTACGGATCAGCGCAGCCGGTTAAAGGCCGCGCTGTTCGACGCCACGGGCATCAGTCGGTCCATGGTGGTGACCGCCAACGTCCGGGACGAGGCCCTGAGCATGCTCGATCAGGACCCGGACCTGGCCTGCATGCGGTTTACGGGCATGATCGCCCGGGCCGTCCGGCGGGCGCGTCAGCTTAAACCGTTTTCCATGCCGGCCCGTCATTACAATTTTACCACCGCCGTGATCGGCGAAACCGAGGCGGCCCTGGAAAGCGCCCGGGTGCTGGCCGATGCCAATATCGACGTGATGTTTTTCGGTTCCCGCAACAAGCCCCTCAAATGGGCTTGCCGGCATCCCAACATGATCTGTTTTCAAGGCTCGGAAGTCGTTAACATCAGCGGCAGTATCGGGGATTTCCAGATTACGGCCCGTATCGACGGCGCGGAACAGACGTTTCCCGCGGGCGCGGTGATCATCGGTGATAAAACCCGGGGCCGCGTCGACTATCTGAATCAGGATCAGGTACCGATGCACAAGGTCACCTGTGAAATGCAGAAAGACAACGTTACCGGCGTCCCGTTCTATTATCCCGGCATGACCTCCATTGCCGGCCTGTTTGTGGCCGAACCGCCCGGAATTCAGGTGTCGGCCCGGCAGAAAGGAGGCGCCGCCGCCGTGCTGGCCGCCGCCGTGATGCCCCGCGGCCCTCGAAACAGCAAGGGGTATACGGTGGAAATCGATAAAGACCGTTGCCGGATCTGCGGCCGCTGCCTGGCGGTCTGCCCGTATCGGGCCATCTCCATTTCGCCCAACGGTATCGGCAGCTGGTATGCCGAGGTGGACGCGGCGCTGTGCAAGGGATGCGGCAACTGTATTTCGGTATGTCCCACCGGGGCCTGTGACAGTCCGTATCGCGACCAGTTTTTTCTGGAAAAAACATTAGAAGAGATCCTGGTGGATTGATGACGGCGCCAAGGTGCCGGCAGGGATATCTCGTAACAGAATAAGAAAAATTCAGGTACTTTAATGGCAAAAGAAAAAATCATTCTTTTTCTGTGCAACTGGGGCCCTCACACGGCCTACCAGATGCTTCAGGAGGAAGGCGGCCAGATCCCTCCGGAGGTTCGAATGGTGCGGATTCCCTGCACGGGCCGGATCACCAAGGCCCTTTTGTTTAAAGCGTTTGAAATGGGCGCGGACGGGGTCGCCCTGGCGGGCTGCCACCCGGGCTCCTGCCGCTACGGCAGCGGCACGGACAACGCCCTGGTCAACACGGAAGATACCCGTGAGATTCTCCATCTTCTGGGTCTCGGCCGGGAACGCATGCAACTGGCCACTTTTCAGCCGGATGACGCCGAGCCCCTGCGGGCCTTCCTGGAAAATTTCAGAGACGAGATCCGGGCCATGGGACCGAGCCCGATTCGTGCGGGAAAGGCCGATGCCGGGGAAATGCCGGCAGACACCCCGGAAGAACCCCTGGCCGACAGCCTGGCTGAAATCGTGGCCCGCCACGACGCCAACAGTTGCCAGGATTGCGGCAAATGCACCTCATCCTGTCCGCTGGCGCTGGCCGGCAAGCCGTTTTCCCCCCGGGCGCTGGCAGCGGGCGTTATAAGCGGTGAAACCGACACCGAAGACGTCCAGAACGCCATCTGGTCCTGCCTGACCTGCGGCCTTTGCTATGACCGGTGCCCTTCCGGCGTCAATTTTCCGGAGTTCATCTGTGATTTGCGGGCCGCACTCAAACCTGAAACCGGAGAAAAGCATCTGGCCCACGGCGGTTTTTTCCAGTCTCTGATGCGGTCCATGACATCCCCGGCGGTCCAGACCAACCGCTGGGAACATTTGCCCGATGAAATCAAGCTCGACCGCGAGAGCAAGACACTGTTCTTCGGCGGTTGCGCCCCGTATTTTGACACTTTTTTTAAAAAACACACCGGGGTCCATACCGAAGCCGTGATTGAAGACAGCCTGCGGCTCCTTAATTTTTTCGACATCCATCCGGCCGTGCTGGAAAACGAGCGCTGCTGCGGGCATGATCTTCTCTGGTCCGGGGACCGGCAAGCGTTTCTGGCCTTGGCCCGGATGAACGTTGAAATGATCCGGGACCAGGGTATTGAAGAAGTGGTGACCGCCTGCCCGGAATGCTATCGCACACTGGCGAAGGATTATCCGCGGTTCGGGGTGGAAACCGGATTTACGGTCACCCATATTTACGAGATCCTGGAGCGGGAGATCGACAAGGGGGCCGTCACGTTCAACCAGCTCGGTCATAAGATCACCTTTCAGGACTCCTGCCGCCTGAACCGGTTTGAGCATTTACGGGACCTGCCCCGGCGGCTGCTAAGCAGGCTTTATCCCGACGCCTTCAAGGAAATGAAGGACAACCAGGCGTCCGCCATCTGCTGCGGCAACAATGCCTGGACGGGATGCGACGCTTACAGCAAGGCCTTGCAGGTCAAGCGGCTGGGTCAGGCCCGGGAGACCGGCAGCGATCTCCTGGTGACGGCCTGCCCCAAATGCCAGATCCATCTGCGCTGCGCCATGGAAGACCCCATCAAGGCCGACGAATTGAAAATGGAAATGATGGACCTGACCGGGGTGATCGCCCGGACCATCTGTTGGGAATAAAAAAGGAATCAAAAAATGTCAGTAAATGCTGAAACAACACCGGCGGCCATGACGGGAAAGAGGCGCATCGGGGTGTATGTCTGCCGTTGCGGCTTAAACATCGCCCAGACCGTGGACTGTGCAACGGTGGCGGAACAGGCGGCGGCCCTGGCCGACGTCGTCATTGCCAAGGAAATTACCTACGCGTGTTCCGAACCGGGGCAATTGGAAATTGTCACCGACATCGAAGAGAACAACCTGGACCGGATTGTGGTGGCCTCCTGTTCGCCGCGTCTGCACGAACCGACTTTTCGCCAGATGATGAAAAAGGCCGGACTGAATCCGTATATGCTGGAAATGGCCAATCTGCGGGAGCAGTGCAGTTGGGTCCATATGCGGGAAAAAGACGCGGCCACCGCCAAGGCCCTTGATCTGGTGCGCATGGCCGTGGCCCGGGTGAGCCTGCTCTGGCCGCTTCAGGAAGACATTCTGCCCCTCACCAAGAGAACGCTGGTGATCGGCGGCGGCGTGGCCGGGATTCAGGCCGCCCTGGATCTGGCGGATAACGGGTACGAAGTGATCATGGTGGAAAAACGTCCCTCCATCGGTGGGGTCATGGCCCAGCTGGACAAGACCTTTCCCACCATGGACTGTTCCATCTGAATTCTCGGGCCGAAGATGGCGGATGTCGGTCGACATCCAAACATAACGCTCTACACCCAGGCGGAAGTGGTCGACGTCAAAGGATATGTCGGCAATTTCGATGTCCGGGTGCTGAAACGGGCAAGGTTCGTGGATTTAACGGAATGTACGGCCTGCGGCGATTGCGCCGCGGTCTGTCCCGTGGTCTATCCGGATGAGTTTAACGTGGGCTTAAGTTCCCGGCGGGCAATTTACATGCCCTTCCCCCAGGCCGTGCCCTCGTCGTATCTGATCAACATGAATGAATGCCTGGGGAACAGTTGTTCGAAATGCGCGGACGCCTGCGAAAAGAACTGTATCGATTTTCACATGTCCGATGAGGAACTCCGGCTGGAAGTGGGCAGTATCGTGGTGGCCACGGGTCTGGAACCGTATGATCCCCGGGAGATGGACGAATACGGCTACACCCGCCATGAAAACATCGTCACCAGTCTCGAGTTCGAGCGGCTGGTCAACGCCGGTGGACCGACCCTGGGGGAACTGATCCGGCCCACGGACCGGAAGCATCCCCAATCCATCGGTTTTATCCAGTGCGTGGGCTCCCGGTCCCGGCAGAAGGGGGGCATCTATTGCTCCAACATCTGCTGCATGAACACCATCAAGAGCACCCTGCTGTTGAAGGAGCATTATCCGGATATGGACATAAAGGTGTTCTACATCGACATTCGGGCCTTCGGTAAAGGGTTCGAGGAGCTCTACAACCGGAGCCGTTCCCTGGGGGTGCAGTATATCCGCGGGCTGCCCGGTAACGTAGAGGAACTTCACGACCAGACCATGCGGGCGGCGGTGGAAAACACCAGTACCGGCAAGATCGAATTCCACCATCTCGACATGCTGGTCCTGGCCGTTGGCATGCAGCCGTCCAAAGGCACCCAGCGGCTTCAGGAGATGCTGGGCCTGCAGTTGACGCCGGACGGCTTTTACCTGGAGGCCCATCCCAAGCTGCAACCCGTGGACGCGGCCACCAGCGGCATTTTTTATGCCGGGTGCGCCGAGGGCCCCAAGGACATCAAGGAGTCGGTGACGCAGGGGTCGGCCGCGGCCGCCCGGGCCATCCGGCTGATGCACAAGGGCCACATCGTTTCCGAGCCGATCACGTCCGAGGTCATCGCCGAACACTGCACGTCCTGCGGTAAGTGCGCCGAGGTCTGCCCGTACAATGCCATTACGGTGGATACCAAAAAGAAAACCCCGGCCGTGGTCAACACCGCCTCCTGCGCCGGTTGCGGCACCTGCGCGGCGGAATGCCCTTTCGGTGCCATTGTGATGAACCATTTTTCCGACGAGCAGATTGCCAGCCAGACCGACGCCCTGCTGGCCGAAAACCCGGCCGACAAGATTCTGACCTTTGCCTGCAACTGGTGTTCCTATGCCGGAGCGGACATGGCCGGTGTCAGTCGTTTGCAGTATCCACCCAACGCCCGCCTGATCCGGACCATGTGTTCCGGCCGGGTGGATGAAAAATTTATCTGGCATGCCTTTGAAAAGGGCGCCCCGGTGGTGCTGGTCAGCGGCTGCCATATTGGCGACTGCCACTACATCGATGCCAACCACTGGACCGAAAAACGGATCGCCAAAGTCCGCAAGAAAATGGAAAAAATAGGGATCCGCCCCGAACGCCTCCAGCTCGAATGGGTCAGTGCCGCCGAGGGCATTCGCTTCGCCCGGGTCATGGAAGAAGTGGAACGATTGCGGAAGAGCGTTACCCCGGCAGAGATCGAGGAAACCATCGCGGCGTTGCAGACGCAAAAAAAACAGGTTAATGGGTGATTGGTTCCGGGGACTTGAATCGTCTTGCCTCTATGCTGAACAAACTGTTGATTGCACCTGAATTTGTATGTTTGAGGCAGCTACACTGACCTGCCCCAGTAATGACCCCACTCATAATGAGAGTTCTAAAATAAGGATTGCCAGCGTTGGAAATCAGCGCCAGGGGGGAAAACGCGGAGGTCGAACGGGGAAAGAACGGCAAGTATATGGTCGAAAATGAAGGTTACCTCTTACCTTGAAATTATCCCTTTACATCCACTTTAATGTAAGATTTCCGGGATGGGGTGGCTGACGGAATTCAGGAATCAATCGATGACGAAGAGACCAACGATGACCAGATAGACTTGAGCGGCGAACTGGATTGAAGTTGATGGTGTTTTCCGAAACGATGAAGACGAGGGGAGCCAGAACGTAAATCACCAGGGCAGGGGCGAGGTGGGAGAGACACGTGATCATCTTTTTTTTCAATAAAATGCCGTCCCAGCGTGGGGAAAGGTCATTAGTCAAAGGATTCCCCCGGATTTTCTATTATTTCCGAGGGTTTCTGGTTTTTATGGGATTGCTTTGGACTACTGAAAAGTGGGCCAATCCACCATCAAAAAAATAAAAAACCCCGTTGATCTTGGAATTCCAAGCAGATAGAGTGTTTGTGTAAGCAAAAACCTATCATCAACACGGTGAAACAGATTATGACACAAGGCGTTCAAGTATGAAGAATCAGAAAAACAGACCGGTCTGACAGCCTTGGCAGAATTGCCGGTTTATCTTAATCTGGCCAGGGTAATCGGGCTGTCCAAATCCATAGAAAAACACCTGAAGATACGAAAGGACTCTCAGGGCTGGACTGACTCCCAGATGATTTTGTCTTTGGTGCTGCTTAATCTTGCCGGGGGGGTCTGTGTTGATAATTTAAAAATGTTGAAGGCGGATGAGGGGTTTTGCCGCATACTGCGCCAAACAGAAATGCACGGTTTAAAACGTAAGGTCCGTCGGGTTTTAGAACGGAGATGGCGAAAGGAGAAAAAACGATCTGTCCCATCTCCATCAGCAGCGTTTCGATATTTAGCCGAATTTCATGATGCTCGGCAGGAAGAGCTGAGAACCCAATCCAAGGTTAAATCTTTCATCCCCGCGCCGAATGAACACTTGCAAGGGTTGCGGAAACTCAACAGGGATATGCTTGGAAGGGTTGAACGCCGTAAAACCCCAGACAACGGCGACTCTGGATATGGCCGCCACTCTAGCGGAAACGATGAAGCAGTCAGCCTTCTATTGTTATAAGGGATTCAAATCCTATCAACCCTTCAATACATGGTGGCATGAACACGGGCTTATTCTCCACACGGAATTTCGTGATGGTAACGTGCCGGCGGGCTTTGAGCAATTAAGGGTTTTCAAAGAAGCGCTGGCCTGCCTTCCGGAAAACGTGGAGACAGTGAGGCTTCGTTCAGACACAGCCGGTTATCAGCACGAGCTTTTAAACTACTGTGAAACCGGTGCCAACAGTCGCTTTGGAAGAATTGAATTTGCTATAGGCTGTAATGTAACGCAGGCTTTTAAAGCAGCTGTAGCCGAAGTGCCAGACGCTCAATGGCAGCCGATTTATAAAGATAAGGGCGGCGCACAGGTAAAAACGGGTAGCGAGTGGGCTGAAGTCTGTTTTGTCCCCAATGAATTGTGCCACAGCAAAGATGCGCCCCAATACAGATATATTGCCTGCGGCAACGTTTGGAGGAGCAGCAACTCCTACCCGGACTGGACGCCCCGCAACAGACTCAATTACCTTTTCCTACCATGGAATTAAATGAGAGCCGGTATAAAATTTTTGGCATCGTCACCAATATCGCATACGAGGATATGGATGGGGAAAGTATAATCCACTGGCTCCATGAGCGCTGCGGCAAGAGCGAAGAGGTTCACGCGGTGATGAAGGGGGACCTGGCCGGCGGGAAGATGCCATCTGCCGATTTTGGTGAAAATGCCGCCTGGTGGTGGATTATGATAATCGCCTTGAATCTGAATGCGATGATGAAGAACCTGGCCCTGGCGCCACCTTTTCGAGCAAAGCGGATGAAGGCCATCAGGTTTTCTGTTATCAATATCCCCGGCAAGGTGATCGAAAGGTCCCGGACGCTTTTTGTGCGCTTATCAAAAGGACATCCGGCATATGATCTACTGGTGGAAGCACGCAGAATGATTGCAATGCTTAACGGAGCCCGGTCGCCATCCGGATAAATA